>CAYJIP010000003.1:0-144639 GCA_964370265.1 uncultured Clostridium sp. | reverse complement strand
CCTGATTTACCTGCATTAGCTGCATAATTAGATATTAAATACTCATAAGCATCACCGAATAAATCAATTTGATTATCTTCAAAGTTTCCAAAGTTTAGCCCTTCTACCCCTTTAATAACAGCTGCCAATCTAGTATTTTTATCTTTAACTGTATTTCCTAATCTATTACTAGTAGTATCAAAATCAGCAAATAATCCTTTAATATCTAATTCAGATGGATAGCCATTTGCACTACTTTCTATCTCTAAAAATATTTTTGATAATTTAGTATTTAAATCAGCATCTGTATTTGCATTTTTTGCTACATTACAAAATAATTGACTTGGATAAATAAAATATCCTTTTGTTTTAATTGCATCTTCTTTTATTTCTGATGTTATTACCGAGTCTTCTAAATTTGCATAGTTTATACTTTTATCTCCTGCTTCTATATAGTTTGAAAAGTTTTCACTAATAAAGCGATAAAATAAAGTTCCTAACACATATTGTTTAAAATCCCATCCATCTATTGAACCACGAACATCATTTGCTATTTTCCATATTTGAGCTTGTAATTCAGCTCTTTGTTGTGTACTTGACATACTTTTTCCTCCATTTTTACTTTTGTTTATTTTATATATTATAATTTCATATTAAATTTTATATTTAAATATGGTCGAATTATACCACATTATATATTCATTTAAAAGAAATATGTCACTATTTGTCATTAATTATATATATTTAGTCCCACTAAATCTATCAATTGAATTTAGAATATTACTTTCAATACCAAAATTTCTTATTATACCTTTTCAAAAAATTATTTTATCAGATTTCAATATAATTTTATAAATATCTTTTATACAAAAAAAGTTAAAAAACTTACAAATATTTATGCTTGTAAGTTTTTTAACTTTTTTTATTTAATATAATGTAATTCTTTTAATAGTTTAAATGCTGGTGGAACTATATCATAGCTTTTTAAATTATCAATTTCTATAAATTCAAGTTTTTCAATTTTATCGTCTTTTATAATTAAATCTCCTGATATATATTCACATATAGAATTTAAGTATATAAATTGAGTTAATATACCATCATGATCTTCTTTTATTTCTGTGTCCCATGATATGTTTTCAGATATATTAATGTTAATGTTTGCTTGATTATATATCATTTCTTTTAGTGCTTCATTTGGATTAAGTCCATTTTCTACAATACCTCCAAACATATACCAAGTTTCTTTATATGGTTTTGAACCAGCAGGTTTCTTTCTCATTAATATTTTATTATCTTTTTTTATAATTCCAATATTTAATACTTTAATTTTCATGTTCACAATTCCTACCTTTAATACACTTTACTATCTAGATTATAATAATTTAATTTTTGGAGCGTTTTCTTAACAAATCACGAACTATGTTCCTTGATAAATTAATTATAGCACATAGATAAATTTGTGTAAATAATATTATAAATTCAATTTCACTTACATAATTCAATTAGCAATAAAATAGATGTCTTTAATTCCTCAAGTGTAAAGATATTGCCCGAATCAGGATGATGTATAGAGTTTCTTATATACACTGGTAAGGAACTATATGTAGTACTTTTGTATGTTGAATTTTTTGAATGAATTGTAGAATTATAGTATGTTGTAGTGATGATATAATCATCACATTCTTTTATCTTTGGTTTAGAAAATTTACTCTGTAAATAGGTGAATAGTTGTGTATGAAAGTCATTAGATATAATATTAAAAGCAAGATAATTTAATTCAGCAGAAGTTAGCGTTGGTAAAGATATCGGGGCTTCCATATTTTGTGCTGAAATTTCATTGTTTATATTTTTTTTAAGAATTAATATGGCGGAGTCATTATGTTGTAATGCTGATTTTAGAACATATTCTGAATGACTTGCAAAGAATATTTGAGAAGTTTGATTATTCTGCTCATCACAGAATAAAGCAGTATAGTAATTGAATATTTTTTCTTGCCAAAGTGGGTGTAAACTAATTTCAGGTTCATCTATTAATACAATATAACCTTTTAAACTATTTTTATTTTTTAACAAAAAAGCACCTCTAAATACAATTTGTTTTTCGCCAGAACTTAACTCTCTAATTTCTATATTTCTTTCATCTTTTTTAAATAAAACTTTTTTTTTGCCCTGCTCTGTAATTATTCTATCATAGTTTAGATTAGGAAATATTATGGAAAAGGCCGTTTTAAAACGATTTATTCGTTTGTTTTTTACGTTTTCTGGAGGTGCTGTATTTGGATTTTCATTTACCCAATTACTTAGATCATTAGCGTCATTGCTAGCTATATCAATGAATAATTGTTGAATCTCATCAGCTAAATTATTACCACTTTGTAAACTTTTATTTAAGTCATTATCAATTTCATTTGATGTTATATTAGAAGTGTCTTTTGGATGATAATTTATTTCGACGGTTGAATATATAGAAGAAAATATAGAGTATATTTCGATTTCATTAAGCCAATGGACATAATTTAAAACCTTTTTTGTATTACTCTTTTCTTCAAAATAATTTATTACAACTCTTTTATCGCTAATTAGGTTAAAGTTATAATTAATACTTATTTCTATTCTATTGCTTATATTATAAATTATATTGAATTTTCTTTGAATATGATTTTTAATTATATCTTTTTCTAAGTCATTAATTTCTAATGTAAATATTTGTATTTCATTTGAAATATGTGAGCAAGTTCTAAGTGTAGAAAAATTATATAAAATATTTAAAAGTCTTGTTTTTCCACACCCGTTTTCCCCAACAATTAAGATATTATTTTTGGGATTACCAGTATAATCAAAATTAAATTCGGTATCCTTAAAAAATTCATTTTGTTTAGTTTTTATATTAAGTATTTTCATTCCTACCTCCATTTTTGATAAAGTAATATAACCAGAGTAATTAATAATTAATAACTAGATATTATAATATTTCTAGGGTATATATATTTTCTCTTGTTGTTATAATTATATCAAATTATCTCAAAAAAAACCATATATATTATTTTAAAATAAATAAATGATATAATATATATCATGATGGAGGTAAATAATGAAAAAACAAAAAAATCAATTGGTACAACCATTTTTAAAATGGGCTGGTGGTAAAAGAGAATTATTACCTCAAATGGAAAAATATTTTAAAAAAATTAAATATACTAATTATGAATCGACTTCCAAAAGTTGTATATGAAATTGGTGAACTCACACCAATTTTTTATTTCTATAATCTATTGGACTACAACCCAATTTAGTAACTATTCTAGTTTCATTATAATATTTTATGTATTCATGAATAGTATTAATTAAATCATTTCCGTTTTTATATTCTTTTTCTTTATTATACCATATTTCATTTTTAAGTCTACCAAAGAAATTTTCTGTAGGTGAGTTGTCTAAACAATTTCCTTTTCTACTCATAGATTGTATTATGTTTAAATTTTCTAACATGTCAGAGTATCTTGAATTTTGATACTGCACTCCTTGATCACTTTGTATAATCATATTTTTAATTTTTTCTTTATGGTTTTCTTTTAATAGTTCTAGCATTTTAGTTACTCTTTTAACAGTCGCATCTTTTGCTACTACATAAGAAAGTACTTCTCTAGAATCAAAATCAATTATTGGTGATAAATAAATCGCTTCTTCTTCATTTACTCTAAACATTGTTATATCAGTACCAGCTTTTTGATAAGGTTTAGTTATTGAAAAGTTTTGATTAAGAATGTTAGGTTTTACACCTCCAACATCTCCTTCGTAAGAATTATAATTTTTATATTTTACTTTCTTTTTATATGTATATTGTTTTTCTCTCATTATTTATAAGACTTTGTTTTTAAGCTCTATATATATTCTTTGATATCCCATTCTTTTTTTATGTTTTACTAAATACAAATAATCAATTTCTTTTTTTACATCTATATATTTATCTTTTTGTTCTTTTATATTTTTAATATGATAATAATATATAGATAACGGTATATTATTCATTTCTAGAAGAATTTTTGATTCATATTTTGTCCTTAGCTCACTAACAATTTTAACTTTTTCTTTTGTTGTTAGATCTTCTAGTTTTCGTGCTAAGGACTGAGACTTTTTTAAGAAATCAATTTCAGCCTTTAATCTTTCGTTTTCTTCTTTTAATTTTTTATCAATATTCTTTTTATATCTTGCATCTTCATCTATATAATTTTTTCTGGTAAAATTATCTTGAATAGAATCAGGACCTTCAATTTTATATTTTTCAACCCAATCAGAAAGAATTTTATAATTTATTAGTCCTATATCAATACTTACTTTTCTAAGTGATTCTCCGTTTTGTACTCTAAATATAGCTATTAATTTAGTATCACGACCATATTTTCCATTTTCGCGATTTAAAAATATATTTTCTCCATGTTTTTTATAAAGGTTTAAACAATATTTAAAATCATCAATTCTAATACCCTATTTCTCATGTATATGAGAAATTGAATAATTCTTATATATGTGTTCTTTTACCATATCTAGTTTTTGTTCTAAAGTTATTTTCATAATAAAAATGGCTCCTTTCAGTTGGTTAGTTATATTTTCATTATACAACTAATTTTCCAACTTTTGGAAGCCATTTCATTACTTTTGGAGCGGGTAGCGAGAATCGAACTCGCGCTATCAGGTCGGAAGCATGACATTCTACCACTAAATTATACCCGCATTTATTAACATATCTCCATTATACCTTATTCTACCTCAATATTCAATAAAAACATATCAGTTTAATAGTATAAATGCTATCAAAAATATATTGATAGCATTTATATTTTAAACTTTTCTTAAATTATTCTGAACTGTTTTGAACTATTTTTGAGAACTAACAGCTTGTCTTACTCTTCTTAAATATTCAGACACATCTTTTATTTCCCAAGCATGAATTCCTTTACCATTCTTGTTTTCCCATACAGTTATTCCTTCTCTTATCTCATTTTTGAAAACATTATTAAAATTAAAATCTGTATAGTCATTTTGCCATTTGATAGAAAAAACTCTTTTCCTTCTTCCTAAAACTATAGCTCCGTCTGGAGTATTAATTTTAATCCATGGTATTGCTGCAAAATATTCATCACTAGAATATCCATTTGGTAGTAATTCATAAGTATATTCTTCTTTACTATATACTAGCTCAATCATTTCTTCTTTAAGTAATTTGATTTCCTCTTTCGTTCTTTTTTTATTCCAACAAGAATCATGATAAAATTTTCCTTTATCAAAAATACATGGATTATTTTCAATATCTCTTATTGTTAATTCTTTTTTACAATATTCACATATTGAATTTGGTTTTGGAATAGTAAAAGCACCTGTTGTAATGGCAAATTGTGTGTTGTTTTTACAAAAAGTTTCAAATTCCTCAGCCACTTTACTTGTTTTCATATTACCAAATTTGTGTTTTTCAATAGAAAAACTTTGTCCAAATACATCTAGGTGAAAGCATCCAAATAACATAAATTCATTTAATCTTTCTTTCGGATATGCTTTTCTAAATTTTGCTCTATTTTCTAGCATTTCATTTAAATTTTCTAAATTCATACAAGCTATTTCTATACCTTTTAATGAATCAAATTCACTTCTTGGTACTTTGAAAATATGTTCTTGATACTCTACTTCTAGTTTTGTCGAACCATACTTCTTTTCTACCCTCTTATATGTAGCATACGAGAAGACTGGTTGTCCAAAAATATCAAATGCTTCTGGAATTATTCTTTCGTTTGATATTTTAATTGTCATTGTTTCTGGTATTGCTAATTTTTCTAGATTAATCCGTCCTTTCGTTTCTCCAGCAAAACTTGATAAATACATATTTGTTGTTTCTTTCATCTTCTGTCCTCCTAATATTATTTAATCTTAGAGTATTATGCTTCTGTATTTACAGATAGCATTTCATAAATTTAATCACAAATATTATACCACTAATTTACATAAAAAACAAGTAAAAGAAGTTTGCTCTTTCACCTGTTTCTATACTATTATTTTCTCGGTAATCCTTTTTTTAAATTTTCTAATGCTTCTTTTGGAGATTCTCTAAGATATATTAAATAATTATACGCACCTAATGGTTTTAAAAATGTTGTATCATATAATTGTTTTGCTAAATATCCTTCTACTTCTACTTGATTGAAATTTCTAAATCTGTTGTTTTTTACATAAAAATAGAATTCGTTTAATATTTCATCATGTCTTAACAGTTTATCGTATGCTGTTCGTGCTTTTGATTCTGACATACTATATTCGGTCATAAGATGTTTTATAACAGCATTTTCTCTTTTTGCTTCTTCTAACGTAAAATAGCTATTGAATAAATCAAAAAACCATCTTGGCACATATTTTTCATTCACCATACAAAAAGTACTTAATGTTCTTTCTTGATAAAACTCAGCTCCCAAATCAACAAGTTTTTGAACAGTATCTATATCTTCTTGTTCTACTGTTGGATCTTTTTTATAAATGTCTAAAACTTCATTAGAAATACACCATGCAAATTCATTATAGTCTTTGTTTCTTGCTAGTGTAATCCATTTTTCATATTTAATCTTATAGTCTTCCTTATCAAAGTTTTTTTCAATTACGTATGCTATTGTTGCATGTTCTCTTGGGTTCCACATATCTAATTCCTCTACATCCCACAACACCTTTATTAATTGTAAAAAATCATTTCCTAAACTCATATTCTTAATCTCCTAAATTTATTTATATATTTTTTTAATAACTAATTTATTATTTTTTAAAACTGTGCTAATTCTATTAATTCTAATCCCTTTTCAACTGCTATACCACCATAGATTTTATTATTGTTTTTCCCTTCTTTGATATAGTGTTGAATTACATATTTTGCTGTATGTGGCATCTTTATATTACTTAATTCTTTTTCTTCAAACCATTCTAAAGTTCCTTCATTGTTTTGTATATGTTTAGATAAGTTCTTAAGCTTAGCGAAAAAATAATAGTTTTGTCTTATTTCTTCATTCTTTAATCTCAATGTTATATATCTTAATTCAATATTTTCAATATCATTCTCATCAAGATTAGTTTCTTCTTTCAACTCTCTAACAACACATGCTTTAGCATCATTTAACTCGTTTTCTTCAAAATGGCCTCCTGCTGTTCCTATATATGAATCTTTCACTACTTTTGAACCTATTCTGTATAATAACAAAAATCTACTTTTTTCATCAAATAAATATATAGATGTCATGTTTCTTAATTTTCCATTCATTTTTTTATCCCCTAAAATATTGTACATTAATTATATTGTTAATATTTTAACTAGTCAACTAAAAAGAAAAACATTGTAAGATATATAATTATATATCTTACAATGTTTTAAAGTAAATTAAACTACTTATCTTTTTCGAAAATAATTTCTTCTGGTTCATTAAATCCCAATGAAACTGATACTCTTTCAGGAGTTATTATCATTTTTGTCATCCAAGGAATTTTAGCTTCATCGATTTCTGCTTCAAATACAACATCTGCTAATATGTCTTTAGGCTCATATTCTGTTTTCAAGGTAATACTTCCGTTTTCTTGAACTTCATCTTCAATTGCTTTTGCTAACTTTTCTACAAAACACATCATTGATGCTTCATCAATTTCTATCATAGAATCTGTTTTTAAAGCTATGTTCGCACAACTTTCATACATTTCACCTTTTCCCATGTTGTATTTACTGAGATCATTCATCCTTATTATTTTTTCCCACCAATCTGTTGCTGCTCCAATATAAGTAGTTGTCATACTTATGCCTCCTTAAAGTAATAATTTTTTTAGTAAAATGGCACAAAAAATGTTTCACCTATATATTATATTTTATTTATATAATTTATTCAAGCCTCCACTTGTTAAACTGTAAGATAACTGATATATTTCATTTTAACAAAATAAAAACCGTATAAGTATTACTACTTTTACGGTTTTTATGGTGGGCAGAGATGGATTCGAACCATCGTACTAGAATGAGAACAGATTTACAGTCCTTTACTATATTTTATTTTTTATTAATACTTATAAAAATTACATAGTTTTTTTATAAAATTGTATTTTGGTTAGATGTATCAGATAACTTTATTAGTATTTGTAACATATTTTTGAATATATTTACTTAAAATTGATATATTATATCACTGATTTCATTACTCTGTCTTAAAGATAAAACACAGAAACAATTATAGTTAACTATTATTTTTTATCCAAACCACCTAAGCAATTATTTTTGCAATAGAAAACAATAACCATATTTAAATTTAAAAATGGTAAATTATTCATAATATATTAACGGTATTTTTTCATATTCATGACCTTCAATATCCATCATTAGAGTTATTCCTCTTCTAAATTCGTCGATCTGAAATTCTTTCTTTGACAATGTTACTTTTTTATCGCTATACAGAATATTTCTTTCTTCTCCATTTTCAAAAACTAATGTTTCAACTGTTAAATTTTTATTTTGATTTAAAATTTTTGTTATTACTAATTCATTTGTTAATCTTCTTTCAAAAAATATTATTTCAAAATCTATTTGATTTTTTATATCTTCTAAAATTTTATCTACCACATCTATATTTCCTGATATTATTTTATTAGACTCTAAAACAATAAAACCTGAGTCTATAGCTTCTTCATTTGTAAAATTTTCATATTCTGTTAGCTCACTTTCTATTATTTCTTTAATTTTAATTTCTTCTCTATACATATCTTTTGATATAATGGCATATAGCATTGTTCCATCTAACTCCTCTGTCTGTTCTAAATCAATACATAATATATCTTCTTCTAGATAAACATTTGCAATTTTCAATTCTGGTAATGCAGAATTATATGTGGTAATCAAAATTATAAAATTATCTTCAAAATTTATATCTTTTTCATTCTTTAGCTCTGGGAATATTTCATAATATTTCTTCATTTGATCTTCTTCTAAAATTGTTTGGTAATATATACCATTTTGTTTTTTCATATTTATGTCTATTTCTTTTTGTAAATTATCTACATATTCAATTTGAAAATTATTTTGAATATATGATTTAACTATTTCGTTTCCAGCGTATACTAATCCTCCTGATAAACTTAATGCTATTAATATTAAAGCTACTTTCTTTAACATTTTATATGTATTTTTTTCTTCAAATACAATTTCACTATTAAAAAAATCATTTTTACTTTTTTCTTTAATAATTTTATTATACTTTGAATATACTTTTTTTATAAATTGTTCATCACTCATAATCGCACCCTCTTTCTTCTAATATTTTTTTTAATTTCTTTTTACTATGAAAAACTATATTTTTAACTTTTGAAATAGGTATTTTTTCTATAATACTTATTTCTTTTTGTGATAATTGTTCTATATTATTTAAAAACATAACTCTTTGTTCTAGTGGCTTTAATTTTTTTATTTGCTTTTTTAAAATTTCTATTTTTTCGCTATTTATAACCTTATCAACAATGTCATTTTCAAATACATTATATAAAAACATACTATTCTCACAATATTCTTCAAATTTGATTATTCTTTTTCTTTTTTTTAAATTTAAAGCTCTGCATTTTGCTATTAGATACAAATAGGCTTTTAAAGAGTATTTGAAATTATATTTTTCTTTATGTATTAGTATATATACAAAAACATCTTGTACTATATCTTCTGATGTTGTCTCATCATTAATAATAGAATTCACATATTTTTCTAGTTTTTTCCTATACATTCTAATAATTTTTTCAAAAGATTCATCATTTCCATTTAAAAATTCTTTATATAATTCTTTATCTTTATCCATCTCACATCTCCAATTCTACATTATCTTTCAATTTTATTTAATATAACAATTATTATATCCCTTATTTTTGGATTTTTTTCACCTTGATATATTTTTAAATATCTTTCTAGAAATACATTTGAGGATTTTAATAAACTTTTATTAAGTGAATATGTAATATTACACTTAATCGTATTTATACTGGTTTTAAATTTTTTTGATATAATAGGATATATCTTAGAATTTAGTGACCACTCTTCTAAATTCCAATTAATGTATATTTCATATATTACTTCTAAAAGATATCTTGTACCTATATATGAAAAATCAAAATTTAGTATTTCTAATTCTTTTTTTATTCTAATCATCATATTAATTTCTTTTACTTTAACTAATTCTTGTATTATCTTTATACTATAATTATATCTATTTTTACATTTTTCTCATCTACTTCTTCAATTGCTTTAAATATACCACAAATTTTTATATTTTTTAATCTAATGCTTAGTATATTATATAATTTTATTAATTCATGTTTTGGCATATCATTTTCTACTAATGCTATTCTATACATAAAACCTCCTATATATATATATACAAACTATACTAAAAAAAGTTTAAATTAATATTTATTATGTATTTATTTTTTATTAGTCAATCATTTTTGTACATTAATACAGCCTATATCTATTAATTTGAATATATTCACTTAAATCTGAAAATAATAATATAATATATTAACATTTGTATTACAATGTATTACAGTTAAATAGAAGGGAGTTGATAATTATGACCATTTCAGTAAGATTAAATGAAAAAGATGCAGAGCTCATAAAAACTTATGCTAAGATGAATGATATTTCTTTGTCTGATTTAATTAGGGATGCAGTTATAGAAAAAATTGAAGATGAATATGATTTAAAATCATTCAAAAAAGCATTAGAAGAATACCAAAAAGACTCTACTACCTACTCTTTAGAAGATGTAAAAAGGGAGTTGGAGCTAGAATGAAATATAAAGTTATATTTACAAAAAAAGCATTAAAACAATTAAAAAAAATAGATAAACATACATCTGCATTAATTCTTGGCTGGATAGAAAAACATATTAATAACTCAGAAAATCCTAGAGCACTTGGTAAAGCTTTAATAGAAAATAAATATGGAGAGTGGAGATATAGAATTGGAAATTATAGAATGCTTTGCGAAATACAAGATGAAAAAATAATTGTATTAGTACTAGAAATAGAACATAGAAAAGAAATCTATAATTAACTTTTAATTTTAAAAACAAAATAAAAACCGTATAAGTATTACTACTTTTACGGTTTTTATGGTGGGCAGAGATGGATTCGAACCATCGTACTCGAATGAGAACAGATTTACAGTCTGCCGCCTTTAGCCACTCGGCCATCTACCCATATAAATAAAAAATGGTGCTCCCTCAAGGATTCGAACCTTGGACCTACCGGTTATGAGCCGGTTGCTCTAACCAACTGAGCTAAGAGAGCATTCACCTTTGTGGTTAACACAAATAAGAGTATAAACCATTTTTTATTAAAAGTCAATAGTTTTTTTTATATTTTTCGTCTTTTTTTTTATATATTTTTATAATACTATTAAAACTATATTTTTTAATATATATCTTCATATCTTGTAACTAATTTTGCCCCTTCTTTTATTAATTTATTCGTTCCTGTTGCATTAATTTCATTAATATTTCCTGGCACTGCATATATATTTTTTCCTTGTTCTAATGCAAAATCAACTGTTATTGATGTTCCACTTTTTTCTTTTGCCTCTACTACTAATATTTCATCTGATAATCCACTTATTATCCTATTTCTTGCCGGAAAATTCATCTTATTAGGTTGTGTTCCTAAAGAATATTCTGATACAATCACTCCATTTTGCTTTAATATTTCATTTACTAATAGTTCATTTTCTTTTGGATATATAATATCTAACCCTGTACCTATAACACCTATCGGTTTACCTACTTTTTTTATATTTTCCGCTTCTTTTATACACATTAAGTTTCCTATATGTGCATAACTATCAATACCTTTAGCTAGTCCACTAACAATATTTATATTTTGTTTTGCTAGATTATATCCAAAATATTTAGATGCACTTTTACCATACTCAGTTGCTTCCCTGCACCCTATTATTCCTATAGTCTTTTTATTTAATATCGAAATATCTCCTTTAACATATATGTATATTGGTGGATCAAAAATATCTAATAACTTTTTGGGATACATATTGTTAAATATTGATATTACCTGTATTTTATTTTTTTCTAAGTATTCCATATCTCCTAATACTTTCTCTTTTTTCTCCTTATCAAGAATTTCTTCTATCTGTTTTTCTTTTAATACTTTATTTTTATTTAATTGACTTCTTTTTAAATTAAATAGTTTTTCTTCATTTTTATATTTTTTTAATAACTCTAATTTCTTACTTCTTCCTAATGTCTTTAATGTAGAAAACCATATTTCATACTTGTTGTTCATACTATAATTCTCCTTTTTTCGCTAAAAGAAAGAGGAGAATAAATCCCCTCTTTCTTTTATTTATTTTTGTTTTATTTGTTTTATTATTTTTTTGTTTTTTTTATTTTTGTTTTATTTGTTTTATTTGTTTTTTTAATTTTTGTTTTTGTTTTATGTATTTTATATATTTTTGTTTAACGTAATTCTTTAGCTGCTTTAATAACATTATTCATTAACATTGTTATTGTCATTGGACCAACTCCACCTGGTACTGGTGTTATATGACTTGCTTTATCTTTTAATGCTTCAAAATCAACATCTCCTACTAATTTACCATCATCACCTCTGTTTATTCCAACATCTATTATCACTGCACCTTCTTTAACCATATCTTCTGTTAAGAATTTAGCTTTTCCTATAGCAACTATTACTACATCTGCTCTTTTCGTATGTTCAGCTATATTTTGTGTTCTAGAGTGACATACTGTTACTGTTGCATTTTTATTTAAACAACATTGTACTAATGGTTTTCCTACTATATTACTTCTACCTATTATTACAACATTTTTACCACTTATATCTATATTTGATTCTTCAAACATTTTTATAATTCCAAAAGGAGTGCATGATATAAATGTGTCTTCTCCTATTGATAGTTTACCAACATTTACTGGTGTGAATCCATCAACATCTTTTTCTGGTGCTATCATTTTAAATGCTTCATTTATATCTAGATTTGTTGGTATTGGACTTTGTAATAGTATTCCATGTACCGCTTTATCTTCGTTTAATTGAGCTATAACGGAATTTAATTCTTCCTGTGTAGTTGTATCACCTAATAAATGTTCTTCATATTCTACTCCAACCTCATCACATGCTCTACTTTTATTTTTTACATATACTTTTGATGCTGGATTATCTCCTACCATAATTACTGCTAATCTAGGTTTTACATTTTCTTCTTTTAATATATCACATTCTAATTTCAATTCACTTTTTATTTTTTTCGCTATACTTTTTCCATCTATTATTGCCATTTCTATATCCTCTCATATTTAATTTATTAGTTTGATGTCATTACTCTAAATTCTATATTTTCCATATGTGGAAACATTTCTTTTACTCTTGTTAATGTTAACATTAACATTCTTGGTTGTGGATTTTTCTTTTCGTCTGATAGTAATTTTTGTGTATAACAGTTTTCTGCTGTTTTAAATAGCAGGTATCTATTACCTACATATGTAAATTCTATTTCATAACCATCTCTTAAGTTTACCCACATTTTTTCAAATGTATATTCTTCCATTGTTTAGTCCTTTCATTTTACCAAATTTTCAAATTGTTCTTCATTTATTATATTTACACCTAAATCTTGCGCTTTTTTTAATTTGCTTCCTGAGTCTTCTCCTGCTAGTAAATAATCTGTTTTTTTAGATACACTTCCTGACACTTTTCCGCCTAGTTTTTCGATTATATCTCCCGCTTCTTGTCTAGTATATTTTTCTAAACTTCCTGTTAATACAAAAGTTTTACCTTCAAACCTATTATCTGTACTTTCCTCTTCTAGACTTAATGTATTTACTCCTGATTCTTTTAATCTATATATTAAATCTTGTGTCTGTTCTTGTTTAAAGAAATTATATATACTTGCTGCCATTACTTCTCCAACATCATTCATTTGGTTTAGTTCTTCTATTTCTGCTTTTATGATATTGTCTATATCTCTGTATTTTTTAGCAAGTGATTTTGATGCTTTTATTCCTACATGTCTTATACCTAATGCAGCTATTAACCTATATAAATCATTACTTTTACTTTGATTAATACTTTCTAATAAATTATTCGCGAACTTAGTTCCATTTTTCTTTAATGATGCAACTTGTTCAAAAGTTAATGTATATATATCTGCTATATTTTCTATCAACTTATTATCTAATAATTGTTTTATTATGCTTTCCCCTAAACCATCTATATTCATTGCTTCTTTTGATGCAAAGTGCATTAAATTTCTTAATAGTTTTGCTGGACACTCTATTCCTGTACACCTTATTGCGGATTCTCCTTCTTCTCTTACTGCTGGTGCATCACATATTGGACAATGTGTTGGCATTTTAAATTCTTTTTCTATTCCTGTTCTTTTTTTTGTATTCACTTCTACTATTTCTGGTATTACATCACCAGCTTTTTGTATAATAACTGTATCCCCTATTTTCAAGTCTTTATCTATTATGAAATCTTGGTTATGAAGTGTTGTTTTTGAAATTGTTGATCCTGCTACTTTAACTGGTTCTAATATAGCCATTGGTGTTATTGCACCTGTTCTTCCTACTTGGCATATTATATCTAACAATTTTGTTTCTTTCTTTTCTGGTGGATATTTATATGCTACTGCCCATCTTGGAACTTTTGTTGTAGTACCTAGTATTTTTCTGAATTCTAAATTATCTATTTTTACAACAGCTCCGTCTATCTCAAATGTTAAATTTTCTCTATTTTCTCCTATATAAGTAATAGCTTTTTCAACTTCTTCATAATTTTCACAATATATTTTTACTGGATTAACATTAAAACCAAGTTGTTCTAAATACATCAATTCTTCGTAATGTGATTCAAATTGTTTTCCTTCTAATTTTTGAACATTAAATATATATATGTCTAATGGTCTTGTTTTTGTTACTTTACTATCTAATTGTCTTAGAGATCCTGCTGCTGCATTTCTAGGATTTGCAAATAATTCTTCTTCATTTGCTTCTCTTTCTTGATTCATTTTTTCGAAGTCTTCTTTTCCTATAAAAACTTCTCCTCTAACAATTATATCAATTTCTTCTTTTAATTTCATTGGTATAGTTTTTATTGTTTTTAGATTTTCTGTAACATCTTCTCCTACTAAGCCATTTCCTCTTGTAGCACCTCTTACAAATATTCCTTTTTTATATTCTAATGCTGCTGATAATCCATCTATTTTAGTTTCAACAACATATTTATTATCTTTTATTTCGTTTTCTATTGCTTTTTGATTTTGTTTTATTACAAAATCTTCTACTTCACTATATTCAAAAACATCTTGCAAACTTTGCAAAGGAACAACATGTTCTACTTTACTAAATGCTTCATTTACTTTTCCTCCAACTTTTTGTGTTAAAGATTCTGTATTTATTAATTCTGGATATTTTGTTTCTAAGTTTTTCAAATCTAATAAAAGCATATCATACTCGAAATTAGATATTTCTTGAATATCTTCATCATAATATTTTTTAGCATGATATTCTATTGTTTTTCTTAATTCTTTAATCTTTTTTTCTGCTTGTTTTTTATCCATTGATATCCTCACCATCTTTTGATTTATTATATATTTTTTCGTTCTCATTATATATAATTTTCATGTAAAAATAAAGCGAAATATGTAAAATATATAAATAAATTTAGTAAATATATAAATAAAAAAAAATTAGAAATATTTCTATTTCTAATTTTCTTTTATTCGTACTATTAAATTACACTTGTCTTGCTAATACTATTATTCTTTCTTGCCCATCATCTGTACATGAAGATAATGTTATTTCAGCTAATCCATTTGTGTTTCTTTGGAAGAAACTTGTATCTGTTGACGAAGTTATAAATATTTCATAAATTTCATATTCCATTCTTCTATCTGGTCCCGCTGTTATATATATTTTATCTCCTAGTTCTAATTTATCATTGTTTGAGAAAAATAACCCATTTCTATAGTTGTGTCCTACTATTACATTGTTTCCAACTTCATTTAATCCAACACCATATTGGAATGCAACAGAAGCATCTAATGAATCTCTAGTATCTCTTTCTAAAATTGGTAAATCAACACTTGTTGCTGGAATTTCTATTATCCCTACTACACCAAACCCATTATATGGTTCAAATGCGTCATCATCTCCATCACTACCATTATTTCCAGTGCTTGTACTTGGTTTTTCTAATTCAACATCATTATCTGTATTACTATCTGAGTTATTATCTAAATCTGTATCACTATCTGTATCGTCTCCATCTGATAATTCACCTCTGAAATTTTCTACATACTCAGAAGTTTCTTTTGTTATTATATATTTTTGATAATAATCATATCCTAAAAATCCTAACAATCCCAATATTCCTAATACTAATATTATTAGTAATATTGTTAATACTATACCATATTTACTTTTGAACATCTTTTTATCCTCCGTATTTAAAATATTCTCTTATTTATTATACCACATGTTAAATAAAAAGTATATATTTTCAAATACGATTTATCTATATTATATTTTACATGTATATACTATTATATCTCTAATATAAATAATATTTATAAGAATAATATTATTTATATTTTTTAAAGATTTTTAATATTCGTTTTTTAGTGTCTACTTTATATACTACTTTATCATTTCATATTTTTATATTTTCATATTTTTATATTTTTTATTACTTAATAAAAAAAGTGACTAATATAGTCACTTTTTTAGTAATCATTCATATTTGTTTAGTCATAATAATATTGCATGAAAAGTTCTTTAGTATCACTATCTTTTTTTATAGTGATTTTAATTTTTTGCTGGTCTTCAATTTGTATCCCGAAGTTTTCAATATCAATTTTTATACCATAATATAGATTGATTTTTTCTGCAAAATTAGATTTTTCATCCAAAAGAGATATCATTTTTTCGATATAATTTTGTATACTGCTTCCTGGCGGAATATATGTTATTAAATGTTTTTCGTTAATATCAATAATATTAATACAGTGTATATTCCTCTTATTTTTTAATAGCATACGAATTTTTTTTCGTTCTTGTCTATTTGCTTTTTCTAATGGAATAAAAGAGCTATATGTTTCTATTCTGTAACTAGATTCTGTTGTTTCTATCATAACTTGTGTCGGCACTTTGATATCTTTACAATAAGAATTATCTTGCAACTCTTTCCTTTCGACTATTTTTAAATGTGCATTCATATTTTTCCTCCTGTCAGTCCTTGTTGTCATAATGATTACTAATACTTTGTATCTTTAATATTATATCATCAAACAAACTTTATGTAAAGGATTATTGTATCTTTCTATTTGACTCACTTTTTAATAAATAGAAAACAACATATAATTCTATCTATATGTTGTTTTTTCTATTATATTTATATTGTTTAGTATTTTCCTCTTTATACAATTTTGCTTCCTAGCTTTTCTCCAGCTAATATATGAAAGTGTAAGTGTTCTACTTCTTGTCCTCCATTTTCACCACAATTAGTTATTAATCTAAAACCTTCTTTTGCAAAACCTTTTTCTTCTGCTATTTTGTTTATTGCTGTATACATTTTTCCTATTAAACTTTCATCTTCTTTTTGTATATCGATTACACTTTTTATGTGTTTTTTAGGAATTACCAATATATGAATTGGTGTTACTGGATGAATATCATTAAATGCTATTATTTCGTCATCTTCATATACTTTATTTGATGGTATTTCTCCTCTTATTATTTTACAAAAAATACAATCCTCCATAATAACTCTCCTTCTATTTAATTAATATAGCTTTTATTCTTCTAACTCCTGATGAACTAGATTCTTCTTTCTTGATTTTGAAAGTTCCTAACTCTTTTATATTAGACACATGTGGTCCTCCACATATTTCTTTACTAAAATCACCTATTGTATATACATTTACTTTTTCACCATATTTATCTCCAAATAACCCTATAGCTCCTGATTGTCTTGCTTCTTCTAATGTCATCTCTTCACAAGTTACATCTAAACTTTTTTGAATTTGAGCATTTACCATTTCTTCGACTTCTAATATTTGTTCTTTACTCATTTTTTCTGGATGACTAAAATCAAATCTTAATCTTTCATCTGTTATGTTAGATCCTTTTTGGTTAACACTATCACCTAATACATGTTTTAATGCTTGGTGTAACAAATGTGTTGCTGTATGATATGCAATACTCATTTCAGATTGACTTGCAAGTCCACCTTTAAATTTTTGCTCTGAACCTTGTCTTGATTTTTCTTGGTGTTCTTTAAACAATTTTTCAAATCCTTTTAAATCAATTTCTAATCCATTTTCATTTGCTAATTCTTTTGTTACTTCTGGTGGGAATCCATAAGTATCATATAGTCTAAATACAACTTCTCCTGATATTATTGAATTTCCTTCTTCTTTTTTCATTGCTTTAAAAAATTCTTTTTCACCATTATTTAAAGTTTTAACAAATTTATCCTTTTCTTCGATTAAAGTTAACACTATTCTTTCTTTATTTAATGCTAATTCTGGATACATTTCTTGTAAATTTTCTATATTGATATTTATTAATGTTGCTAATTCATCTAAATTAATTTGTAACTTATTTAAATGTCTTATCATTCTTCTTATTAATCTTCTTAATATATATCCTCTATCTGTGTTACTTGGTTTACCACCATCTAATATTATCATCATACTTGAACGTAAATGCTCAGCTATTATTCTTCTTGATTCTATATTATCAATTTGTTGTAATTTAACTAATTTTTCCATAATAGGTGTGAATAACTCTGTTTCATATGGTGTTTCTTTACCTTGTAATAGCATTGTCATTCTTTCTAAACCTAATCCAGTATCAACGTTTTTCTTTTCAAGTTTTCTGTATCCATTTGAATCTTTAAAATATTCCATAAATACATTATTCCAAATTTCAACATATTTACCACAATCACATGATGGTTCACAATTTTCTCCACATGCTGGTTTACCTGTATCATAAAACATTTCTGTATCCGGACCACATGGCCCTTCTTCTCCAGCTATCCACCAGTTATCTTCTTTACCATAAAAGAAAATTCTATCTTTACTCATTCCAACTTTTTCCCAAATCGCAGCTGATTGTTCATCTTTCGGACAATCCTCATCTCCTGCAAAACAAGTTACCGATAATTTTTCTACTGGAATATTTAATTCTTTTGTTAGAAAATCAAAACTCATTTGTATTGATTCTTCTTTAAAATAGTCTCCTAATGACCAATTTCCTAACATCTCGAAATATGTTAAATGTCTGTTGTCTCCAACTTCTTCTATATCATTTGTTCTAACACATTTTTGATAATCTGCAAGTCTAGTTCCTCCTGAATGTTTTTCTCCTAACAAATATGGTACTAATGGTTGCATACCTGCTGTTGTAAAAAGTACAGATGGATCATTTTCTGGAATTAATGATGCTGATTTAATTATTGTATGTCCATGTCTTTTGAAAAATTCTAAATATTTATTTCTTATCTCTATTGCTTTCATAGATTCTCCTTTTTATTATATCAATGCTAATATTTTACTATATTTTCACACAAAATACAATATTATCTATGTAACTAATTAACATTTATATATATATTTAAAAAAAATATATATAAATATAAATAGATATAAAAATAACATCTATATTTATTAATATTGATGTTATTTTCTATTTAAATTTTTATATTTCCATTTGACTACCTAAAAATGTAGCTGCTGACTGTGCTACTTTTCTTTCTGTATCTGACATTTTTGTAGCTTCTTCTTTTCCTAACAATATTACTGTCCCTATCGAATCACCATTTGATATTATCGGATATATAATTTGCGAGTTATTTTTTCTGTTTTTAGTTTCGTTTTTAACAATTGGTACTGCTTTATCACTATTTTCTTTACTTGTATAAACTTCTTTATCTTCTAATATCTTTTCTATTTCTAAACTTATACTTTGTTCTAAAAACTCTTTTTTAGGTCCTCCTGATACAGCTATTACAACATCTTTATCTGTTATACAAGCTATGTGTCCTGTCGTTTTAGAAAGTGTTTCAGCATATCCTGCAGCAAATTCAGACAGCTCACCTATTGGTGAATATTTTTTTAATATTACTTGTCCTTCTCTATCGGTAAATATTTCTAATGGTTCTCCTTCTTTTATTCTTAATGTTTTTCTTATTTCTTTTGGAATTACTACTCTACCTAAATCATCAATTCTTCTAACAACTCCTGTTGCTTTCATTTTTATCCTCCTTTTATTTTTATGTTTACTCTTATTATGTCAAAAAAGGAAAATTTTATGCAACTATTTAATTCTTTATATTTTACGCTGTTTATTTTTTATTTATCAAATCATTTATAACTTGTTCTTTTTTCTTTAATTCGTTATATTTTTCTTCTTCATTTTCTTTCTTTAGCATACTATATGTTGATATATATATAGTGAAATTAGCTAAAAGAATTACAACTAATGCTATATAATTATTACCACCTGCTACCAATTCCATTATGATCGCAATTACACATATAGTCATACCAAATATTGATAGTGTTTTTGACATCTGTTTTCCACTAATTTTTTTATTCATGTTTTTCCTCTTTTCTCAAACTACATATCTGCATCTTTGTCACTTTCATATATTTTAATCATTTCACCTAATTCTCTTGAAAATTCAGTGAGCATTACATTTTTTATTGTTATATTTTTTTGAACTAAATAATCATCAATTATTGTTTTCAATTGTTTTATATTTGTAACTTCTGATTTAATATCTTTTAAATTTTGGTTTATTCTATCCATTAGTTTTTCTTTTATAATAACTATATCTTCATTAGGTGCACATGAAATTCTTTGGAATAATTGGAATGAATCATAGTATTTAAATATTGGAATATTCATACATTCTTTATCAAATTTTTCATAGAACAGTTCCATTTTCATTGGAATACACTTAAATATTGTTTCTGCTTTTTGCTTTAGCATTTTGTCTAACAATTCTAAATTTAATTTGTCAAAATATTCTAATACTTCTCTCATATCTTCTGTTGTTTCATTTATTGCTATTTTAGAAAGTTCCTCTTCTTTATTTTCACAATATTCGGATTTTTGTGCTGATTTTTTCATACCTTTTAGAAATTTTTCTTTTATTTGTTCTAATTCATATTTAATTAATTTTTTTCTTGAAAAATAGCTGAAATATGCAAATAACTTAACAATATCTATTAATTCTAATTTTCCTTCTTTTATATCATGTAACACTTCTTCTGTTATTCTTCCAAAACTATCATCTGGTATCTTCCAATATTCTTCTGTTAATATTCTTTTATATCCTGGTAAACTTTCAATATCTATTGTGTTTCTTATTGTTTCCATGTCTTGTTTGAATAATTTCATATCAAATATTCTAGTTCTAATGTAGTATTCTATAAATTTAAAAAATCTATATTCAGATTTAAAATTATAATAATAGTTACTATCAAATTCTTTAATATAAAATTGTCTATTATCTATTAAAATTCTAGATGATACTACTATTGCCTTATATTCCTCATTATTTTTAATATTTAAAAATTTTTCTTTTGTTATTTTACCTGCTTTTATTTCAAATGATACTGCTATTGTAAATATCAACATTGTTTGCATTACTCGATGACTTGTATTTGGATATGCCTTGTTTACCATTTCAAATACCTTTTGGAAATCATTTAATGAATGTTTTAATATTCTCAAATTTCTTGTCCCACTTCGATTGAATGTTGCTATAATTAATGCTGTATTTTCTCTTAAAAATCTAATTAAATCTGTATTTCTTTCATAACGCATCAAGATTCCATTTATTATATAATCAAATCTTGGTGCATATTCAAAAGTTTCTCCAATCAATTTTTCTTTTATTCTTTCATAATCATTGGCTTTATCAAATACATGCTCTATTTTATCTTGTATTTTTTCTACCATTGGTTTATCTGAAGTCAATAATTCATTTTGTTTGTCCAATAAATATGTTGCTATAAATGTTTTCATTTCTAAATTTGAACTTTTAAATTTTGTAGATAGTTCTTTTTCATTACATATTATTATTGTTTTAATATGGTCATGTTCTACGAAATTATTTATATACCCCAAAATATCGATTACATCCACATTTGCTCTTTCTAAATCGTCAAAGCAAAGTACTTTGTCATCTGTGGAAAAAAACTCTCCATAATTGATTTTATCGCCATTTTTTGCCACACCAAATAGATTCGCCATGTCAATCCCAGTTTTAGCATATTCTGGTATTGATTTTTGTTCATTTGAATCCATATATTTTTTTAAATTCTTATCCATTAATTGTGTTGTCTCAATAAATATTTTTTTGCTAATTTCTTCTAAATTTGATATTCCATACAAAGACATATATATTGTAGTATATTTTTTTCCATTCAAATATAAGGTGTCTATTTTCTTTTTAACTTTATTATTCCAAAAATGTGTCTTACCAGCTCCCCATTCTCCATTTATCATTACTGCATAATCTGTATAATCTGATCTTATATAATCTAATATACTTTCTACTAATTCTTCCATTATTCCTCCTTTGTATTAATCTTTAGCAATTACTAATACATCTATTTTTTTACATTTAGATTGTTTTAATATTTTTGCACATTCTTTTACTGTACTTCCTGTTGTATATATATCATCAATTAATATTATTTTTTTATTTTCTAATTCTTGAAGATTTCTAATTTCATAAACACCTTCTATATTTTTTATTCTTTCTTCTTTACCTAATTTACTTTGTTCTATAATATTTTTATTTTTTATAAGATTTTCTATATTCATCTCAATATTTAATCTTTTTGATAATTCTTTTGCTATTAGTTCAGATTGATTATATCCTCTCTCTTTAAATCTCTTATTACTTATTGGTACTGGTATAATTGTATCATATGATTTTAATATTTTAAATATTTTTTCATCTTTTAAAATTAAATCTGAAAATGTTTTATATAAATATGATGCCTCATTAAATTTATAGTCTAATATTTTTTCTCGTAATATTCCTTGATATTTTGATATATATATTAGATTTTCAAAAGTCGAATCTATTTTTTCAATTTCATATTGCAAGTCATTTTGTATATTCAAATAACATTTTACACATATGCTTTTTGAATGAAGCTTTCCACATATACCGCATGTTTGTGGATATATTATATTTAATATTTTCTCTATGAATTTATATAGTTTTATATGCATGTTTTCAAATTTCTTTTTTGGCTCTTTACTAATATTTTTTCACTTCCTACTGTTGTAATTTAAACTTTAAACCTGTATTCCTTTTTTTACTATCTATATTTTGTATCATGTAATTTACTACTCTGTCATTCCCTATCAACACAAGCATTTTTTTAGCTCTTGTTATCGCTGTATACAGTAAATTTCTTGTCAATAACATTGGTGCTGATTGTGGTAATACTAAAATCACAACATCAAATTCACTTCCTTGTGATTTATGTATTGTTATTGCATAACTGTGTTCTATTTGGTCTAATTCTGAATTTTCATATATAGCTATTTTTTCATCATCGAATTTTATCTCAATTTGCTTTTCTTTTGGGTATATGTTAATTATTGTACCAATTTCGCCATTAAATACACCATGTCCCATTTCTTTTTTAGGCAGATCTGACTTTTCCCAATATATTTCATAGTTGTTTTTTATTTGCATAACTCTATCACCGATTCTATATATTGCACCCATACTATTAACCTCTATTTTACCTTCTTTATGTGGATTTAAGTATATTTGTAATGATTGATTCAATTCTTTTGTACCAAGCATTCCTTTTTTAGTTGGAGTTAATACTTGAATATTTTGAAAGAAATCATAGTCTCCATATTTTTTTAATCTTCCTGTACATAATGAAATTACCTGTGATAGCATTTTTTCTTGGATACTTTCTTTTATGTAGAAAAAATCATCTTTTATATTATTTTCTTCATTTGATTGTTCTGCTATAAATATTTCTCCATTATTTACTTTATGTGCATTTAATATTATTTTACTTTGTGCAGCTTGTCTAAAAATCTTTTCTAAATTCACTGTCGCTATTGATTCAGACTCAATAAAATCTTTTAATACTGTACCTGGTCCTACAGATGATAATTGATCTTTGTCACCTACTAATATCAGTTTTGTTCCTTGATATATTGATTTTAAAACATAGTTAATTAAAAACATATCTACCATAGATACCTCGTCAATTATTACAATATCGGCATCTATTGGTGAGCTTTCAAATCTTTCTGCATTGTTATTCATAGGATTTTCATCTATTTTACCTATTTCGAGTAGTCTATGTAATGTTGATGCTTCCCTACCTGTCGTTTCTGTTATTCTTTTTGCTGCTCGTCCTGTTGGTGCACATAATACAACTTTTTTTTCTTTAGCTTCATATATATCTATTATTGTTTTAATTACTGTTGTTTTCCCTGTTCCTGGCCCCCCTGTTATTATAACAACATTATTATCATTTACTAATTCTACCGCTTCTTTTTGCTTATCTGATAAATCAATATCTGACTTATTTTCTATTAACTTTAATTCTGTCTTTATATCAGATATTTTTTTCATGTTTTCAGATTTTTGTAATTTTCTTATTCTATTAGCTATATTTACTTCAGTTGCGTAATATGAATACAAATATATATATTCTCCTTCTTCTTGTTTTTCCATAAATATTTCGTTTTTCATTTGTAGATTAATCATATAATTTTCAATTATTTCATATTCAATATCTAATAATTTAGCTACAAAATCTAGTAATTCATGTTTTAATACACATGAATGACCATTTGAAGTACTTCTTAGTAATGCATATTTTATTCCACTTTGAACTCTTTTTATATTTGTTTGATCTATTCCTAGTTTAAGTGCCATAATGTCTATCTGTCTAAAATCCACTCTAGCTATATCTATTAATACATATGGATTTGATTCTATTTCTTGTATTGCATTTACTCCAAGTAAATCAAATACTTTTTTAGCACTTTCTGCTCCTATTCCAAATTTATCTAAAAAACCTACTATTTGCCATACTTCCCAATTAGTAATAAATTCTTCGGATATAGCTAAAGCTTTTTCTTCGTTTATTCCTCTTATTTCAGCTAATCTTTTAGGTTCTAATTTCAATACATGGATTGTTTCTTCTCCAAATTTATCTACTATTTTTTCAGCTGTTTTTTCTCCTATACCTTTAATATTACCACTACCTAAATATTTTTTTAGAGCAGATAATGTTAATGGCATTAATTTTTCAAATGTATCTATTCTAAATTGTTTACCATATTCTTTATGTTCTATATATTTCCCTACAATTTTAAGACTATCTCCTTCATTTATAAAAGGTAAATAACCTACAACTGTCAAAACTTCCTCATCTGTTTCTATTTCAGCTATTGTATATGCATTTAATTCATTCTTATATATTATTGTGACTAGTTCACCTATTATCTCCATTCATAGTCTCCTGTTTCTTTTATCTGTTTTTGTATGCTTCATATCTTATCACAATAAGTATGGTTTTTCAACCAAATATATATATCATTTATCCATATTATCAATTATTTCTTTACATTCTTTCCAATTAATAACTTCTAAAAAATCATACTCTAGTTCTAATTTATTTAAGATTTCTTTTGTCTTATCACTGGATTTTAAATCTGTTACTAATACTTTTTTTATTATTTCATCTTCTTTTTTACCATATATTATTCTAAATAGTGTAGACCTCATAAACATTTCTATGTTTTCCTCTTGATTTTTCACAGTAATAATTAGATTTATTCCTTCCTTATTTACTTTATTAAAATTTAGTGTATATATTATATTTTTAAACAGTTCACATACACCATATATAGCAAAAGTCCAAAATATTATAACAAAAAAAACTTCCATAAATACCTCCATATCTTTATATGATATGAATTATAGGAAGTTTTGTGATTTAATATTTTCTTATTTAATTATATACTTTTTGATTTGTGTTAGTTTTTTAAATTTATTTTAGCTTTTTTAGTTTTTTTAGCTTTTTTATTCTTTTAATAACCACTATATATTTTATGATCTCATAGCCATATATGGAGATACACATCCTGCTAATTTTGCAAGTGGCATTGTTTGAATCCAAACTGTTCCTTGACCTCTAATTGTTGTTAAAAATAGTCCTTCTCCACCAAATACTATATTTTTCAAACCTTTTACAGTTGTTATATCTAAATCAATTCCATCTGTCATTGCTGCTACATATCCATTATCTATTTTTAGTGTTTCCCCTGGTTTTATTTCTTTTCTAACAACTGATCCATCTATTTCAATAAAAGCTTTTCCATTACCACTTAGTTCTTGCATTATGAATCCTTCTCCACCAAATAAACCTGCACCAAATTTCTTTTTAAATTTCATTTTCATATCTACACTTTTTTCTGCACATAAAAATGCTCTTTTTTGGCATATAATGCTTCCTTGACCTATATCAAAAGCTAGTATTTTTCCTGGAAATGATGATGCAAATGCTATTTCACTATCATCCTTTGTACTTGTATATGTATTCATGAATATTGATTCACCTGATAACGCTCTTCCTAATCCTTTCATTACTCCACCATTAGTATTTGTTGCCATATCTATTGTATCATCCATCCATGTCATACCGCCTACTTCTGTGAATAATGATTCTCCTTTATCTAATTTACATATTAATACTGGTAAATTCTCACCAACTATTTCTGCTCTCATTTTGTTCCTCCTATTTTATTCATTGTTTATTTCTATTCTTTTTTCTACCATTTTTATCAATTTTATCTTTAACTTTATTTTTAACTTTATCTTTAACTTTAACTTTATCTTTATTAAATATTAACTACCTAATATATCTAATACTGTTCCAGCTTTTGACGTATTTGTTACGATATATGGTGATAAATTAGCTGCTAGTTTTGCTAATGGCATTGTTTGTATCCATACACTTCCTTCTCCTTTTACAGTTGTTAAAAATAGCCCTTCTCCACCAAATACTATGTTTTTTAGGCCTTTTACTGTTGTTATATCTAATGTAACACCTTCTGTCATAGCTGCTACATACCCATTATCAATTTTTAATGTTTGACCCGGTTTAATTTCTTTTTTTACAACTGAACCATCTATTTCTATATATGCTCTACCTGTACCACTTAGTTCTTGCATTATGAATCCTTCTCCACCAAATAATCCTGCACCGAATTTCTTTTTAAATTTCATTTTCATATCTACACTTTTTTCTGCACATAAAAATGCTCTTTTTTGACATATTATATTACCTTGTGATACATCAAATTCTATTATTTTCCCTGGAAATGATGAAGCAAATGCTATTTCACTATTATCCTTTTTACTTGTATATATATTCATAAATATCGATTCACCTGATAATGCTCTTCCTAGTCCTTTCATCACACCACCATTAGTGTTTGTTGTCATTTCTATACTTTCATCCATCCATGTCATTCCACCAACTTCTGTAAATACCGATTCTCCTTGGTCTAATTTACAAATTAGAACCGGTAAATTTTCTCCTACAATTTCTGCTTTCATTTTCTGCCTCCTTGTATATTTTATATAAAAAGTATATCATTATGATATTTTTTTGTAAATATTTTCATAATTACTTTTCTATAAACTTAGTACTATTTCAATATATTTGCAAAATAAAAAACGCTTGCGCGTTTTTTATTATATAAGTTGTAATATTGCAACTTCTGCTGAATCACCTTTTCTAGGTCCAGCTTTAATTATTCTAGTGTATCCACCAACGTTTTTACCTGCATATTTATTTGCTATTTCATTGAATAATTTTGAAGTTAAATCAACTGTTTTACCATCTATAGTAACTTTATTGATTTTTTTCATCATTTTTCTTCTAGCGTTTAATCTTGTAGGCATATCTTTTTGTCTACTTTCTGTTGTTTCTTCTTTCACAACTTTTAAGTATTCGTTACCGTTTTTGCTTTTTACTAATTCAGTAACTTTGTTACCTTTACTATCTAATTTAGCTTTAACAATTTTAACATCTACCATTTCAAAATTATCTTTTTCTTTGATTGCTAATGATATTACACTATCAGCGATAGCTTTTACTTCTTTAGCTCTCATTAAAGTAGTTTCAATTTTACCATGCATAATTAAATCTGTTGTTAATGTTCTTAACATTGCTAATCTAATATCTGTTCTTTTACCTAATTTTCTATTTATTGCCAATTTCTTCACCTTCCTTTATATATTAATTTATATATTATTGTTTATTCTTCTTCAGAAGCAAAACCTAATCCTAATGAATATAATTTAGCTACAACTTCATCAAATGATTTTTTACCTAAATTTCTAACTTTCATCATATCAGTTTCTGATTTATTTGCTAAATCTTCAACTGTAGCTATTCCTGCTCTTTTTAAACAATTGAATGATCTTACAGATAATTCTAATTCTTCAATTGACATTTCTAAAACTTTTTCTTTTTTAGATTCTTCTTTTTCAATCATAACTTGAGTATTTTTTGTAGCTTCTGATAAGTCAATAAATAATTCTAAATGACCTGTCATTACTTTAGCAGCCAAACTTAATGCTTCATGAGCTTTTAAGCTACCATCTGTCCAAACTTCGATTGTTAACTTATCGTAATCAACCATTTGTCCAACTCTTGTATTCTCTACTTGATAGTTTACCTTTTTTACCGGCGTATATATTGAATCAATTGGAAGAACAGATATATCTTGATTTTGTTTTTTATTTTTATCTGCTGAATTATATCCTCTACCTTTGCTTGCAGTTAATTCTATTTTAAGACTTCCACCTTCAGAAACTGTTGCAATATGTAACTCTGGATTTAGTATTTCTACTGTTCCATCTGTTATTATATCTCCTGCACATACTTTTCCTTCACCTTTGAAATCTATTCTTAGAACTTTTTCATCCATACCGTCATATTTTAATCTAATATTTTTTATATTAACTATGATTTCTGGAACATCTTCTACTACATTTGGTATTGTAGAAAATTCATGTAAAACTCCATCAATTTTTGCACTTGTTATTGCACAACCTGGAAGTGAAGAAAGTAATATTCTTCTTAATGAATTTCCAATTGTTACTCCATAACCTCTTTCTAATGGTTCACATACAAATTTTGCATAATTATTTGTATCGTTTATTTCTAGACATTCAATATTTGGCTTTTCGAATTCTATCATCTATACCTCCTAAATTTTAGAACATGTCCGAAGTTTTTAAAACTTCCTTTTAGTCTTTTTAATATATTATTAAAATAACGACTAATATTATTTTGAGTAAAGTTCTATAATTAAATGTTCTTCTATAGCAATATCGATTTCTTCTCTAGTAGATAATCTAATTACTTTACCACTTACGTTTTCGCTATTTCTTTCTAACCAAGCAACTACTGGTCTTTTTGCTGATTCTTCAACATTTATTTTTATTGTTGCATTATCTTTTTTGTTTTCTCTTAAAGAGATTATATCTCCCTCTTTAACTAAGTATGATGGTATATTAACTTTTTTACCATTTACTTCGAATTGAGCGTGACTAACAAATTGTCTAGCTTGAGCTCTTGAAACCCCAAACCCTAATCTATATACAACGTTATCTAATCTGCTTTCTAATATTTGTAATAAGTTTTCACCTGTTATTCCTTTTTTATTAGAAGCCATTTCAAAATATTTTCTGAATTGTTTTTCACTAACTCCATATATAAATTTAACTTTTTGTTTTTCTCTTAATTGAATTCCATATTCACTAACTTTTTTGTTAGTTCTTTTTGTTTTTCTAATTGATTCTTTATCATATCCTAATTGAATAGGTTCAATTCCTAATGCTTTACATCTTTTTAGAATTGGTACACTTTTTCCTGACATTTATTTCACCTCTCTATTTATTTTATATTCAGTTTAATATCAGATATTAAACTCTTCTTCTTTTTGGTGGTCTACAACCATTGTGTGGTATTGGTGTTACATCTTTAATTGTACTTATTTCTAAACCAGCTGTTTGAAGTGAACGGATAGCCGCTTCTCTTCCTGACCCTGGTCCTTTAACAAATACTTCTACAGATTTCAATCCATGTTCCATAGCAGCTTTAGCAGCTGTTTCTGCAACTTGACCTGCAGCAAATGGTGTACTTTTTCTAGAACCTTTAAATCCTAATCCACCAGCACTTCCCCATGCTATTGCATTTCCTTGTACATCTGTTATTGTAACTATTGTATTATTAAAACTAGAATGAATATGAGCTGCACCTTTATCAATGTTTTTTCTGTTTCTTCTAGCCACTTTTTTTGTTGCTACATTCTTAGCCATTGCTTATTTCCTCCTCTTTCAAAATTCTTAATTTTGAGTATGAAAGTTTAATTCTTAAACTCTAATTAATTTGATTTACTTACTAATTTTCTAGGTCCTTTTCTAGTTCTAGCATTAGTTTTAGTTCTTTGACCTCTTACTGGAAGACCTTTTCTATGTCTTAATCCTCTATAGCATCCTATTTCTGTAAGTCTTTTAATGTTAAGAGCTACTTCTCTTCTAAGATCACCTTCTACTAAATGTTTTTCATCAATTACTTTTCTGATTTCATTTACTTGATCATCTGTCAATTCTTTAATTCTTGTATCTGGATTTATTCCAGCTTCTTTTAAGATTTTTTGTGAAGTTGATAATCCAATACCAAAAATGTATGTTAATCCAACTTCTACTCTTTTTTCTTTAGGTAAATCTACTCCTGATATACGAGCCATGTTTTGCACCTCCATTTTATTTTCTTTAATATGTTTTATTTAATAGGCAATTCCTATGTTTTGTCTTCTAACTTCAAAGGTGAAATGTACTAGCGTTTACTCTAGTCTCTTTAAAGCCTCTGACATATATATAAACACAAATTCGATATGTAAATCTTTTTCAAGTTTCACAGCCGCTACCTCATTTGTGTTATTTGCTTGTTTTTAAGACTATCCTTGTCTTTGTTTGTGTTTAGGGTTTTCGCAAATAACTCTAATTACACCTCTTCTTTTTATTACTTTACATTTATCGCAAATTGGTTTTACTGATGGTCTTACTTTCATTTTTTTGCACCTCCTCAAATTCTAAAAGAATATTTATAATATTCTATAATTAATAATATATATTAATTGGGTTAATTCTATGTTATTTAGCTCTCCAAGTTATTCTTCCTCTTGTTAGGTCATATGGTGATAATTCAACTTTTACTTTATCTCCTGGTAATATTTTAATGTAATTCATTCTTAATTTCCCAGAAATATGAGCTAATATTTGATGTCCATTTTCTAATTCTACTTTGAAGTTTGTATTTGGTAATGTTTCAACAACTACACCTTCAATTTCTATAACATCTTCTTTTGCCAAGTTTTCTTCCTCCTCACTAAAAGAGTATATATTTTGTTCATTTTCTCAATAACTATTGTATTATACAATAAATTTAACGTAATGTCAATATTTTCGGCTCGTTTTCTGTAATTAATATTGTATTTTCATAGTGTACAGATAATGATCCATCTTCTGTAATTATTGTCCATCTGTCCTCTAATTCTAAGACACTATCTTTCCCTTCCATTATCATCGGCTCTATTGCTAGAGTCATACCTGGTTCAAGTCTTATTCCTCTTCCTGCTTTACCATAATTAGGTATACCTGGGTCTTCATGCATTTTTTCTCCAATGCCATGTCCTTGAAACTCTTTTATCACATTATATCCTTGTGATTCAACAAATTTACCTATTGCATGACTAATATCACCAACTCTAAATCCTGGTTTTGCATATTTTATCCCTTCAAAAAATGCTCTTTCTGCTACATTTATTATTCTTTCTGCTTTTTTTGAAACTTTCCCAACTCTAAAAGTTCTTGCTGCATCACCATGAAAACCGTTTTTAACTGCAACCATGTCTACACTTAAAACATCACCTTCTTGCAAAATCTTTGTTTTTGAAGGTATTCCATGTATTATTTCATCATTTACTGACATACAAGTTGAAGCTGGAAAAGGTGGCATCCCCATTATCCCGGGATTATATCCTTTTTGTGCTGGCACTGCTCCTAATTTCCTCATTGTCGCTTCAGCTATTTCATCCAATTCTCCTGTCGAAATCCCTGGTTTTACATGTTTTTCAAGCTCTTCATAAACTTGTGCTACAATGTCACACACTTCTTCCATTAAAACTATTTCTTTTTTTGATTTAATTGATACCAAACTTTTCACCTTCCTTTTTTCAACCTTATTATGTTTATGTTTATGTTTATATTTATGTTTTTACCATTGTATATTCATAATTTATTAACTTTAATATAATTTTAAGTTGTTTTATTTTATATTGTTTTTATATTCAGCTGAAATATCTTCTGCTACATGTGAACCAAATCTATTGATTTTTTCACTTACTTCTTCTGTTCTTAATACACCTTTATTTTCATAAAAATCTACTAGCACTTTTGTTTTGTTATCATATATTTCTAATCTTTGTTTAATTGATTCTTCATCACTATCATCTTCTCTTTGAATTAATTCTGCTCCACATATATCGCAAATTCCTTCTACTTTAGATGGTTTTAATTTCAAATTATATATTGCTTTACATTTTTGGTTTGAACACACTCTTCTATTTAATATTCTTTCAATAGTTTCTTCTCTTGGTGTTGTTAAATTTATTACTAAATCTACTTTTTTACCTGTTTCAGCTAATATTTCTTCTAATTTTTCTGCTTGTGCTAATGTTCTTGGGAATCCATCTAATACAGCACCTTTAGCTGTAAAGTCTGAATTAAGCATATTTGCTACCATTGGTACTGTTATTTCATCTGGCACTAAGTTCCCTTTAGCTATATATTTATTAGCCTCTATTCCTAATTCTGTTTTTTCTTTAATGTTTTTTCTAAAAATATCTCCAGTTGAAATTTGTGGAATACCTAAATTTTTTTCTAAAATTCCTGCTACTGTCCCTTTTCCTGTTCCTTGTGCACCTAACATAATAATTATCATTTTCAATTTCCTCCAATTATACTTTAAGATTATTTTACTTCTTTTGTTTACGTATTTTATTTGCTATTTGTAAATACAAATAATCTTTATTAAATTTATTATTTCAACATATATATTATAACATATATTGATAATAAACATAATAAAAATTATTTAGTTGTTTTTATTAATTTAAAGATTAATTTAAAGATTAATTTAAATTATTAAAATTATCAGAATTATGTTTTTTGAAACGTGGCAATTAATTGCCGCGTTCCAAAACATAAAACATTTTATCCTAAGAATCCTTTATAGTGTCTCATTGCAAGTTGTGATTCTAATTGTTGTACTATTTCTAATGCAACCCCTACTACGATTAGTATTGAAGTTCCACCAAACGCTATTTGCATTCCTGTGAATGTTAATAATATTGGTAATATAGCTATTATAGCTAAGAATAATCCTCCAAATATTGTTAATTTAGATATTATTGAACTTAAATATTCTGTTGTAGGTTTACCTGCTCTTATACCTGGTATGAAACCACCATTTTTCTTAATATTGTTCGATACTTCTGCAGGATTGAATGTAGCATAAGTATAGAAGAATGTAAATCCTAATATCAATACTAAGTAAATTAATGAATTCACTAATGAATACCATATATTTACTGATTGTGTAGTTGATATTGAAAGATTATACACCATATTTAAGAAACGTTCTTGATAAGCTATATCTGGTATAAACATTTGTAATATCATAGCTGGAAAAGTCATAAATGATGAAGCAAAAATTACTGGCATAACTCCTGCCATAGCAAGTTTTAATGGTATATGTGTATTTTGTCCTCCTACCATTTTTCTTCCAACTACTCTTTTTGAATATTGTACTGGTACTCTTCTTTCAGCTTGCTGAACGAATACTACACCAGCAACTAATACTATTGCTCCGATAATAACTCCTAATGCAGTCATTAATCCGATTGTACTAAATCCTGTTCCAGTCATGATCATAGACCATACTTGTGCAGCTGTACCTGGTATTCCTGCAATTATACCTATGAAAATTAGCATAGATATTCCGTTACCAATTCCTCTAGCTGTGATTTGTTCTCCTAACCACATAAGAACTGATGTACCTGTTACTAATCCCATAACTACTAGAGCTCCTGTTAATATCGAGTTATCAATAAATATACCTGAACCTGCATAACCTAGGAATAACCCTGTTGCTTCAACAATAGCTAATACTATTGTTAAGATTTTTGTATATCTATTTATTACTCTTTTACCTTCTTCTCCACCTTCTTTAGTTAATTTTTCTAATGAAGGAATTACCATTGCTAGTAATTGTATAATAATTGATGCAGTTATGTATGGTGTTATTGACATCGCGAACAGAGAAAATCTTGAGAAAGCTCCCCCTGATATCATGTCAATTAACCCTACAATTCCATTACTTGTTTCTGTCATATTATTTAATGCTACTATATCTACACCAGGAACTGTTATATAACTTCCTAATCTAAACACAACGATTAATAATAATGTGAACAGAATTTTTTTTCTAATTTCAGGTGTTTTTAATGCATTTTTTAATGTTTTAAACAATTAAACCACCTCTGTCTTTCCACCTAAAGCTTCGATTGTTTCTTTTGCTTTCGCTGTGAATCTAGTAGCTTTAACGTTTAATTTTTTCTCTAATTTTCCAGTTGCAAGTATTACTATACCATCTCTAACTTTACTGATTATACCGTCAGCTAATAAAGTTTCAGCTGTTACATCAGTTGCTTTAGATAAATTTAACATTGTTAATGTTACTTCTGTATAAGTGTTAGCGTGGATATTTGTAAATCCTCTTTTTGGTAATCTTCTATACAATGGTGTTTGACCACCTTCGAAACCTCTTCTTACTCCACCACCAGTTCTGGCTTTTTGACCTTTATGTCCTCTACCAGATGTTTTACCATTTCCTGATGCCATACCACGTCCAACTCTATTTCTTTTAACTTTTTTCATAGTTGGTTTTAATTCATCTAATTTCATTGCAGTTTTCCCTCCTTTTCTCTAAATCGTTGTATTAATTATATTATGTCTTCTACTTTTTTTCCTCTTTTTTCAGCTACTTGTTGAGCTGTTCTCATTGATTTTAATCCTTCGATTGTAGCATAAACAACGTTTCTTGGATTGTTTGTTCCAATAACTTTTGTTCTTATATTTTTATACCCTGCTAATTCGATTACTGGTCTAACGCTTCCTCCAGCGATAATTCCAGTACCAACAGCTGCTGGTTTTAATATAACTCTTGCACTACCAAAAGTTCCTATATATTCATGAGGTATAGTTGTATCGATGATTGGCACTTCTACTAAGTTCTTTTTCGCTTCTTGAATAGCTTTTCTTATAGCGTCTGGAACTTCTGATGCTTTACCATTACCAACACCTACACGACCGTTTTCGTCACCAACTACAACTACAGCACTAAATCTAAAAGTTCTACCACCTTTAACAACTTTAGTTACTCTGTTAATTGCAACTACTTTTTCTTTTAATTCGTTTTCTTCTTTCATAGGTTTTGTTATTCCTCCTTTTCTCATCATCTTTTTGAGTTTATATATTATTAGAATTTCTTAGAATTCTAATCCACCTTCTCTTGCTGCTTCAGCTAAAGCTTTAACTACACCATGGTATACATATCCACCACGATCAAAAACTACAGTTTTAATATTTTTTTCTAAAGCTAATTTAGCTATTAATGTTCCAACTTCTTTAGCTGCTTCAATATTTGAGTTTTTGTTTTTAACTTCTTTATTTAATGTTGATGCAGATACTAAAGTGTTTCCAGCTACGTCATCAATTACTTGTACATATACATTTGTATTACTTCTAAATACACATAATCTTGGTCTTTCAGCTGTTCCAGATATTTTTCTTCTAACACGTACGTGTCTTCTTGTTCTTTCCATTTTTCTATCTGTTTTTTTAACCATTTTAATACTCCTTTCTAAGTTTTCACTTTTTAAGTTTATTTATTATTTACCAGTTTTACCTTCTTTACGTCTAATAACTTCTTCAGCATATTTAATACCTTTACCACGATATACTTCTGGTGGTCTTTTAGTTCTTATTTCTGCTGCAACTTGACCAACTAATTCTTTGTCCATACCTTTTACTATAATTGTACTTTGGTTTGGTACATCGAAAGTGATTCCTGCTGGTGCTTCAAATACTACTGGGTGTGAATATCCTAAAGTTAAATTTAAGTTATTTCCTTGTTTAGCTACTTTGTAACCTACACCATTGATTTGTAATTCTCTAGCGTAACCTGTAGTAACACCTATTATCATGTTATTTACTAAAGATCTTGTTAATCCATGTAAACTTCTATTTTTTGCTTCATCATTTACTCTTGTAAATGTTATAACGTTTTCATTTATTTGAGTAGAAATATTTTTGTGTATTTCTCTTTCTAATGATCCGTTTTTTCCTTTTACAGTAATTTTATTTCCATCTAATTTAACTTCTACATCAGCTGGTACTGTAATAGCTTTATTTCCTATTCTTGACATTAGGTCTTTCCTCCTTCTCTTTATTTATCTTTATTATATTAATTTAATTTTAAAATTACCAGATGTATGCTAAAACTTCTCCACCTACACCTAATTCTCTTGCTTGTTTATCAGTTTTTAAACCTTTAGACGTAGAGATTATTGCTATACCTAATCCGTTTAATACTTTTGGTAATTCGTCTTTAGCTGCATAAACTCTTAATCCTGGTTTACTGATTCTTCTTAATCCATCAATTACTCTAGCACCTTTTGCATCGTATTTTAAAGTAATTCTGATTATTCCTTGTGCATCATCTTTTATTTCTTCAAAAGATTTTATATATCCTTCATTGAATAAAATGTTTGCTATACCTACTTTCATTGTAGAAGCTGGTATATCAACTGTTTTATGTTTTGAACTATTTGCATTTCTAATTCTTGTTAACATATCTGCGATTGGATCTGTAATGTTCATGTGTGTACTTACCTCCTTTTTCATCCTATTATTTATTGATTTATTTATATTTTATATTTTATTTGAAATTACCAGCTTGCTTTTTTAACTCCTGGTATTTCTCCCTTATGTGCTAATTCTCTAAAACATACACGGCATATTCCATATTTTCTGATATATGCATGTGGTCTACCACATAATTTACATCTATTGTATTCTCTAGTTTTGTATTTTTGTGGTTTAGCTTGTTTTATCTTCATTGATTTTTTAGCCATAGTTTACTCCTTCCTTTGACGACTCTATTCGTTTCTAATTAGCTTTTAAAAGGCATTCCCATTAAAGATAATAATTCTTTAGATTCTTCGTCAGTGTTAGCTGTAGTAACAAATATAATGTCCATACCTCTTAATTTATCTACTTTATCATATTCGATTTCTGGGAATATTAATTGTTCTTTAACACCCATAGAGTAGTTACCTCTACCGTCAAAAGAATTTGTTGATACTCCTCTGAAATCTCTAACTCTTGGAAGAGCTACATTGAATAATTTTTGTGCAAAGTCATACATTTTTTCTGCTCTTAATGTAACTTTACATCCAATGTTCACACCTTCTCTTAATTTAAATGCTGCGATTGATTTTTTAGCTTTAGTTACGATTGGTTTTTGACCTGTAATTTGTGCTAATTCATTCATTGCGCTTTCTAATACTTTTGGATTTTCTTTTAAATCTCCTAATCCTATATTAATTACTATTTTATCAAGCTTTGGAGCTTGCATAACTGATTTGTAATCAAATTTTTTCATTAATGCTGGGATTACTTCGTTTTGATATTGCTCTTTTAATTTATTCATTATTAATTAGCCTCCTTTCCAATTATTTTAATTTAGCTCCACATTTTTTACAAACGCGTACTTTTTCTTCTTTTTCTATTGTATATCCTATTTTAGCTGTTGCATTACATTTTGGACATACTACATTTACTTTTGAACTTGGAATAGCACTTTCGATTTCTAATATTCCACTTTCTTCTCCTTGTCTTCTAGCTTTAACGTGTTTTTTTCTTACGTTAACTCCTTTAACAATTATTTTATCAGCTTTAGGAATAACTTCTAAAACTTCTCCAGTTTTTCCTTTATCATTTCCCGATAAAACTTTAACATTATCTCCTTTTTTGATTTTCATCAGAGATTTACCTCCTTCTTTTTGAATTTGATATATATCTTAATTTCTCTAATTAAGTTAATTTCATTTAGTTCACAATACGACTATTTCATTCAATACTTCATAGTTCACAATCTCACTTTGTTCGATTACTATATTTCTATAGTTCATAATCTCACTTTGTTCGATTACTATATTTCTATAGTTCACAATCTCACTTTGTTCGATTGTGTCTTTAATCCGTAATACTCGAACTCCTTTTAGTCGTTCTTGTTAACGGCTTAAAGAACTTCTGGGGCTAAAGATAAAATTTTCATATAATCTTTTTCTCTTAATTCTCTAGCAACTGGTCCAAAGATACGTGTTCCTTTCGGAGTACCGTCTTCTTTGATTATTACAGCTGCATTTTCGTCAAATTTAACATATGAACCATCTAATCTTCTCAATCCTCTTTTAGATCTAACTATAACAGCTTTTACTACATCACCTTTTTTAACAACTCCACCTGGTGTTGCTGATTTAACAGATGCTACAATAACGTCTCCTATATTTGATGTTTTTCTAAAAGATCCTCCTAAACATCTAATACACATGATTTCTTTTGCACCTGTATTATCTGCTACTTTTAGTTTTGATTGTTGTTGTATCATTTTGTGGTTCCTCCTTCCCTATATTAATTATTTAATAACTACTTTCTCTACAACTTCAACTAGTCTCCATCTTTTATCTTTTGATAAAGGTCTAGTCTCCATAACTTTAACTTTGTCACCTACTTGACAAACGTTTTCTTCATCATGAGCTTTTAATTTGTATGTTCTTTTAACTGTTTTACCATAAACTTCATGTCTCATACTTGTTTCAACAGCTACAACTATAGTTTTATCCATTTTATTAGATACTACAGTTCCTATCATAACTTTACGAAGATTTCTTTCTTCCATTTAGATTTCTCCTTTCTTGACTTAAAATAGTCAATTATTACGCTTTTTTATTTTCAGCTATTTTTCTTTCTGTTAATACAGTATTAATTTTAGCTATACTTTTTTTAACTTCTTTTACTTTAGATGTATTATCTAATCCACTTGTAGCTAAACTAAATTTTAATTTAAATAATTCTGTTTTTAGTTCACCTAATTCTTTCTCTAAATCTGGTGAAGACATTTCTCTTATTTTAGTTATCTTCATCATTTTCACCTTCCTTTACAGTTTCTCTTACTACGAATTTTGTTTTGTTAGGTAGTTTCATCATAGCAAGTCTTAAGGCTTCTTTAGCTACTTCTTCAGATACACCAGCAATTTCAAACATTACTCTTCCTGGTTTTACTACAGCTACCCAATATTCAGGAGCTCCTTTACCTTTACCCATACGAGTTCCGATTGGTTTTGCTGAAATTGGTTTATCTGGGAATATTTTTATCCAAACTTTCCCACCTCTTTTTATATAACGAGTCATAGCAATACGAGCTGCTTCTATTTGGTTTCCTGTAATTAATCCAGCTGTAACAGCTTGAATTCCGTACTCACCATGGCTTATAGTGTTACCTCTTGTTGCTTTTCCTCTCATTCTACCTTTTTGTACTTTTCTAAATTTTGTTCTTTTTGGCATTAATGGCATTACTTATTTCCTCCTTCCATTTTTCTTTGAGGAAGAACTTCTCCTTTATAAATCCATACTTTAACTCCGATTTTACCATATGTTGTATTTGCTTCTGCAAATCCATAATCGATATCAGCTCTTAAAGTTTGTAAAGGAATATTTCCTTCTTTATAAAATTCAGTTCTTGCCATGTCTGCTCCACCTAATCTTCCAGAAACTGCAGTTTTAATACCTAAAGCTCCTGCTCTCATTGATTTTTGCATGCATTGTTTCATAGCTCTTCTGAATGAAATTCTTCTTTCTAATTGGTTAGCAATATTTTCAGCTACTAATTGAGCATCTGTATCAATATTTTTAACTTCAACTATGTTTAAATTTAATTCTTTTCCTATTAATTTTGTTACTTCAGTTTTTAAAGCTTCAACTCCTGCTCCACCTTTACCAATGATTATACCTGGCATAGCTGCATGGATATTAACTTTTACTGATTTTGCTGCTCTTTCAATTTCAATTTTTGAAATACCAGCAGCAAATAATTTTTTCTTTAAGAATTTACGGATTTTTTGATCTTCTACTAAATTGTTAGCAAAATCTTTAGAATCTGCATACCATTTAGAATTCCAATCTTTTATTATACCAACTCTTACACCTGTTGGATGTACTTTTTGTCCCATACTATTCTTAAGCCTCCTTTTCTTTTAAAACTATTGTTATATGACTTGTTCTTTTTCTTATTCTTACTGCTGATCCTTTTGCAGCTGGTCTTATTCTTTTTAAAGTTGGACCTTGGTTTGCAAATATTTCAGATACATATAAGTTACTACTATTCATACCATGATTGTTTTCAGCATTTGCAATTGCTGATTTTAATAATTTTTCAATTATTTCTGAAGATGCTTTTGGTGTAAATTTCACTATAGCTAAAGCTTCAGTTGTATCTTTTCCTCTAATTAAATCTGCAACTATTTTAACTTTTCTAGCTGAAATTCTTGCGAAGTTTAGAGTAGCTCTTGATTCATTTATTACTAATGTTTCTTGCTCTTGCACTATATTTCCCTCCTCTTTAAAATACATAGGTTATCTCTCTTGATATCACCTTATTTTATATTATTTTGTTTTTTTGTCTCCTGCGTGACCTTTATATGTTCTTGTTGGAGCAAATTCACCTAATTTATGACCGATCATTTCTTCAGCAACAAAGATTGGAACATGTTTTCTTCCATCATGTACTGCGATTGTATGACCAACCATTTGTGGATAAATTGTTGAAGCTCTTGACCAAGTTTTTAAAACTTCTTTTTTACCACTTTCGTTCATAGCTTCTACTCTTTGTAATAATTTACTTTCTACAAAAGGTCCTTTTTTTGTTGATCTTGACATTAAAATTTTCCTCCTTTCAAGAAAATTTATATTTCTCGAATTTAATTTCTAATCTTATTTTTTCAAAAACACTTATAATGTATTTGAAAATATTTTTAACTTTCAAATTATTTTCTTCTTTTAACGATAAATTTATTTGATTGTTTTGTTTTCTTTCTTGTTTTATATCCAAGAGCTGGTTTACCCCAAGGAGTAAGTGGTCCAGCGTGACCGATAGGTGCTCTACCTTCACCACCACCATGAGGGTGATCTACAGGGTTCATTACAGATCCTCTAACAGTTGGTCTGATACCCATATGTCTTTTTCTTCCGGCTTTACCGATTTTAACGTTCTCGTGATCGCTATTTCCGATTACACCTATTGTAGCTCTACATTTAGCTAAGATTAATCTCATTTCTCCTGATGGTAATCTTACGTGAGCATATTTACCGTCTTTTGCCATTAATTGTGCACTTTGTCCGGCAGCTTTAACTAATTTTCCACCTTGTTTTGGATTTAATTCTATATTGTGAATTAATGTACCAACTGGAATTGATGTGATTGGCATACAGTTACCTGGTTTGATATCTGCTGATTCTCCTGATACTACTTTATCTCCATCAGTTAATCCTTGAGGAGCTAATATATATGCTTTTTCTCCATCTGTATATTGTACTAAAGCGATGTTAGCACTTCTGTTTGGATCGTATTCGATACCTATAACAGTTGCTACCATATCATCTTTAATTCTTTTAAAATCTATTATTCTATATTTTTGTCTGTTTCCACCACCTTGGTGTCTTACAGTGATTCTACCATACGCATTTCTACCAGCATTTTTCTTTTTAGTAGCTAATAGTGATTTTTCTGGAGTTTTTTTAGTAATCTCAGCAAAATCAGATACTGTCATATTTCTTCTTGACGGCGTATATGCTTTAAAATGTTTCATTCCCATTTTTAAATCTTCCTTTCATTATATATGGATTTTTTCCTGCTCCATTTACAGATATTCTTTATTATCCGGGTTCTTTCCCGATATTTTTCTTTAGACTAAGCTCCCATGAATTCTTCGATTGAATCTTTGAATTTTCTAGTAACTTTAGTTGTTTTACCACCTTTAGCTAAATATGATGTTTCTCCTGGGTTTGTATCAATAGTAACTATTGCTTTTTTCCAATCAGAAGTTCTACCAACTTGATGTCTAACTCTTTTCTTTTTACCACTTACATTCATTGTATTAACTTTTAATACTTTAACTTCAAAAAGTTTTTCAACAGCTTTTGCTATTTCAACTTTTGTAGCATTTTTGTTAACTTTGAAAGTGTATTTCCCTTGTTGTAATCCGTCATTACTTCTCTCAGTAACAACTGGGGCTAATATTATTTCTTCTGGTAACATTATGCGTACACCTCCTCTAATTTTTTAACAGTATCTACTGATAAAATTAGGTTAGTATATTTTAATAAATCAAATACATTGATATTGTTAGCTGTTATTGTTTTAACACCTTCAATATTTCTTGATGACATTAATACGTTTTTATTATTTTCTGGAAGAACTATTAATGTTTTTCCTTCAACTTTTAAACTAGCTAATGCACTTACCATTGTTTTTGTTTTTATTTCTTTTACTTCTAATTTTTCAACAACTGTCAATTCTTTTTCTAAAACTTTTGCACTTAAAACTGATTTAATTGCTAATTGTCTTTCTTTTTTATTAACTGTATATTTATATGAACGAGGTTTTGGTCCTAAAGCGATACCACCTTTTACCCATTGTGGTGCTCTAATACTTCCTTGTCTTGCTCTACCTGTTCCTTTTTGTCTCCATGGTTTTCTACCTCCACCACGAACTTCCGCTCTTGTTTTAGTACTTTGTGTACCTTGTCTTTGATTAGCTAAGTAGTTAACTAGTACTGAATGTACTATATTTTCATTTGGTTCAATTCCAAATACACTTTCTGCTAATTCTAAATCACTTACTTTTTTTCCTTTTAAATCATAAACGTCTATTTTTGGCATTTCTTAATCCTCCTTCCTTTATTTAGTAGCTTTTACAGCTGCTTTCACTTTTAAGATTGCTCCTTTAGGTCCTGGAACGCTTCCTTTAACTAGTAATACGTTTTTGTCCATATCAACTTTAACTACATCTAAGTTTTGTATTGTAACTGTAACTTTTCCCATGTGTCCTGGTAATTTTTTACCTTTAAATACTCTACCTGGTGTTGAAGTAGCACCCATTGATCCTGGTCTTCTATGATACATAGATCCATGTCCCATTGGTCCTCTTGATTGTCCATGTCTTTTAATAACACCTTGGAACCCTTTACCTTTTGAAGTTCCTTGAACATCTATTTTATCTCCTGCTGCAAATACATCTGCTTTAACTTCTGTACCTACTGTATAAGTAGATATGTCTGCTAATCTAAATTCTCTTAAATGTTTTTTGTTAGCTAATTTAGCTTTTGCAAAGTGTCCTGCTTCTGGTTTTGTTATGTGTTTGTCTTTAATTTCTCCAAATCCTAATTGAATAGCATTGTATCCATCAGTTTCAATTGTTTTAACTTGAGAAACTACGTTTACTCCTGTTTCTATAACTGTTACTGGAATAACATTTCCTTTTTCATCAAAGATTTGTGTCATACCGATTTTTCTTCCGATAATTCCTTTTTTCATTTTTTATTTTCCTCCTAACTATTGGCTGATAACATTTATATATTTTGCATATCAGCATGGTTCGAACTTTCTCGTGTTAACAAGTTTTATTTAAGTTCTAATTATAATTTGATTTCGATATCAACACCAGCTGGTAATTCTAATTTCATTAAACTATCAACTGTTTTTTGTGTTGGATATAAGATATCAACAACTCTTTTATGAGTTCTCATTTCGAATTGTTCTCTCGCATCTTTGTATTTGTGTGGAGAACGTAAGATTGTTACGATTTCTTTTTGAGTTGGTAACGGAATAGGTCCTGATACCTTTGCTCCTGTTTTCTTAGCAGTATCTACTATCTTTTCAGCAGACTGATCTAAAACTACATGGTCATACGCTTTTAATCTTATTCTGATTTTTTCACTTGTTGTGTTTGCCATTGTAATTTTCCCTCCTTTTAAATATTTTATTTTTTGCAGATAACAAGCACTTGTCATCTAAATTACCGTGGCAAGTTAAAACGCACTCTGGTGTTTTCATATCCACCTATATATAAATCCCAAATACGCATGATAATTCTGGGATAAGTGCTTTTTTTATAAACTTACCGCCTGGTCTTAGCCATGACATACTCCACTAAAGTTCCCTCCAAACCACTCAAATGTTGATTTGTAGCCACATTTAGCTTCAACGCTCAATTCATGCTTTTAAATTATACTATATTATTAGCTTTATGTCAATACTTTTTAATTAGATTTTTTCTTGTTTTTCTTACTGCCGTAGTTTTACAAATGTTTACATTTTCATATATATATTTATCTCCCACTCTGTTTTTCTTTATATTTATAAAAACTACAATAGTAAAAAGAATCTCAATTTTATTTGAGATTCTTTTTAGTAATTTTTTTCTTTAAATATCTAGTAATTATATTGGTAGCTAAACTTACCAGAAAACTTTGTATTAATATACTAACAAATACATCATATATATTTTCTATGCCATTTGATAAACTAACGTTTATTGTACTATAGTCAATTTGAATTATTTCCTGTTCTTCCGAAATAATATCATCAATTTTAAATTCTTGATTTACTTCCATTACTTCAAATTTATCAATATATTCATACTGAACTATCTCTTTGTCTGTCGTAATTAGAGTATAATCTATATACATGACAATATTTTCTCTCCGTTTATTACTATTAAAAATCATCACTTCAAACGCTTTTTCTTGATTGTCAAAGTCATATATTATTTCACTCTTAACAGACGTATCTAATTCTATCTCTGATACCACAATAGTTACAAGAGTAGTGATAGCAAATAATATTAGTGCAAATCCTATTACAAATGTAATAAAATTCACTTTTTCAAATAAATCTTTTTTCATGTTGTCCTCTTTCCTTATGTTACATAGTTTGATTTTCAATTTGTACATTTGTACAAATTGCTTCTATATTAATTATTGTGAATTATATCATCCTGCTGATTTTATGTCAATTATATCTAAAGAACTTTCTCAGAATACAAAAAAGTAGTTCCTTTAACTACTTTTTTACAACTTTATTTTAGTTTAATATTTTTGAATTTTCAAAAATTTCATAAATTTAATTTATTCTATTGAATTGTATATTCAATTTCATTTGGTTCTTCTAAATCTTCTATTTTAACACTATCAAATTCATATATATAGTCTTGAATATTTGTAATCATTGTATCAGTTTTTGCATCTTTTGTTTCTAATAAAATAACTCTAACTGGCAAACCTGTTTCTTTATCTATATATAAACAATTTTCTTCCATCACACCTAATTCGTCACTTTTGAAATTTATAATTTCATAAACTTCTTTCCCATTAATCACTTTTGTATTAATAGTTGATGATAATGATGATGATATTAAATCCCCTAGACTTTCTGTTTTCAAAATATTTTCAACCTTTACTATTTCAGATAATACATTAGGTTCTTCTAATTTCACTTTATCTTCTGCTGTATCTATATAAATTTCTTTTTCACCATTTTTTTCATATAACTTAGTTTCAGTTATAATCCCATTGTTACTTAATACTGTTTTTTGTAGTGCATCTCCATTCAAATAATATATCTCATTTGTACTTAAAGTATTTCCAGAATAATTATATATTGTTATTTTATAGTTGTTTGATGCTGAATATTCTGCTGCCTTTTCAGATAATGATGATATAACTACTGTTTTTCTTACATTTATAATGACAAATGCTAAAACAATAATTGCAATCATTATAAGTATTAAAGTTCCTATTTTTTTATGTTTTTTTTCCATTTCTTTCTCCTCCTATTCGTTTATTAAATCATATCATATTAATGCTATTTTATTTTATATTTTATTATTTTTTTACAAAACACAACATTTTTTTTACAAAACTTCATATAATTTTACAAAACCAATATTAATCTATATTTATAAAATTTATAAATACTTTAATATTGGTTTTGTTTTATATTTCACTTTTTAATTTATTTAATATGTTACAACTATTATCAAACTTTTGCTTTTCTTCTTCACTTAATTTTAATTCAAGTATTTTTTCAATACCTTTTCTATTTATTTTTGCTGGTACACCTATACAAATATCTTTTTGACTATATTCTCCTTCAAGGTATGTTGATACTGGCAAAATTGTATTCTCATCTTCTAATATAGCTTTCACCAGTCTTGTTAATGCCATTCCAATTCCATAATATGTTGCTTTTTTTGTTTCAATAATTTCTTTAGATACATCTCTAACCTCTTGGCAAATTTCTTCTAATATACTTTTTTCCATATTTTCTTCTTTAATATAATCACATATATTTAAGCATCCTACAAAAGAATGCGTCCATGGTACAAATGAAGAATCTCCGTGTTCTCCCATTACATATGCATGGATATTTTTAGGTGAAATATTGAATTTATTTGAAATCACACATCTTAATCGTGATGTATCTAGCAATGTACCTGTTCCAATCACTTTACTTTTTGGTAATCCTGATTCTTTATAAACAACATATGTCATCAAATCTACTGGGTTACTTGCAACAACAATTATTCCATCAAATCCACTATCCATGATTTTTTTTGTAATTTCTTTTATTATTTTCGTATTTTTTTCTGTTAGTTCTAGTCTTGTTTCTCCTGGACCTCTAGGAATTCCTGCTGTTATTACAACAATATCCACATCTTTGCAATGCATATAATCTCCTGCTTTTATTTTTATCGCATCTTGTGCGAATGGCAGTCCATGAGACAAATCTAATTCCTCACCTTTTGTTTTATCTTTATTTATATCTATTAATACTAATTCATTAATTCCACCTTGGTTTATTAATGAATATGCCATACTCATTCCTACAAAACCTGTTCCTACTAACGCTATTTTTCGCATTTTTATCCATCCTTATTAATTACTTTATCTATAACTTTTTCTTTTATATCTTTTAAAATTTTACAACTTTGATCTAATTTACCTTGTTCTTCTTCTGTTAATTCCAACTCAAGAACTTCTCTTATTCCATTTTGGTTTATTATTGCTGGCACACCAATATATATATCATTTTGTCCATATTGATTTTCTAAATAGACTGATACTGTCGATATTGCGTTTTCTCCATCCAATACAGATCTAACTAATTTACCAAGTGACATACCTATTCCATAATATGTTGCTTTTTTTCTTTCAATAATCTTATATGCAGCTTCAACAACATCTTTGTGAATCTCATCTAGATCTGTTGTTGAATGATTTTCATTTTTTAGTACATCTGTTATTTTTTTACACCCCAAATAACTATGATTCCATGGTACAAAAGAAGAATCTCCATGTTCACCCATTACATATGCATGCACATTTTTGCTTGATATATGAAAATGATCTGCCAATAAGAATCTTAATCTTGCTGTATCTAACAAAGTTCCAGTTCCTATAACTCGATGTTTTGGCAATCCTGATACCTTATATGCAACATAACTCATTAAATCTACTGGATTACTTGCAACTATTATCACTCCATCAAATCCACTGTTCATAATATTTTCAACTATTTGTTTCATAATCTTAGCATTCTTTTCTGCTAAATCTAATCTTGTTTCTCCTGGTTTTTGCGGTGCTCCTGCTGTTATTACTACAACATGTGCATCTTTACAATCTGCATATTCTCCTGCTTTAATAGTCATTTTTTGCGGCGCATATGGTAACCCATGTGCTAAATCCATTTCTTCCCCTATTGTTTTTTCTTTATCTACATCTATAAGGATTAATTCATTTACTCCTCCTCTATTTAACATTGAATATGCCATACTCATTCCTACAAAGCCAGTTCCTACTAACACAACTTTTCTTTTTTTATACATAAATAATAGCCTCCTTTTCCTCTTAAGTTTATATTATACTCTTTTTTATTTTTATATTCAATATTTTCCATATATTTTTAATTCCTATATATCTTTAATTTCCATATATTTTTATTTTTTATCTTTTTAGAAAATTTATATTGTTAAAAGTTGGACACTTAATATTGCAATTTATAATCCATTTTTCATCTTTCACTTCCCCTTGCCTTTTTCTATTTTGTATGATATAATTTGTAAAAAATCTAGATAGGAAGTGATGATTATGAATTTAGGTTCTAACAATACTACTGCCTTGGCTGAAAATAAAGTTTTAATTTTATACATATTAAATCAAATTACAGAAGATATTAAGGAAGATAATTTATTTAATATTGTAACTTCAATTAATGATATTAATTATTTTTATTTCAAGCAACTTTTAACTGATTTAATAGACTCAAAACTAGTAGGATCTTATACAAAAGAAAATGAATTAGTTGTCAAAATCACTTCAGAAGGAATTAATGCCTTTACACTTACAAAAGATGTCTTACCAGGACTTATAAAATTAAAAGCAGATCATGTTTTTAAAGATTTATTTCCTAATATAGAAAATGAATCTTCAATAGTTTCTGAATTTATACCAAGAGATGAAAATAATTATATTATTAAGTGTAAAATTATAGAAAATAATGAATCAATATTCGAAGTAAAAACTTTTGCAGGTTCAAGAGACAGAGCAAAAAGAATAGTTGATAATTGGAATACAAATGCCACTAAGCTTTATCCACAAATTTTAAACATGTTATTAGAAAAACAAGATTAGATATATAACACATCTAATCTTGTTTTTTTATTTATACTTTTATATTTATACATTCCCATTCATCTTTTAACTATTGTATAACTTTTATTCATTTTCTAGCTTATCTTAATTCTTACACTCATTTAGTATTAACATTAAAATATACAAACTATTAAGAATAGTATTATTGTTATCATTATATTTAAAAAAATCATATAATTTGTAGCTTTTATCCCCATATTATTTATTTCTTCATATTTAGATACTATCTTATTAATTTCATTTTCACCTGATAATTTTATTTCTTCCATATATTCTTTCGCTAAATATTTAGCTTTTATCATAGCATCATTTTCAAGATAAGTTTTAATACTGTAATATACAAATCCTATCAAAATTAATGCTACGAAAAATATATTCTTATATGGTAACTCGTTCAATATTTCTAATACAAATATTATTAAAAAATATATTATATATATATTAGAAACTATTACATTAGCTTTTAATATTTTTTTATTCTGAATTGTATGTATACATTCATGAGCTATTGTTTGTATTCTTGTATATGATTTAGAAATATTACCAATTATTATTTTATTTTGCATTACCATATAATAACTAGCTTCTGATTCTTCTTGTTTAACTTCTATACCACTATTGTTCAACTTTTTTAAATAATCATTACATATTTCTAAATTTGTTGGATATTTTTTTGTAATTTCATCTAATTCTTCACTTTTTGATTTTTCTTTTATTTCTTTTATTGAGCATCCAAAAATAAATTTCATTACTACTGTTATTACAGCAATAATTACTGTAATTATTATATATTCCATTATTCCTCTATTCTCTTGAAAGTCAAACCAATCCTACTCGACCAAACTTTATTATATTACATCTTTAACAACTTCACCGATTATTTTATTAACATCCGCTATTATTACATTGAATTTAGTTTCAGCTTCAAAAAATCTTCTTGCTTCATCTATAGATATAAGCTCCATATATTTTTCTTGTACTATTTTCATTTTTTCTTCATTTTCTTTTCCAGTTTGTAACATTTCTACCTGAACTTCATATCTTAACTCATCAAATTCTTTTATTTTTTGTTTCAAATCTGTTTTTATTGCGATTGCTTGTTTTGCCATTCTATAGTTCATGTACTCTTCTGATTCTTTTATTTCTTGTGCTAATTTATTAGCTGTATCATATATATTCATTTTAACACTCCTTTATTTCTCTTGTTTTCACTTAAACACTTGTCGTACTTGTAACATTCGTTTCTTCTGATTTTTCAAAAACTATTTTTGAATTTTCTGGACATATATTTATAAATGTATTACCATCATTTATTTCTATTTCGTTTCCATCCAAATCTTTATATATTGTTTGTGCTGTTCTAGATGTTTTTGTTGATGTAATAGGAATTACTTTTCCATTTGTCAAATAATATCCATCAAATGTTCCTATATTATCTAAACCTTGTCTTCCACTCTCTTCTTCACCTGATAAAGTGTAATTATCTGCAAATGATATTATTATATTTTTCACAGTTATAACCTCATCAGTTTCACCATCTAATTGTTCTTCTCCTCTTGCGTATCTTTCATAAAGTTTTGTTTCAGGATTGTAGATGTATTGTACCTTTTGCATTGAAGAATGTGGTATTGTTACACTAATTGCTTCTTCACCATCTTCTAATTCAACCTCATCCACAGTATAGTTTAATACACTTTCCTCATTTGATTTTATTGGATAGTTTTTATCTTCAGCTGATTCTAATAAATTTTCTATACTTGTTACAGCATTATGTGGTGCATATTTATAGCTTATTCTCCAAAATGTTGTACCATCCTCTGCTATACCACTTATATTATCAATTGAATATTTTGAAATATCTGATTCTGCTTGTGGACTTTGTCCAAAATGTGCAAATATTGCATCATGTTCCATTACATAGTCTAAAAAATAATGTCTAGCACTTCTTACTGATCCTATTATTTCTGTATCTGTATCTTTAAATAGTGCCATTAGCCTTGTTTCTCCACCTTCAACTATTATCTCATATACTACATATGCTTCTTGAATTCCTTCTTGTGGCCATGCACTACTATTATTATCTAGCATAACTGCAATCGGCCTATCTGTTCCATTAAATATTTGAACTTGTTTTTCTTCTATACCAGCTATTAATGTTTCATTTTCATCACTATTGTCTACATTTTGTCCATTTTGCATATCTTCTGTCTCTGCTTTTTTACTATCTTCCCATATTTTATATCCTAAAATTAATGCAGCACAAATAGATATTATAAGTAGTAACATTATAAAAAATTTCATCTTACTCTTTTTTTTATCTTTTTGTGCTCTCATTTTTTCACCATCCATTTATATTCATTTTGTTATATTTAATCTTTCTAATATAACATCTTCTTTTTTTCTCATTTCTTCTTTTTCTTCTTCATGCATATGATCATATCCCATTAAGTGATAAAATCCATGTACTAACATATAGCTAAATTCTCTTTCGATAGTATGACCATATTCTTGGGCTTGCATTTCTACTTTTGGAATAGAAATTATTATATCTCCTAAAATCATTTCTTGCTGCATTTCATTATTTTCACTAATATTTTTTAATTTTTCTATTTCATCTTTTTCATACATTGGAAATGATAATACATCAGTTTCTTTATCTATATTTCTATACTCTTTATTGATCTCTTTTATATATTCATTTGTTGATAAAGTTATATTTAAATACCAAATATCATTTGCTAATTTTTCTTCTTTATAACACTCATCTAAAACTGATTTTATTTTCATATTCAATTCGTTTTGTTCTTCATAATTTTCATATATTATTTCATACATTTTCAACTATTTCCTTATACTTTATAAATCTACCTTCTAATGTTTTACAATTATTATTTACTTGTCTCATTACACCATAATCAACTAATCTTCTTTTGTAATATTTCACTAATTTAGTATAGTCTGTTTTTCCAGAATTAAGATTACTCATATCATTTTTAATAAATAATATTTCTTTTTGTTTTACATATTCTTTAAAATCTGATTCTTTTATAAATGAAATTTCTTTGTATTTATTCCAAAATAGTTTATATGCATCTCTTTGTTTTGAATCTTCCCAATATACTTTTGTTGATAATAATTTAACATTATAATCTTCAATTATATTAATTAACATAGCATAAGCTTTTTCTCTTTTTACTGCTAATTTAGTATCTTGTAATAATATTCTCGCATCTTTTATCAATTTTTCGTAACATTGTTCTGCAACGATTAAAGGTAAACTATGTGTGAATAATTTTCTACTTATTCCAAGCAATACCATATTTTTTTCTATATTATCTCTAATATCTAATTTTCCTACTGTATATGTTTCATATTTTTCATAATCAGATATTAACATTTTCACATTACTATCATAATTAAGTTCTATTTTCATTGCTAATATTGTTGATATATATTCCTCTAATGTTCCAAATATTTTAATATATATCCATTCCTTAGCAGATTCATATATATTTGTAGTATCTGCTACTTTAATAGAATAATTCTTTAATATTCCTTTGAATAAATAGTCCATTTTTTTAATGTAGAATTGTTGGTATTTTTCTTTTACTTTTTCTTTACCACAATTTTTTACATTTTCATAATCTAATTCTAATAAATATTTTTGCTTACGATTTTTGTATTCAATATATTCACTTTCCTTTAAACTTGTTACTTCATAATATCTAGATAAAGCATCTTTTTCAAATTCTGTTGCACTATTATTTTTGACTTTTTTATATATAGCATCCATAACATATTTATCCAGTGTTTCTAGATAATGCTCGTATGCAATATCATATTTCTTCTCTAATTCATCTTTATTATAATTTGTATTTTCATCAACAAACAATTCAAAAGCTTTTATTAAAGCATTTCTCTTCATCGAAATAATTAGACTATTTAATCCTACTTGTGTTGGTATTATCATTTTAGTCAAAGTGTTTGTTAATTTACTTAAAAAAGTTTTATTAGTCCCTACTATTCTTAAACTTCTTTCTTCCATAATATCTTCCTTTCATAATAGATTTTTTCATTTGCATTTTATAATATTATCTTTTGATTTATACCAATATTTTCTATAACCTCATATGTTAAAAAAATATCGACACTATCTTCTTTTTCATATGTATTTAGTATTTTATTTACAATTTTTTCTTCTTCTACATCTTTCAGAAATTCTTCTTCAATTTGCATTATTCCTTTTTCTACGGCTTCTTGAATTGTATAAGATTTTTCTTCTTTTTCAACCTCATAATTTGTTTCAGTCACTAAAGAAATTGGCAAATAAAAATTTGAAAATAATTGTAACTTATTTTCCGTCTCCATTGTATCATAAAATTCATATTTTGAAACCCCTTTATGAAAATTTATTTGAAAATTATTTAATTTTAAAGAATACAGATTTTCTATTTCACCTGTTTGCTTTTCTTCCGTAACAATATATGGAATATTTACATATTCAGTATACCAAACTTTTGCTTCAATTTCTGCGATTGCATGCACATATCTTCGCCCCGTATATTTTCCTTCCATCCACCCATTTACCAAGATGTCATTAGGATTTATTACATCTCCTATTTTTACGTTTGCTGTTCCAGATTGTACATTTATTTTCGTAATTACACCTTCCTTATCTGATAATATATCACAATATTCATCCATATCTATTATTTCTGGAATGGAAATTGCATTTGTTATTTTTACAATTACATTTGTTCCTTTTGTTTCAATACCTATCCAAGCTATATCATCCCTACTCATTCTTATTGTATTTATGATTTTATCAATATTAATCTCATTTTTCACCATACCAATTTCCAATCCTGCTTCTTTTAAATCTGATTCCATTCCATATATCTGATTTCCATTTTCATCTACAATCTCTATATTCCACACAAATTGGGATGATATGTATATTATTAATATCGTAACCATTAATAATAATACAAAAAATTTTCTTTTTCTATATTTTCGTAGAAAAAAAAACATTCCCTTTTTATCTTTAATATTTATTTTACTATCTGTTGTTTTAATTATTTCTTTTATTCTCTTGAAATCTTTTACAGATATTTTAAATGATATACATGCTGTATTTTTTCTTTTAATGTCCCATATTTCTATTTTTTCATTTCTACATATATTTATAACTCTCTCTATAAAGAAGCCTTCTATTTCTAAAGTAATAGTCCCTATTATTTTATTTATCAACATTTTTTTCACAACCTTACTTTTAAATTCTATTCTTCATCTATTATTTTTTCAAATTCAAAACTCTCTATCTTTCCCTTAACTTTTATATCTTCATTACTTATATTTTCTAAATTCAAATTAAATCCGTTAATATTTATGATACCTATGCTAGTATTTACTCTTATAAAATATTCTTCATATTCAATAATTCCTTTAAAATTTTCTATCACCATTTCTTCAAATCCTATTATAACAATTTTCGGTATGTCTGAATATGTTTCTATTGGTAATTCTAAGATTTTATTAATCCTCTTTATCTTATTTTCTTTTTTCATTTTCCTCTTTTCTTTCATCAAAACTCCTCTAACATAATTAAATTTCAAATTCATCTAATGACTTAAATTCATAACCTTGTTTTCTTGCTTCATCAATCACTTGACCTAAAATCTCTGTATTTGTTTTTGAATTCCCGTGTAACAATATTATTTCTCCGTTATGAAAATTACTACTTATTTTATCAAATGCATTTCCTGTGCTTGGTTGTTTTTTTTCATCCCAATCTTCATATGCAAATGACCACATGACAGCTGAATATCCAAACTCTTTTAATTCATAAAGCACTTGTTCACTTATTTCCCCCATTGGTGGTCTAATATATTTCATTTCATAATCATATTTCTCTTTAACAACATTATGCAGTTTTATTATTTCATCTTCTAATTCTTGTTGACTTAATGTTGGTAAACTTTTATGATTAACAGTATGATTACCTATTATATGCCCTTCATTTATTATCCTCGCTACTATTTCATCTTCATTATTTATATAATGTGCTGTGAGAAAAAATGCTGCAGTAACATTTTTTTCTTTTAATACATCTAATATTTGATTTGTATATCCTGCTTCATAACCTTGATCAAATGTTAAATATATTTGATTGCTATTTTCATTCCCTATGCATATTCCATTATATTTTTCAATTAATTCTACATTAGAGTCACCTAATTCTGGTTGTATGTTGTTTTTGTTTCTTTTTGTCCCCCATCTTATTATTTTATTACTCATTTGAATATTAATTCCATTAGTATTAATTGTTTCAATTTCATACTGTTTTAAAATCATAAATATACTACTTAAAATTAATATTATAACAATTAATATATACCTAATTTTAATTTTTGTATTTAATATATTGCTTTCAATATAATTCGTTATCATCTTACTCTCCCTTAACAATTCTTATTTATATTTTCCTATTTACTATTGACATTATAGCTATTTTGAATTATATTGGTAATAAATTTGGAAAATTAAGGTAATTTGTTATTTTTTGTCAAATTACTCAACTATTTTTTAATACATTCTATGAGAAAGGTTTTGAATATATGTTAAATTTCGTAATTTGTGATGACAACTTAAATATATTAAATAAACTTGAAAAAATGTTAACTGACATTTTCAATAATAATAAATTTTCGGGGATTGTATCATTTAAATCACCCCACCCTTCGGAAGTACTTGATTTTGTTAAATCAAATACTGTTGATGTTGTTTTACTAGATATCAATTTCAAAGGAAAAAAAAGTGGACTTGATTTAGCAGAAGAGTTAAGAAAAGATAAGAAAAATTTGTATTTAATTTTTACAACTGGACATTTAGAGTATGCTTTAGTTGCTTATAAATATAAAACATTTGATTATATTGCCAAACCTATTACCTATGATAGATTAGAAGATTCAATAATTAGGCTTTTTGATGATGTAAATTCAGTTGAAACAAGTTATTTGAAAATTGATAAAAAAAATACAATGGTAGACATTTCAGAAATATGCTATATCAAAAGAGATGCTATGAAAATTATATTTCATACACCACATTCTGATTTCGATACATATAGCTCTTTTAATAAAATCCAATGCACATTACCAAAAAACTTTATTAGATGTCATAAATCTTATATCGCCAACATAAATAAAATTAAATACATTGATCCACCTTCTAATACAATCACTTTTAGTGATGGACACACTTGTGAAATAGGACCAAAATATAAATCTGAATTTATGGAGGCATTGCAGAAACATGGACATATTTAGTATTGTACTTAATTCTTTAACCAGTGAAAATGAAGTTTTATTAAATTTTCTAATGGTACCTTTTGGAATATTAGAAATTTTTCTTATAATATTTCTGTCAAAAACCTTATTTGACTATAAAATTAAAATTAATTACCTTTTACCATATACTTACATTATAGTTTTTAGTACATTATTAACAGTATTTATTATTCCTCAACCCTATAATGTAATATTTAATGTAATTATTTTAATCTTAGCTAGTAAATTTATTTTTAAAATTACTTTTTTTAAAAGTGGACTTTCTATATTAACATCATGTTTTATATTTAATATTGTAAGTATGTTATATCTAAATCCTTTCTTAGATTTATTCCAAATATCTACATTAGAATTACAATCAATCCCTATGTATAGAATTCCTTTTATCATCTCATTACATACATTAATAGTAATCCTTGCATTTTTATTGAGATTTAAAAATTTCAAATTATTAATACTTGAAGATTTAGATCAAACTACTAAAATATCTATTTTCATACATATTTTTTTAGGAATCTCTGCAATTGTTTTACAAACTATATTAATTTCATTTTTTATTGAGTTACTACCCTCATGGGCAACTGCTTTAAGTATAGTATCATTAGTCGGTTTTTTTGCTATGAGTTTAGTCACAATAAACAGGATTTTCAAACTAAAAATCACAACACAAAAACTTCAGGTTTCTGAATCATATAACCAAACATTACAAACTCTTCATGATAGTGTTAGAGGATTCAAACACGATTTTGATAATACACTAACAACAATAGGTGGATACATCTTAACTAAAGACTTAACTGGTTTAGATAAATATTATAAAGATCTTGTTCAAGATTCAAAACAAGTAAATAACCTCTATATACTAAATCCAGATATAATCAACAATGACGGACTATATAATCTATTATTAAAGAAATACCATGAAGCTTGTTCAAAGGATTTAGAAATAAATTTTACTATTTTGTTTGATCTCTCTGAACTAAATATGAAAACTTATGAATTTTGTAGAATATTAGGAATATTAATCGATAATGCAATCGAAGCTAGTGAATCTAGCAATGAAAGAATAATTGATATATTATTTCGTAAAGATTTTAAAGCAAATAAACAAATTGTATTAGTTGAAAATAGCTATTCAAATAAAGATGTAAATTTATCCAAAATATATGAAAAAGGTTTAACTTCAAAAAAAGAACATACTGGATTAGGTCTATGGGAAGTCAAAAAGATTTTGTCTAAATATACTAATTGTATAATTAAAACAACTAAAAATGAAACTCTCTTTATACAAAGAATCGAAATAACTTAATAAAGAACTAGTCATATATTTACATGTGACTAGTTCTTTATTTTTCATTTTACTTTTTACTTTTATTTTACTTTTATTTTACTTTTTACTTTTATTTTTATTTTTATTTTACTTTTATTTTATAATATAAAAGAACTCTATAACGAGCTCTTTTATGTAGGATTGGATAACTTTTTAAGTTATATTTTTATTGGTAATAAAATGTTTCGTTCTGATATTACCAATCTATTTACTTAATTAATCTTTTTTGATTAAGCTAGCTGGCATTTTTGGTTGATGGAACACTGCTATTATTACAGATGCTGTATTTGTTGCTTTTGCATATTTTTCAGCTGCTTTTGCTAATAATTTTAACATAAACATATCTCCTTTTTATAAATTTTATAATAAAAATATTCCGGAATATTTTGTATTAACTTATTGTGTTTCAAACTTGTATACTTCATGTCCGTATTTATTATCTGTCAATTTATATGCAATTCTAGTTATTGTCAATGTTTGTACAATATTTGCAATAATTAGAATATTTGAAATTGTATTATTAGGTATTATTAATGAAATAATTAATGCTACAGTATATGCAATATATGCTACCATTCTTTTCTTTTTTCTAACTTTTTCTTCTAATATTGGTATATCCTCTGTATCTGCTGGTGCATATTTTTTTATTAAAAACATTCCTATTATCCAACTGATTGACACAATTATATATTTTAAATTCTGAGCAATTATGATTCGTTCTGATACAAATGGAATTATGCAATAAAATGCTGTTGTTAATATAATACAACCAATATGTGATTTCAAATGAAGTCCTCCTGAAGCACCTTTATATACATACATTACAAGGAATGTAAATAACGCCAACTCAAATATACCTAATATAAAAGCTATTACTAGCATTAATAAAATTTTCGGTATTTCTCCAACAATATTCTGAAGTCCAAAATATATTACTTCTGCCTTTTCATCTGTCATTTCTGGATTTTCTTCTCTAATTTTTTTTGTTAAGAAAGTGCATATTTTTTCAATCATTTACAACCTCTTTTCTATTTCCAATTATATCAATTTTTTTCCAGAAAACAACTTTTTTTTACAAAAATAGGAATTTAGTTTATAAAATATACAATTTTCCCTATCGTGTATTTATTTATGGTTTAATTTATTATTTCTAATATATTATTATACACAAAAATAAAGATGAATAAATTATATCAATTTATCCATCTTTATTTGTTATGGTAGCGAAGATGTGATTCGAACACATGACCCTTCGGGTATGAACCGAATGCTCTAGCCAACTGAGCTACTTCGCCATTTCAAGTAACGATTTATATTATACTCGTACAAATAATTTTTGTCAATACTTTTTCAAAAATATTATCTGATTTTTTCATCTCTATTACTTTCTATGTGATTATTTTGCTTTTCCACATATAAATCATTAAAATTTCTTGCTACTGCATGATTTTTTTCCACTTCTTTATTTATTGTATCTTTTAACTTCTTTTTTGCTTCTTTAGACACTCTTTCTAATTCTATTTCAAACTTAGATACATTTTTTATCGCTTGCATAACTATTTTAATTTCTTCTGTTGTAAGACCTGATTCTTCTAACATCTTTGAAGTTAAATTTTCTACATTACCTTCTCCTATATCTGCAGAAAAAAATTCCTGTAAAACATCTTTAGTAGCAAGAGTAACAATTTCTTCTGAGTTATAATAATTTTTATATCCTACATCGTTAGGATCTTTATTTATATTTGCATTTGCTCTTATATCTTCTTTATTATTTTTCATATTAAATATCTTAAATAACCTTTAAGATTGTCCACCTCTCTTTATCAATATCTCTTTTATTATATTTCTACATTATCATAGTTTAATATTTAAATCAAGAGCTATTCTTTATTTTTCTTCTGTTTATTTTCATAAAGAAACTTCTTGCAAAAATTACAAAAAGCTTCTTTACTTTATTACTTTATATTGTTATTACTTTTTTATATTTAAAGCTATATTTTATAAAATTTTACATACAATATAATATACAATTTTATTTTAAATACTCTTCTAAAGATTTAAATTTATATTGTAATTCTCCAATTTCTTCTGTTGGTACATATCCTGGTTTTGCATTAATAACATCTGGTATTCTATTAACAACTGTCCCACATGTCAATTCAACAGTAGCTGGTCTATTGATAACTAATGTTGTTTCAGGTTCACCAATTATTGTCCATTCGTTTTTATCAAAATCTTCAGTTGAATATATTTTACCTATACATTCACTTTCAATAATTATACCTTCTTCTGTTTCAGTTGTTACAACTGCACTCATTCCTGTTGCATCTCCTGATTTAACATTCATTTTTAATGTTTCAGAATATATATCTTCTCTATATGTTTGTGGTACTGTTTTTTGTGTTTGTGATTTTACAGTTAGTCCTAGTTTAGCACATAACCACCCATTAACATTCCACATATACGAAGGTAAATATTCACCTTTATCTATTATATTTTGTCTCTCTTCATTTGAAATTTCATCAACAGATGCTATTTCTTTTCTAAATTGTTCCATTGTAAGACCTGATCCATGTGCCTTAGCTAAAGCGATTCCATAATCTTCCACATTATAACTTGAAGATCCTTTTATTTTTGATATTTTTTGTGTAGATCCTGCTAATGAAGAAATTAATTGCCCCCAATAAATATCTTGATATCCACTTCCTGTTATTGTACAATTGTTACTTTTAGCTAGTATGTCTATTTTTTTAGTAACTACCGGATTCGAATTCATTGAATAAAATGCTTCCTCACACGTTGTTATTGCATTTACTCCTAATTTAGCACATAACATCAATGCATCTTCTACCTCACTTAATAAACTCATTGTTGTAACTAATGCTACATCTGGTTTCGTTGCCTTTATCATATTTTCTGCTTCTTCTATCGAAACAACTTTTACACCTTTGTTTTCTGTACCCATTATTTCACCAATATCTTTACCTATTACATCTGGATTAACATCAATAGCACCTACAATTTCTGCACCTTTTTCATATACATATCTCATTGTGTATACACTCATTTTTCCAGCACCATATTGAATAACTTTGATTTTTTCTTTCATAATTAATTCTCCTTTGTAATTTATTTTCATATAATATATATCTATTATATACATTAATTTTATGATTATACAAGTCTTTTGTTTAGTATTTTTAATTATGCTAAAAACTCTTTTAATACATTAGCACATCTTTTTGCTGCCAACTTTAAATTTTCTTCATATGTCTCCACATTTTTATTATTTGGTATATCTGAAATACTTCTTATCGCCATATATGGCTTTCTTTCTAAATAACAAACTTGTCCTATTGCTGCACATTCCATATCTACAACATCTGCCTTAAATCTCCCAAGAATTTTATTCTTCATCGATATCTCTGTACAAAAGATATCTCCTGTTGCTACAACACCAAATTTTATTTCATACTCTCTCTCTGGTGATTTTTTAAGTTTGTCACGCATTATATCTCGTAGCCCCTTGTCACATTCAATATAACTTCCTATTCCACTTATATACCCTTTACTATGACCAAATGCTGTTATGTCAAAATCATGTTGAACAACTTTCTTAGGAATTATAACATCTCCAATAGCTAATTTTTCGTTTATTCCTCCTGCTACACCTAAATTAATCACACAATCCACGTCAAATTCGCTAATAAGCACCTGTGTCGTTCTTGCCGCATTAACTTTTCCAACTCCTGATTGCACTACTATACATTCTTTATCTTTAATATTTCCTATATAAAAAACTATATTTCTTACATACTTTTCTTTACGTTTTTCTAACATTTTCATCACATCTGTTAATTCTTCATCCATAGCAACTATTATTCCGATTTTTTCCATTTTAAACTCCCTCCTTTTTAGTCATATTTTTCAATTACATTATACACTATTTTTACTGAATATTCAATGGATTAACTATTATATCTACAATTTAATTTCCAACTTAGTTTTAACCCTATTTTAAATTATTTTTATGTCCTTACATTCTTTTAGTTTAATTTTGAATCCACCTTTTATAATGGAATAACTATAATTTGATTTTTTTTTTCAATTCGCTTGATACTTTTTATTATTTAGTGTAATATAATACAGTAAATTGATTGAAATGTATAAATAATTACTTATGGTATATTTTCAAAATATAATTTAAGCGCCAGAACACATTTAGTGTTGACGAGGTCTAGGGTTATCGAAAATTCGGCGGATGCCTTAGTGGCTATAGCTTATAGTCAAAAGTATTGAGCAAAGAACAATTGAAAAATTGTAACAAATCTTAATATAATAAGCTTTATTTATCATGAATTTCAATTTAACATATATTTATAAGGAGGATTTAATATGTGTGGAATTGTAGGTTACATAGGAACACAAAAAGCTAGTCCAATACTAATCAATGGACTTATCAGATTAGAATACAGAGGATATGACTCATCAGGAATATCAACTGTAGAAAGTACAGGTCTTTCAATGATGAAAGACAAAGGTAGAGTTAAAAACTTATATGATTTAGATGGAATTAATGATCTTTCTGGAAATATCGGTATTGCTCATACTAGATGGGCTACTCATGGTAAACCATCTAAAGAGAATTCTCATCCTCATATGGATAATAGTAAAGTTTTTAGTATTGTACATAATGGAATAATTGAAAATTACAATGAATTAAGAGAATTTTTAAAATCAAATGGTTACACTTTCTATTCTCAAACAGATACAGAAGTTGTACCAAATTTACTTCACTATTACTATAGTAAAGAAACAGCTAATGGTATGGATAAATTTTTAAATGCAGTAAAATCTGTTTGTGCAGAATTACATGGTAGCTATGCTTTAGAAATACTTTGCAAAGATTATCCTGATCATATGATTGTTACAAGAAAAGATAGTCCTTTAGTTATCGGAAAAGGTGATGGTGAAAACTATATCTGTTCTGATATACCAGCTATTTTATCTTTTACTAGAAAATTCTATTTAATAGATGATTATGAAATCGCTTTATTATCAAGAGATAAAGTAATTTTTTATGATAAAGATTTAAATATTTTTAATAAAGAAATAACAAATATAGAATGGGATGCTTCTGCTGCAGAAAAAGATGGTTATGAAGATTTCATGTTAAAAGAAATTTATGAACAACCAGCAGCAATTAGAGAAACTATTGGTTCGAAAATAAGTCCAGATACTAAAATTGATTTTGATGAATTGAATTTTGATAAAGCAATGCTAGAAAATATAAACAAAATTTATATTGTTGCTTGTGGTACAGCTATGCATGTTGGTATTGCTGCAAAACCACTATTCGAACAAATTTGTAGAATAAATACAGAAGTTGACATAGCCTCTGAATTTAGATATAGAAATCCAATAATTGATGATAAAACTCTTTGTATTTTTATTACTCAATCTGGAGAAACAGCTGATACTATTGCAGCATTAAAATTAAGCAAAAAAAATGGAGCTAAAACAATTGCTCTTACAAACGTAATTGGAAGTTCTATAACAAGAGAAGCTGATTATTCAATATTCACACATGCTGGTCCTGAAATAGCAGTTGCTTCTACTAAAGCATATACTTCTCAAGTTGTATTAGCATCAATGTTTGCTATGTATTTAGGTGAAAAATTAGAAAAAAATGAAGATTTAATAACAGCATTAAAAGTTGAATTATTAACATTATCAAAAAAAGTTGAAGAAACATTAACTTGTGCTGATGAAATGAAGCAATTAGCCTCAACTATATATAAAGAAAAAGATATGTTTTTCTTAGGTAGAGGTGTTGATGAAGCTGTCGCAAGAGAGGGTTCTTTAAAATTAAAAGAAATTTCATATATTCATTCAGAGAGTTATGCAGCTGGTGAATTAAAACATGGTTCTATTGCATTAATTGAAAATGGAATAACAGTAATTACAATAATGACTGACTCAACTTTAGTTGAAAAAACAGTTAGTAATGTTCAAGAAGTAGTTTCAAGAGGAGCTAAAACTTTAGTTGTAACAAATCAAAATGTTGATAAAAACTTATTTGATACAACTATTACAATTGCAGACACTCACTACTTATTATCACCTATAATTTCAATAGTTCCATTACAATTATTATCATACTATATTTCAAAAGCTAAAGGTTTAGATGTTGATAAACCAAGAAACTTAGCTAAATCAGTTACAGTTGAATAATATGATGATCTACAAAAAGACGAAAAATATTTTCGTCTTTTTCTTTACTTTGTCTTTTATTTATCTTATTTTATCTCTATTTCATTTTGTTTACCTTGTTTATCTTTGTTCACCTTATTTATCTTTGTTTACCACTTTTAATTATATATATTGGTATTATACTAATGTTTTTATATAGAATAAGCATATAATTCCAGGTATCCCTAGTATTCCTCCTATTATACAAGTATATATATTTATGCCAACTGTAACACCAAAAGATATACTAATTAAATTTATTAGATATATTACGCCTCCACTTATGATAGAATTTATACCTATTTTAAGTATTTTTTTTAGTGGATTAATAAAAACTCTTCCTACTAATACTGTGATTATTAAAATAGCAATAAATATTATAAAATTTTCACTCATACTATATTTCTCCAATCAAAACATATTTTATTTTATACTATGCTAATAATTGGACAAATATTCCACTATACAGCTTCTTCTTCCCATGTGGAATACTCTAAATCTTTAACCATATCCACTTCTACTCCTTGTTCTTTTGCTCTTCTTATTAAGTAATCTAATTTAGCTTGATTAGCCTTTATTTCATATGCATAATAATCTACAAGATCATCATTTGCAAATTCAAAGTTCACATTAGCATTTTTCAAAGCTTCCCTAGTCTTTATTATATGTTTTATCAACTCAATTTCTTTCTGCTTTTCTGTTTTTTCTTTTATTTTTACTTCTCTCACATAATCATCATTCATAAAAATTCCTATAAATATTAACTAAAATATTTATATACTCCTCTCTTTAATAACTTATTTTATAAATATTTCCATATTTAGTATATTCTACATCTTTTTTTTTATTCAATTTAAATATAATTATATATTTTTTATATATTTTTTATATATTGTATAATTAATTTCTATAAAATACTTGTTTTTTTAATGATTTTATAGGATAATATATTGGTATAATTATAACTATGAAAGGACAAATAAAATGAAGTTTATAGATAATTTTCTAAAAAAATTAGGCACTGATAGAAATACCTTTGCTACATATATACTAACTCTTGCATCTGTATACATTGTTGTGGACAGAATTACAGAATTATTGCTTATGATTTTCACAGGTGTTTCTCACTCATATTGGGGACCTATTGAATATACATTAGCCTTAGCCTGTGTTGCTCTTGCCTATGCATTTTCACCAACGTCAAAATTTGCAAAGACTAAAGCTCATAAGGTAACTTTATTTTATATATATATTATTGCTTTATATATTGTAGTAATCTCTATGTTTACGCAATGGCTAAATATGGGGATGTGGCTACTATTACTTTCTGTACCAAACTATGTAGAAATAATAACAGAATTTAATAATTTAGTAACCCCAGCATTTGTAAGTATTTCTTTATACTTACCACTTGCAACAATATACCCTATGTTCAAATGGCTATATTTTGGAGTCTATGATAGTAGTGATCAATCAAAATCAATTTGGGATTATAGCGGTATTAGTTTAGCAGATAAATCAAAAGGACGTGGACCATATACATGTGAAGCATATATGTGTGTTGACGTTGAAACAGCTAAAAAAATAACATTTGTCGAAGAATCAAGATATCAATCATTACTAGTTTGTGGTGGTTCTGGTTCTGGAAAGACATCAATGATATTCGAACCATTAATAGCAAAAGATATAGAAAGAAAATCTTTCTTTAAGCAAGTTTCGTTGGAATTAGGTTATACTGCTGTAAAAACAAGATTAGCAGCACTGAAAGTTCCTTATGATAATGACTATTTGAATAATAATTTCTCTTTAAATATGTTATCACCCCTACCTGGAAAAGAAACAGTATTTAAAGCTTTAATTAAAAAAATGATTTTATCATCTTCTGGAGGTCAAAATATATATAGAAATGTAGGACTTTCTTTATTAGCACCTGATTATGATTTAATAAGTAATATGATAAATGTTTGTAACAATTTCAATATTAAATATAATTTAGTTGATCCTTTAAATCCAAACGATTCAATTGGATTAAATCCATTCATTTATGATAATCCTTCAAAAATTGCAATGACAATATCATCTATATTAAAAACAATGTATTCTGTACATATTCATGATGTTGAAGATGCCTACAAAGAAGAAATTTCAATTCAAGCTATCGAAAATATAGCTATCTTATTAAAAGAAATGTATCCTCGCATGAATGAAGGTGCACTTCCAAATATGGACGATTTATTAAAAATGCTATCAAACTTCGATTTAGTAGAAAAAATGTGTGAAATACTATCACATGATGAAAGGTTAAAAGAAAAATATTCTTCGCAAATTCTATATTTCAAGAAGAATTTCTATGTTAGTTCTAATAATAGAGAACTAACAGAAACATACCTATATACTGCAACATCACAATTAGATAACTTGCTTAGAACACCTGGTATTAAATCAATTTTATGTAATAGAAATCAAAATTTAAACTTTGACACAACATTATTAAATAATGATATTACTTTTGTATGTACAAGAAGAGGTGATATTGGTGCCGTTGCTCATAAAGCTTTTGGATTATTTTACTTAGTTGCTTTACAAAATTCTGTATTAAGAAGACCTGGTAGTGAATCAAGTAGAACACCATACTTCTTATATATAGATGAATTTGCAGATTTCGGTTGTAAGGCTATTGAACCAATATTTACAATGTTTAGAAAATATAAAGTAGGAACAACTATCTCAATCCAAGGATTAACACAATTAAATGCAGCAGATAAGACTGGTTCATTCAAAACTTTAGTACTTGCAAACTGCGCAAGTAAAATATTTAAAGGTAATGCTGAGTATTCAGAAATCGAATGGTGGTCAAAAGAATTTGGTACTAAACGTGATTGGACATTCACAAATAGTATGGATTTTGATAAAATGAAATATGATAGTAAAGTTGGAAATGTAAAATGGGCATTTGTTGATGTATTTAAACCTGGTAAGTTACAGACTATGTCTTTAAAACAAGGTGCATATAAAATACGTGGAGCAAGTGGTAAACCAGAATGTGGATTAGGGAGCTTTGCATTCTTAGATTCAAAATATAAGGAAAAACAACCTACAAAATTCTATGACTTTGGTAAATATGCTGATAATGTTACAACATCAACAGAGGATACTGAAAATGGATTTAGAATGTTTAAACCAAAAACCACAAATTTTTTAGATGAAAAAAATGAATATAATCCTGTACAAACTGATAATAGTGATAAAAATTATTCATTTAATGATTCTGATGCAGTAATAATAAATAAAAGAAAAAAATTCAATAATGATCAATAATAATCATTAGCTAATAAGCAGTAAATGATAATCATTATTAAAAAATTCGAATTTAAAAATCAAACAAGAAAAACTAGGAATATATACTCCTAGTTTTTCTTTTATCTTCTTCTACAATTACAATTATTCTCCCTTTGATTCTGAATCAAATTTATTCTTGTTGGTATTCCATTACTACTCACACAATTAAATGTATCTAGATATGTATTAATATTTTCATCTTGACAATCATTCGTAATTCCTTGAACATTATTGTTATTATTATGGATTAATTGTACTATAACTGCTGTTAAATAGCTTATAACTGTGTATATGATAGTACCAATCAAATAATTTAAATCATTTAATATAAATGGTATTATTAAGAATACTGCAAAAATTAAACTTGCTACTATTGCAGGACATTTTAATATTTTTTGTAATGCTATTGAAAATATTATAATTGAAATTGGTAATGCAAAAAAAACAAGTAATATATTCATAATTTGTTCCTCTTTTCTTTTTTTATATATTTTATGCATAATTTACTAAATATGTTAACATTATCTTGATAACGAAAAAAACAAAGGAGTATCTAATCCTTATATACTCCTTTGTTTTTCATGTATTAATATTTCTTATATTTATTCCATATATTAATTGTATTTATTGTATACCATTAATATTCTACATTAATCAAATATAAACCTTGAGGTGGTAATGTTTTTCCTGCTTGTTCCCTATTTTGTTCTTTTATAATATTAGGAATATCTGTTGCATCAATTTTCCCTAATCCTACTTCAACTAATGTTCCAGATATTATCCTTACCATATTATATAAAAATCCATTACCTGTTAACTCAATCCATATTCTATCATTTTCTTTTTCAATAATCTCTGCTTTGTATATTGTTCTAATACTACTTTTTGAGCTTCCACCGCTTGATTTAAAAGCTTTAAAATCATGTTCACCTTCAAAATATTTTATTGCTTCTTTCATTTTTGTTATGTTTAATTTATTAGGTATGTGTGTTTCCAAGTTTCTATATAATGCTGTTCCAATTTCTGAATTATTTATTATATATCTATATGTTTTATTTTTACACGAAAGTCTACTATGAAACCTTTCATCAACTTCTTCAGCTTTTTTTATTATAATTGATTTTTTTACATTAGAATTTATTGCTACTGGTATTTTATCAATCGGTATTGTTATGTTAGATTTAAAATTAGCTACTTGCCCTATTGCATGTACTCCTGCATCCGTTCTTCCTGATGCTGTTAAATCTACTTTTTCACCAGTTAATTTTTCAATAGCTGATTCTATTGTTCCTTGAATATTTAATTTTGTTGGTTGCTTTTGCCATCCATTAAAATCTTTTCCATCATATTCAATTGTTAATTTTATATTTCTCATTTTATTCCTTATCTTTTATTTTATCTTTTTTCTTTAACTTTTTATTTAATTTAATTTCTTCCTCAAGATTTTCTTCTGTAAATCTTTTCGTTACAATAGTACTAATTAATATTTTTTTAAGAACATCTTCTCTTACATCTGAAATTAATGTTCCATCTTTTGCTACTGAAATTTTACCACTTTCTTCTGAAACAACAACTACAACACTATCTGATTCTTTAGACATCCCTACTGCTGCCCTGTGTCTTGTTCCTAACTCTTTAGCAATATCGTTATCATCTGCAAGTGGTAATACACATGCTGATGCTGCTATTTGATTATTTGAAATTACAACTGCACCATCATGTAATGGTGTATTGGGTTCAAATATGTTTACTAGTAACTGTGGTGATACTTCTGAATTCATGACAATACCCGTGTTTATTATATCTTGAATTCTAATATCTCTCTCAATAACTATTAATGCACCTTTTTTATTTTTAGATAACTCCATTGCTGCTATAACTACTTTATATATATCTTCTTTTGTTTTTGTTACAATATCATTTTGTAATCCAAAAAATCTTATAAATTTATTTGTTCCTAATTGTTCTAACCCTCTTCTTAACTCTGGTTGAAATATTACAATTATAGCAATAACCCCTAAATTCATAATACTAGTTAATATCCAGTTTAAAATTCTTAAATTAAATAATCTACTTAAAAATGTAACTATAATGATCAAGGCTATCCCTTTTACTAATTGCCAAGCTCTAGATCCTTTTACAACTCTAAAAAATATATATAATAAAAATATAACTAATGCTATATCAATTGCAAGTATTACTAATTGAAATGGATTTTCTTGTAATGAATTAATATATGCTAATATATTTTCAGTATAAAAATCTTTCCAATCTATTCCTATATTTACTGCCATATGTTCACCATACTCCCTTATTTACTTTTACCTATATTAGTGCATATATCAATGAAGCAACAGCTGCAACTCCCATCATAACGCATAAAACTCCTGCCATTACTTTTACAAATATTCTTCCTTTATCATAATGTTTTTTTGTATTATTTTTTTTCATTTTCATTTTCATTTCCTCCTAATTTAATTTCTAATTTATTATACCATATTATTAATATTTTTAATATATAATTTAAATTTTTCACTTTAATTATTGAATAACTTCATATATATATCGCATATCTTTTAATTCACTTTGATTTTTTGTTATTTTAATTACTTCTCTTATTCTTTTTCCCGCTTCCTCTAATTCCAACTTATTATCCGCATGAATTTCTACTAATACTTCACCTATTTCAACAAATTCTCCTACCTTTTTCCCTAATACACATCCAACTGCATAATTTATTGAATCTTCTTTTTTAAGCCTTCCTGCACCTAACATATTTACAATCTTTCCAACAGCTTTTGCATCTATATCATAAATCCATCCTTTTTCTTCTGCTAAAATTCGCTTTATATATTTTGCTTTAGTAAATTTGCTAGTATCATCTAGATACGATATATCTCCATATTGAATATCTACTAGCTTTTTAAATTTTTGGAATGCTTTTCCATTCATTATATTCTCTAGTAATACTTCTTTATTTTTTTCAATATCATCCGATATTCCAGCTAATTTCATCATATATGCACCTAGTTCTAATACTACTTGTTTTAAATCTTCTGGCATATTACCCTTTAAAAATTTAATGGCTTCTATAACTTCTAAAGAATTCCCTATAGCATATCCTAATGGTTCATCCATATTTGTTAGTATACAAACAGTTTCTCTTTTTGCCAATTCACCTATTTTAATCATTTTTCTAGATAATTCTCTTGCATCTTCTATATTATTCATAAAAGCACCTTTTCCAACTGTGACATCTAAAACAATTTTGTCTGCTCCATTTGCTATCTTTTTACTCATTATACTAGATGCGATTAAAGATATATTTTCTACACAAGCTATACTATCTCTTAATGCATATATTTTTTTATCTGCTGGAGCGATATTTAACGTTTGTGATATAAGACTAATTCCAAATTTTTTAACATTATTTTTAAATTCATCCATTTGCATGTTAGTTTTGTATCCTGGGATTGATTCTAATTTGTCTATTGTTCCTCCAGTAAACCCTAGTCCTCGTCCTGACATTTTTGCTACTGGTATTTCCACAGAATTCACCAGCGGCAAAAGTATTAACGAAACTTTATCTCCCACTCCTCCTGTTGAATGTTTATCTACTATTTTTTTATTCAAATATGAAAAATCGATCATGTCACCTGAATTAGCCATAGCTAATGTCATATCAGTCATTTCTTGTTCTGTTAAATCATTAATGTATATTGCCATTATTAATGCTGCAGCTTGATAATCTGTTATATTCCCTTTTGTATATCCTTGAATAAAATATTCTATTTCTTCTTTGCTTAATATTTTATTATCTCTTTTTTTTTCGATTATTTCTATAATATTCATATATTCCCTTTCTAAAATATTAATCTTCTATTTGGTTTATTTCTGCTTAATAATATTTTTAGTAAAACTTCTTCTATGTATATGTGTTAAGCCATATTCTTTAATTGCTGCTATATGTTTTGCTGTTCCATATCCTTTATGGCTAGCAAAACCATATTGTGGATATATTTCATCCCATTGTTTTATTATTCTATCTCTTGTAACTTTTGCAAGTATTGAAGCTGCTGCAATGTTATAGCTTTTTGCATCACCTTTTATTATAGGATCATATTTAATTCCACTTGTATCTATTCCAGTTAATGCATCAACTAATATATGGTCTGGTTTTATTTCAATATCTTCTATTACTTTTTTAACGCCTAGTTTTGTAGCATTTAATATATTTATTTCATCAATTATATCTTCATTAATCACTACTATTGAATAGCTTATTGCTTCAGCTATTATTAAATCATATAGTTTTTCTCTTTTTTTCTCAGAGACTTTTTTAGAATCATTTACACCTTCTATCATTGATTCTTTAGGCATTATCACCCCTGCAACGACAACAGGACCAGCTAATGGCCCTCTTCCCGCTTCATCTATTCCACATATTTTATCTATTCCTTTTTCATAAATAGTTTTTTCTATCTCTTTTAATATTGTTAATCTTTCAAATTCTTTTTCTTTCATTTGTCCCTCATTTTACTCTTTTTATAGGTCTATTTTTTCTATTTCTGTTAAACTATATTTTTCATCATATCCTTTTGTATTATATATTTCAACTGAAACATCATTTTCATTGAATACGATTAAATATTTTTCATCTCTGTCTAGTTCTAATTCATCTAACCCCCATAATTGCATTGCTTCATTAGTTAAGACATATATATTTGATCTAGATTCAGTTATTGAACTTGGTATACTTACTGATGCGCCTATTAATTCTAATTTTGCTTCTGTTATATATATTTCTTGTCTTACTGATGCTAAATTTTCTGCTCTTTTTGTTTCATCTACACCTAATTTAAAATCAGCTTCTTCTACATATTCTCTCGCTTTAGCTTCTACTAATAGCATATTAGTTTCTAATGTTTCCAATTTTACTTCTTCAACAATTTCTAATCCTATGTTAATAGTCAAACCTGCTATTATTGTTAATACTATAATTGTTATTGCTAAACTCACTAATGTTATACCTTTTTCTTCTCTTAAGTTCATTTCCTTTTCTCCTTCATCTTCTTTTTCATAATTAATTTTATTATATATTTTTACTCGGATATTTTCAATATATTTTTAAAACATATACAAAAAAAACTATTTTTTTTCACATTTTGTTCACAATTATTATTTAATATATGATATATATTATAAAAAATACTTTTTAGGAGGAATATAATGGAAAATAATCAAGAAAACAAAAATACTTTTAAACAATCAACAAATGATTTAAATTACACAATATCTAGTGATCAAAAAGAAATTTCTGGAATATCGTTTGGATCAAAATTTTTAATACCTTTTTTCAGTGGTATGATTGGAGCAACTTTAGTTATAGTAACTGTACTAGGAGTTCCTAGTATCCGAACTGTATTATTTGAAACAGATACTTCAAATAATATTGATTCAACGCCAACTACAAGTAATTCAACAACTACTACTGGATATGTAGAAGAAGTTTCATTATCAAATTATTCTGATACTGCTGTATATGCTGCTAACAAAATTGCACCTTCTATTGTTGGTATTCAGGTAGAATTTAATGTAAATTCATCTATTTCTTTATTTAACAATCAAACCTCTACATCTTCTGCTTCTGGTTCAGGAATAATTATTAGTGAAGATGGATATATATTAACTAATAATCATATCATTTCAACATCTAGTTCATCTGACTCGTATTATCAAATGTCTGACGCAACTAAAATAACAGTTAAATTAGCTAATGATGATACTGAATACACTGCTACTATTATAGGACAAGATGAGCAAACAGATTTAGCAATAATAAAAATAGATGCTACTGGATTAACTCCTGCTGAATTTGCAGACTCAGATAATATCAAAGTTGGTGAATTTGCTCTTGCTATTGGAAATCCTTTAGGTCTTGAAGGAACTGTTACAACAGGTATAATTAGTGGTGTTGACAGAACTGTCACTGATGAAGATGGTCAAGAATTCACATTAATTCAAACTGATGCTGCTATAAATTCTGGAAACAGTGGTGGTGCTTTAGTAAATAGTCAAGGTCAAGTTATTGGAATAAATACATTAAAATTATCTGGAACTGGAATTGAAAGTATGGGATTTGCTATACCTATTAATTCTACAATTGATATAACAGCAGACTTAATTGAATACAATAAAGTAATTAGACCATATATCGGAATAACAGGAATGGATTTAACTGAAAAAACGGCAGAAGATAACGATTTAGTTGTAGGGATATATGTTAAATCAATAGAAGACTTCTCAGCTGCTGAAAAAGCTGGAATAAAACCTGGTGATGTAATAATAGCTGCTGATGGACAATCTATTACAACTTTTGATGAATTAAATGAAATTAAAAATTCTAAAAATGTTGGTGATGAATTAACATTAAAAATTAATAGAAATGGCGAAGAAAAAGATTTAACTGTAATCTTATCTGAACAACCATAATTTTATTATAAGTATATTACTTTTTACATTTTATTCACAAAATGGACAAAAAAGATTTATATAATACAAACATACTAGTAAACAAACTAGTCAAGAAAAAAAAGATCCCCTTTTATTTCAAGAAAAAACCAATTCGTTATGAATTGGTTTTTATTTTTATTATTATTTATTTTAATTATTATTTATTTTATTATTATTTATTTTAATTATTATTTATTTTAATTTTTTACTATTATTACTTTTATTCCATATTATATTTTATTATAAAAATAAACCCTCCTTATTAAACTTTTTTGTCTAATAATTCGGGTCCACTTTAATTGAAGTGTTTTAACTTAATTTCATTATAGTTACAGTATAATCTTCGTCACTATCAGTTATTATAATATCTTGTGAATTAGTCTCTTCATCTAAGATAATTTCGACTTCTCCTTGATATGTGTAGAACATTAATTCTGTATCTGGATTTTTCTCGCCTTCTACTAATTCGAGTAAGAAATCTACTGATGGTTCGCTTATTAATTCTAACTTACCATCATATATTGTTTCTCCCAAATTTTCCATAGTACGAACAACTAGCATTATTTTTTCATCTTCTAATTCTTTTTCAGATAAACCTTTAATATTTGAATTTTTGGTTAATCCAAACTCACCGCTATTGTATTCAGTAATAACATCACAATATACAATTTTAGCCTCTTCAAGCTCATCTGTCGATTGACTGTAAAATAATGATAATAGTAATAAAACAATTGTTGATTTTAACATTTTGTTCCTCCTGGGGATGTCCCCTAGATGTTTTAATTTAATTTACTCTACTATTATATCATATTTTTCATATATTTTCATCATTTTACACATTTTGTAAATTTATAGTATAACAATATCATATTCGCTTGTATTTAAACTATTTCCATATGCATATATAATATATATTTCGTTACTATTTATATAGAATTGTGTTTCTTTAGATATTTCATACATAGGATCATTGGTGTTCCTACTATATATTTCATATCCTAATGACAATAAATCTTCTGTTTTATTTTGTTCTACTTCAATTTTTTCATTTATTCTTTCTTGTACTGTTTCAACTTCTATATTCTCTATATCAAAAACTTCTTCCAAAGATATCACCTTATTATTTCTTAAATCATAATTAAATGTCTGGATTATTACTCTTTGTGGATTACTTCCTTCTTTTAGATTTGATATTATTACAAGTGATAATATATCATTATATATATTAGCTGTATATTCAACTGTATATATAGTATTTTGGATATTCTGATTATTTTGAATATCTATAGCTTTTTGATAAAATGAATCTTGTGTTTGTATATTGAAATTTCTAACTTCATCATTTTCTATGTTAACTAATGGTATTTCAACATCTATACTATATTTTGTATCTACAGTTTCATTTTTTATATATCCACTATATATGATGCCATATTCCTCATCCATTCTTTTTCTATTATTCATATCGCTTACGTTTGTTACAGAGTTATTGAATATTTTTTCAAAATTGACTTCTAATTCATTTATTTGCTGTGTTGTTTTCCCAAGAAAACCACTTTGAGCATCTGTAAATACTTTTTCTAAATCAACTCTTCCATAAAATTGTATATATATTGCTAGTATTATTGAAATAATACATATTGAAATAACACCAACATACATTGTTATTTGTCTTTTTTTAAATTTCACGCGTTTATCCTTCTTTACATTTATATATTCTTTTTCTTACTACGGATTATATCACTTATGTCTTTTTTTATCAACCCACTATCATTACAATTTTCCCCTTTAATTGCTTGACTATTCAATACTTTTAAGATATTATATATATATTATTTTACAATAAAAAATATATATTTAGAAAAGAGGAATTAAAAGTATGTTATGTTCAGAATGTAATAAAAATCAAGCTATACTTTTTTATAAAAAAATAGATAATGACAAAGAATCTTTGGAAGGTTTATGTCAAAGTTGTGCTCAAAAAAAAGGCATAAATGCAGCTGAGATATTAGAAGAACAAAATAAAATTGTATCATCTAAAACGCCTAATATGAATGATATGACAAAACAATTAGAATCAATTTTCAAAGATTTTGCTGAAAATATAAATTTAGAAGATATAGAAAGCATAGATGGTGCCATAAAATTTGAAAACACTAGTATGGATCCAGAAAATGAGGATTCACCTAAAGTTACTGGTGCAGCTATCCCTTTAGGTTCAATTTTTTCTAGTATGATGAATAAACAAAATAACTCTGATTCCAACAATTCGGAAGAAAATTTAGGACCTAATAGAAAAAAAGTTAAAGTAGAAAAGAAAAAACAAACAAATCAATCTAAAAAGAAAAAATTTTTAGACACATTTGGTGTGAATCTTACTGATAAAGCAAAAAACAATCAATTAGATATGGTTATTGGTAGAAACCAAGAAATCAAAAGAATCTCTCAAATTTTAAATAGACGCTCAAAAAACAATCCTTGTTTAATAGGAGAACCTGGTGTTGGTAAAACTGCTATAGCCCAAGGTTTAGCTATTCAAATAGCCAAACAAGATGTACCTCCAAAGTTACTTCATAAAGAAGTATATTTATTAGATATGACATCTGTAATAGCTGGAACACAATTCAGAGGACAATTTGAATCTCGAATGAAAGGTATTATAGATGAATGTAAGGAATATGGTAATATTATTTTAGTAATTGATGAAATACACAATATTATTGGAGCCGGTGATGGTGAACATTCTATGAATGCAGCTAATATTTTAAAACCAGCTTTATCTAATGGTGAAATTCAATTAATAGGAACTACTACTATACGTGAATATAGGAAATATATTGAAAAAGATTCTGCATTAGAACGAAGATTTCAACAAGTTATTGTTGATGAACCAAATATCGAAGATACTATTGGTATCCTTATTGGAATTAAAAAATATTATGAAGATTTTCATAAAGTTCAAATATCAGATAATATAATAGAACAAACTGTTATCATGTCTGAAAAATATATACATGACAGATTTTTACCTGACAAAGCTATTGATATTTTAGATGAAGCTTGTTCTAGAATAAATCTTGAAAATAAGACACTGTTCAAATTAGAACTATTAAAACATGAATTATTAAAAGTTCAAACTGAAAAAGAAGAAGTTATTGCAGCAGATTCTACTGAAGATTATCAAAAAGCGGCTGACTTAAAAACTCGTGAATGCCAATTAATAGATGAAATAGATACTTTAAATTCTACTTTAGAATTAAAGCAGTTAACACTTCAAGATATTGCAAATGTTGTTGAAAGTTGGACTAAAATTCCGGTTAAAAAAATCACAGAAGCAGAAACTCAAAAATTATTAAACTTAGAATCTAATCTGCATAAAAGAATTGTTGGACAAGAAGAAGCTGTAAGCAGCGTTGCTCGTGCAATTCGTAGAAATAGAGCTGGCCTTCAATCAACAAAAAGACCACCGTCATTTATCTTTGTAGGTCCAACAGGTGTTGGTAAAACACAATTAGCTAAAAGTTTAGCTTTTGAAATGTTTGGAAATGAAGATTCAATAATAAGAGTTGATATGTCCGAATACATGGAAAGTCATTCAACTTCTAAATTAATCGGTTCACCTCCTGGATATGTTGGATATGACGATGCTGGACAATTAACAGACAAAGTAAAAAGAAAACCATATTCAATTATCCTTTTAGATGAAATTGAAAAAGCACATCCAGATGTATTTAATGTTTTGTTACAAGTTCTTGATGACGGAAAATTAACTGATAGTCAAGGAAATACCGTTAATTTTTCTAATACAGTAATTATAATGACATCAAATGCGGGATCTAACTTAAATAATAATTCTATTGGATTTGGTGGTTCATCTATAAATAAAACAAAAGTACTTGATACATTGAAAGATGTTTTCAGACCTGAATTTTTAAACAGAATCGATGATATAATCGCATTTGATTCTTTAAATGAAAAAGAATTAATGCAAATTATAGATATAATGCTTGAAGATACTGTACAAGCTTTATCAAGCAAAAATATTCAAATTTCAATTAATGACTCTGCAAAACAATTCATCTTATCTAAAGGAACTGATATTAAATTTGGTGCAAGACCTTTAAGAAGAGCAATACAAAGATATCTTGAAGATGAATTATCTGAAATGATCTTGAAAAATGAATTAATTGATGGTCAATCTGTATCAATAACTTTAAAAAATGATAAATTAAATTTTAATACAAAATAGGAGATTTTTATGTTAAAACACATACCAAATATATTAACAACATTACGTTTATTTTTAATACCTATTATCATTAACTTGATATTTTCAGAAAACTATGTTTTAGGTATTATCATATTTAGTATATCAGGAATAACGGATATTATTGATGGTTTTATAGCTAGAAAGTATAATATAGTTTCAAATTTCGGAAAACTAATGGATCCTCTAGCTGATAAACTTACACAACTTTCTGTTATTGGTTCTTTAACAATATTGAGTTTTATCCCTGAATGGATATTCATAATTGTTTTTGTAAAAGATTTTTCAATGATAGTAGCATCTGCGTTTTTATATGGAAAAGATGTTGTTGTATATAGCAAGTGGTACGGAAAATTTGCTACAACACTTTATTATTTAGCTATTGTAGTTGCTTTACTTGACAACGTTCCACTACTATCATCATTTAATTATCTATCTACAGTTTCTTTAATATTATTTATTATAGCTTCTATTTTTACATTAACAGCTCTAATATTATATGCGAGAGACTTATACAAAAAAGGACTTATTAAAACTTCAGATTTCAAAAAATAAAGTACTTAAAATTATAATTAATTAAAAATCAAAAAATAAAAACCAATCTATTATGATCTTTACAATGATTCAATGGATTGGTTTTTATTTTTTTCTTTATTTTATATTTTTATCTTTTATATTTTAATCTTTTATATTTTAAAATTCATTCAACTTACTAAACTATATTATCTTTTTTTAATTATAATTTTCCAGTAATGAATATAGTTTTTCTTTCGTTTCTACAGGTATTCCGCTAATCATTTTACTTTTATCTTCCTCGCTTAAAAAATATGTTGCAATATCTGTTCTTTCAAAGAGTACCTCTTCTCCATTTTCTAAAACTTTATATATGTTTATAAATCCTTCTATATCTTTGACATTATAATGTTCTTGGCACTGTTCATTTATTACTTTTAGCAATACTATATTATCTGACGAAAATTCTTCTACTATATATTCTGGATACCACATTTTTAATTCTTCTTCATTTTTATTTACTAATTCATTATTTATTGTATAATATACTTCCTTTTCATGTCCACATGTACTATATTGGGTCTTTAGTAATAACGTTGCATTTGGAGATATCTTTTCTTCTTCTGTACTAACATCTATTACTTCAATATCATTTTCTTCTAATATATTTTCTGTGTTATCTAAATTACTTTCATGTAAAAGTGTTTCTAACTGCATTTCATCTTCATCTCCTAGACCGCCAATAACAATACCAATTATAATTCCAACTAAAATAATTAAAACAATACTAAGAAATATAATTATTTTATTCATATTCTCACCTTTTTCTTCTATAATATTTTAATATTATTTCCAGAAATAGAAATTTTATACTTTATTGTTTAATTTGAGTTGTTATATTTATTTTCAAATCTGAATTTATTTGTATCTTTATTTCACCATGTAAGTCTGTTCTATATATTAAACTATTTTTATTATCAAATCTGCTTACGACTTCTTCATTAGGATGTCCAAAATTATTATTTTTACCTACACAAAAAATTACAATTTGAGGATTTACCTGTTCTATAAATTCTTCTATGCTAGATGTCTTAGATCCATGATGTGCTACTTTTAATATATTGGCAGATAACTCATTCTTATTATCTAATTCCAAAATTTCTCTTTCAGCAATTTCTTCTATATCTCCTGTAAAAAGAACTGAAAATTCTTTGTAGTTAAATGTAAAAACTAATGAATTATTATTTATATCATTTTCTTCTATTAAATTATCAGTTGGCCATAATATGTTTATTTTAATATTTTCTTCTATTCCTATTTCAGTTCCTCTTTGTAATTCTATTACTTCAATATTTTTTTCTTTGCTAATTCCTAATAATTCCTGATAATTTTCATTTTCTTTTTTATCTAGTAATGGTGGAATAAAAATTGTATTAACTTTAATTTCTTTTATTAATGAAATAATCCCACCAATATGATCTTCATCAAAATGACTAACAAATATATAATCTATGTTATTTATTCTTTTATCTAATAAATATGGTATTAAAATATTTTTTCCCACATCATATCCTGTGAGATTACCTCCACCATCTATTAAAATATTACTATTTTCGGGTGTAGTTATTAATGTGCAATCCCCCTGCCCTACATCAACAAAATATATCATTAACTCACTATTTCTTTTAAAATATATTAATGTATATATTAATAGAATTATTAAAACTATTATTAATATGTATTTTAATTTCTTAGCATTTTTAGATTTATATGTTATATATAAATATTTTAGTAGTGCTATTATATTTTTCATTCTTACTTCTGTATTACTTAGTTTTATTTTATTATTCATTTTTACGAAAAAATATATTAAAAATAATAGTACATAATATATTACTATCTCAAATATATTAGGTGTTATTACATAGATTTCCGAAATTACTAAACTACCTATCTGGGAAATATAATTTAAAATTATTAAACATATATTAATTACTGGATTTAAAATTTGTAATATTTGAATTAAAAATATTGATGTGAAAATGGCAAGAAAAGAAATAATAATAAGTGGTGGAATTATTACACTCACTATTAAATTTGTTACTAATACAATTAAATTTATAGTATTAAAATTATAAATAAGTATAGGTAATAATATTGCCTGTGCAGATAAAGTTACGGCAAATATATCTATTAGTTTTTCAATAATTTTCAACATACTGTTAGAATAATTTATTTTCCTTTTTTTAACTTCTTTTATACACTTGTTTAACATATATTTATTTATCTCTTTTTGAAATAATATAATTCCTATTGTCCCTATATATGATAACTGAAAACCTAAATTTATTAACATATACGGATTGAAAACTAGTATTAATAATATTGAAAAAGACATTGTATTAGATATATTATTTTTCCTATATATGGCTTTTGAAAGAATAAACATAATCGCCATAAAACTAGCTCTAATAACAGAAGGACTCCCTCCAGTCATAATTATATATAATATCAAAAAAATACCAATTAGATATCTACCTTGTTTTTTTCCTACAATAATAGTCAATATATAATTCAACCCTATTAAAATATATGTTATATGCATTCCTGAAATTGCTAAAATATGTGTTAAACTACTTTCTCTGTATTCATTTAATGTTTCTTCATTTATATAGCTATTATCTCCTAGTATTAATGCTATCAATATACCTGATTCTTTTTCATCAAAATATTCCATAATATTATTTTTAAACTGTTCTCTTATTATATATATTTCTTGAATTAAAACATTTCCTTTATTTATATTTTTATTTTCGAGATTTTCTACTTTAACAGATCCATAAATACCTATACTTTTTAAATATTTCGAATAATCAAAACCACCTTCATTTCTTTGATTATCTGGTTTTATATATTCTCCACTAACTTTTACTAAATCTCCATATTTTAATATTCCGACACCATCAATATCAATTGGAATATTTATGTATATTTTTATATTTTTCCATTCATTTAGATTTAATGTTTCATTTTTTATATCACTTTCTAAATTATTACTGTCTAGAATATTGTCTACCTCTACTACATTTACTACATTTACTATATATCTATAACTAAATTCATTCTTTTCTTTTAAGCCTATAATTTCACATATTAACTCTATTTCTAATTCATTATATCTGTATATTTTTTCATATTTCTGATTGATAATACATACATAAATATTTGAAACAATGGCTGATATTATGCATATAATTATAATATTATATTTTATATATATTTTAAAATATCTAAAATATCTTTTCATATTTAATATCTCAAAAGTCTTATTCCTTATATTTAGCTTATCTTCTTTATGTTTATATTCATTTTTATATTTACTTTTGCATTTTTGTTTATTTCTATATTTTTCTTGTAACATAACTATTAAAATAAATATTAGTATAAAAAAAGAAGACATACTTGTTTCAAAGTATATCCCCAAAATTATTCCTATTATATAACCAATAGTTATTACTATTAACGGTCTTCTTATATTTTAACATCCTCTCTTGTACTATATTACTCTTCTTGCCCCGATATAATTTGTATAATAGTATCCTGAATTTATTGTATCTATTACAACACCTCTTGTTGAATTTGCTGCATGTATCATATTACCATCTCCAATATATATACCAACATGATATATACCTGATACACTAGGTCCAAACATTACTAAATCTCCTGGCATTAATTCTGATTTACTTACATATACACCATTTGAATATTGCCCTGAAGCTGTTCTGCTTAATGTTATTCCATATTGTCCATATATATATGCCGTTAATCCTGAACAATCAAATCCCGATGGTGATGAACCGCCATACACATATGCACTTCCCAATTTACCATATGCTGCATCCACTATTTGTGTTGCTAGTGATGATGTTGTATTACTTATTGGATTTTCAATATCAATTTGATCTGTTGTTGATCTTGAAGTAACAGCTTGTTGCTCATCAGATAATAATGTTGATAATATATATCCTTCTTGCTCACCTATTTTAACCTTACTCCAATCTCCTTCAGTACCAATCACTTCAACCTTTTGATTTAATACTGCTCCTGTTATTACTTCTGCTGTTGTGCTTGCTCCACCTCTTACATTTATTGAAGGTGAATTAACATACATTGATTTAATTTCAAAAGTATCTGATACATTTTGTTCTGGTTCTTCTGTAACAGTTGTATTTACTACATCTTGTGTTTCATTTTCATTTGATTGGTTATCACTTACTATATTATTAGATCTAATCCATCCCTTTGTTCCGTCAAATTCTACAAATATCCAATCTCCCAATATCTCTAATACAGTAATATTTGAACTACTAGGAATCTCTAATATTTCAATTGAATTTATTAATGGTATTATTCTCAATTTAACACTATTACTTGTTTGTTGTATTCCTAACCCTACTGTTGGAATATCTGCTACTGCCTGATTTTCAGTAGGTAAATCTGTTTGTGGTATTTCTGGTGTCACTGTTTCTGTAGAAGGTGTTTCGACTGTTTCTTGCTCTTCAGGAATCACTGTTTCCACATTTTGTTCACTAACTGTTAACAAATCTTCTCTTAAATACCCTATTATTCCTTCATATTTAACTTTATACCATTCTCCATCTTTTTCAATAAGTTCAACTTCATCGTTATTCCCTATTAGTATTAATATTTTACTATCTGTATCCGGTGTTTCTCTCAAATTTGCTGTCTCTACATTAACAGTTGCCATATTTGCTGCAAATGTTACATTTATAAAAAATAAGCTAATCACACACATTAATGATATAATCAGTATGTTTTTTATATTCTTTATACTTTTCATTTCTATTACTCCTTTTATGCTTCTACAACTTTTATCTTTTCCATTATTTTGTACAGCTAAAGTATATATTTTTTTCTAAAAAAAGTCAAGTACAGAAATTGCCTTGATTATGACTTTTTTCCATTCTATTTCTTCCTATTATCCCTTCATATTTTAAGCATTCATTTATATGCCCTAAATATATTTTATGAAATAAAGCTATCTTGGTATACAAATTTTCATTTTAATTTTCTAATAATCAGCTCACTATTCAAGTACTAATTAACTCAACCACTTGGTAGCTAGTTACTTTTTGACTTTTATTGTTTTTTTTGATATAATTAATAGTGAATTGTAAATTCAATTTTTAGAAAGGATTTAAAATAATAATTCAAACTACACAAACATCAACCTATACATTTAAGGAGAAGACAACATGATAAGTTTAACAACAGGAATGATATATAATCAATATTTCAAAAAACAAGGTGATTTAAAATTCATGAATCTACCACTTCAACAATTTTGCGAAAATGCTAACATTTCATTACATGATTTAGAGCAAAACTTGAAATCTTTTAAAGATACTAGTGGTATTTCACCATTAGTTGCAGCAGCCTCTTTAGAATATCTAATTCTAAAGTTTAGTGATTACAACTATAAGATCCCTTATGCTTTCGGCGGGTGCCATAATAGGACTTTAAGCTTTCCTAAAGTTTTTTCTGAAGATGAAACTTTTGAATTTGAATCGGGTAAAATAAATAGATTTTTAGGTTCACCTAATGATACTGTTCATCCTGATGGAACTGAATATCCATTTTATGGACCTGATGGTTCTGGTCTAGTAATTTTAATGTTATCTTTAATGGATATCTCGTATGACGGAAACACAGACATAATGAAAAATGGATCAAGTGAAAAAAATATTCTTCCACTAGGAAATAACTTTCCATTAAGCGAAAATAATATTCCTGAAAGAGGACATGTTATTTTCACAAGATCTATACCTAGAATTGTTGTAGATGTAAATGACAAAATACTAACAGTCGCAGAATCTCTTGGTGGCAAATTCGGAGTTTTACTTAAAAATTACTCAATTGCCGAACTTTTAGAGAAATACCCTGACACATGCTACTCTGATATGAGTATCATTTTCAAAACAGTTTAATTATTAATTAAATCCTAAAACTCATTATTAAATGCTATAAATATAGTATTTAATATGAGTTTTTATTTTTTATTGAATTTCTTTATACTACACACAAATTATCACGAAACAAACTTTTCACTAGTATTTTTCAAGTTTTTTTGCTATTTTTTATATGTTAACTATTGACATTCCCACTTTATTGTTATATAATATCTTAGCAATTATCTTAAAAATATGATGTAAATATATAACTTCTCCCCGGTAGTTTTTATTTAATATCATATGTATTAAATGAAAAATTAAATTTATAGGAGGGTATTTATTACCATGAATAATATTACATATAGCGCTAAAAAAAGCGAAATCGAAAGCAAATGGTATATAATTGATGCAGCAAACAAACCATTAGGTAGAGTTGCTACTGAAGCTGCTAAATTATTAAGAGGAAAACACAAACCAACATTTACACCTAATATTGATACAGGAGATCATGTTATCATATTAAATTGTAAAGATGTTATCTTAACAGGAAACAAATTAAATCAAAAAATATACAGACGTCACTCTGGATATATTGGTGGAATGAAAGAAGTTACTGCAAAAGTAATGTTAGACAAAACACCTGAAAAAGCTATGACATTAGCTGTAAAAGGTATGTTACCACACAATTCTTTAGGTAGACAAATGGTTAAAAAATTAAGAGTTTACGCTGGAAGCGAACACGAAAACCAAGCGCAAAAACCAGAAATTTGGGGGGTATAATAATATGGCAAAGAAAGAAAACATTGTTTTTTTAGGAACAGGAAGAAGAAAAAGCTCTGTTGCTAGAGTAAGATTATATGAAGGAACTGGAAAAATAACAATCAACGGAAAAGATATTGATGTATTTTTACCTTTAGAAACTTTAAAAGTTATAGTTAGACAACCTTTAAACATAACAAATACATTAACAAAATATGATGTAGTTTGTTCTGTAAATGGTGGTGGATACACAGGTCAAGCAGGAGCTATTAGACATGGTATCGCTAGAGCTTTAAATGAAGCTAATGCTGAATATAGACCAACTTTAAAAATAAACGGATTCTTAACAAGAGATCCTCGTATGAAAGAAAGAAAAAAATACGGACTTAAAAAAGCTAGAAAAGCACCTCAATTCTCAAAAAGATAGGATTAGAGTTATATATACAAATAGAAACCTTAGAAGTTTACTTCAAGGTTTTTATTTTTTTACCTATTTAATTTTTCTATCCTCTTCCCTCTTTTTTTCTTGCATTTCATATTAAGATTTTATATAATACTCATATAAAGATTATTTATATAATATGAGGAGAGTTGTTATGAGTAAAAAAATAGTTAAAATTTTTTTGGTTTTAGTTTTATTAATTATAGTAATATTAGGTGTTTTATATTTTATTGATATGAATAGGATAAATAATAATGAACCAGTATTATTTAGTACTTGGGGAAAAGATTATACTACACCTGTACAAAATCAAGAAGAAAAAGAATCGGATAAAAAAAATCAAAATGATGATTTAAAAGATATAAATTTATTAAAATCTCAAGATTGGAGTTATGTTTCTGAAAGTGGAATAACTGATGAAATGGCATTTTTAGAAGATATTACAGAAGAAGTGTTTAACACAATTGGAAATAACCTACAACCTTTGTTAGATGAAATCGCTCTCAAAGAAACTGAAGATCCTAATTTTATTATTGAAGGAAAATGGTTTGATTATTTTAAAAATGATGAACGATACCTTAATGTATTGGAATTAGAAGATAAGGCTTTAAAGCCATTGTACTTCATTATATATAAAAGTGAAAATCAAGGTTTATATGAATATATTTGTAGTTTCGCTATGTATGATATATTAAAATTACAAAATTCAGATTACGATTTTGAATGGAGTACATCTAAAGATTATTTAAATGAAATTACTAAAATAATTGTAGAAATAAAAAAATAGCATATATTATGAGCATAATGCTTATAATTAAAATTTATATAACAATGGAAAGGAAGTTGTTTTTATGAAGAAGAAAGTTTTAATAGTTGTAATTTTAATAGTGCTAATGTTATTAGCTGTAGTAATATATACTTTTTATGGTAATAGTACATATATTAGTAATCCGTGTACACAAGAATACATAGTTGGTGAAAGTAATATTATAGGTAATGTTGATGTTCAAAAGTATATTAATATTGACAAAAATTTTGAAATAGGTGCAGATAAGAATGGAAACGCAGTGTTTAAAAATCCAAGTGAAGCATTTGAGGTGTTTTTAGAGAAATATAATATTGGAATTGTAGCAATAAAAAAAGAATTTAATTTAAATGACTTAAATAGCAAAAATTATAAAACATATAAAACTTATGCTTGGCAACTAACAATTGGAACAGAAGAAGAGAAACAACAAGCTATATTTATATCAGAATTTTTAGATATATATGAAAATAGTTTTAACTAAGTAAAATGAGCATAATCTGTATGTAAAACATTACATTTCTCTACTATTTCAAGCGCTAATAACAACTTATTACATCCCATACATAATATACACGTAATATACAAAATCTCATCTAACCATTGATATTACTTACTTTGTTTTTAACAAAAAGATAGGATTAGAGTTATATATACAAATAGAAACCTTAGAAGTTTACTTCAAGGTTTTTATTTTTTTACCTATTTAATTTTTCTATCTTCTCCCCCCTCTTTTTTTCTTGCATTTCACATTAAGATTTTATATAATACTCATATAAAGATTATTTATATAATATGAGGTGGAATATGAATTTAATAGAGAAAAAAGTTACGAAAAAATTAAGCAATTATCAAGAGATTTCAGAGTTTATGAAAAAGGTTTTTCCAAAGGAAGAATTAATGCCGATGTGGTTGTTAAATATTATATCTAAAATTAAAAATTATGATTTTAATGCTTATTATGATAACGAGTTATTTGTCGGTATACTATTTACAATCAATTCAAAAGATACACTGTTTGTATTTTATATTGCAGTAAATGATAAAATACAATCTAAAGGATATGGGACACAACTTATTAAAACGTTATTTGATAAATATCCCAATAAATCTGTATCTCTTTTTATAGAAACAATGGATGATAAAAAAGCTGAAAACTATGAACAAAGAATTAAAAGGCTTGCATTTTATGAAAAAAACGGATTTGTCCATACAGGTATAAAAGCTGGTGGGAAATCACCATTCATTGATATATTATCTACAGACAAAGAATTTGATGCAAAAAAAGCAAAAAAATTATTAAGATTTATGCCAATGAAAATATTTACATCTAGCAGTTAAATTTTATATAATGGATGGAGAAATTTAATGATAACAAAAATGCCTACTGATGCTGTAATTGAGCAGTGGAAACATACATTTGAGGAATATAAAGCTAAGTTAAAACCCAATCGAATAAGTGGTATAGAATTGCTGAATTATTTACAAACACATTACACTTTGACTGAAATATATGATGATGAGACACTAAAAGTAGTTTGTGATAATATAATTATGAATGAATGTTATAAAGAAAAACTACCTGTTAACACTTCACCTATTCCAAAAGCATTTTATCTTGAAAACATAGGAAATGGCGAAAAATTTTATTACTCTGAAAATAAAGATTGCGAGGATATATGGGGTGGTGATATTTCTCGTATTTTTATTGGCATTGATACTATAACTGGGTTTTATACAGTTGAAGGTAGTACAATGCTTTATGATGAATTAAATGCAATTAGAGGTTTAGATGAAAAGGATTTGCAAAATTTTGTAATCGTCGCACAGTATATAGAAGCGTTGCAAAAACTTAATATGTTGGACAAAGTGATTGTCGAATAAAATGAGCATAATCTGTATGTAAAACATTAAATTTCTTTACTATTTCAAGCGCTAATAACAACTTATTACATCCCATACATAATATACACGTAATATACAAAATCTCATCTAACCATTGATATTACTTACTTTGTTTTTAACAAAAAGATAGGATTAGAGTTATATATACAAATAGAAACCTTAGAAGTTTACTTCAAGGTTTTTATTTTTTTACCTATTTAATTTTTTTATCTTCTCCCCCCTCTTCTTTCTTGCATTTTATATTACTTTTTTATATAATAACGAAACAAAGTATATTGGAGTGTGAAAAATAATAATGAATAAAAAATTAGTTTTAATTTGTGGATTGACAGTTATAATTTTAAGTATAATTTACTTCTTTTCTTGGAATATTAAAATTATTCCAGAGAAAGAAGAAAATACTTATAGAATAGTAAGTTATAATATAAAATATGCTGAAGATTGGTTAGATGATTTTGAAGGACGAAAAAACATTATTTTAGAACAGTTACTAAGTTATGAAGCTGATATTATAACACTTCAAGAGGCAAATTATGGATGGATGAATAATTATGATGGATTACCAGTATTACTAGAAGATTATAGTTTTGTAGGCGTTGGTAGAGAAAATGGATTAGATGAAGGTGAGTATGTTCCGATATTTTATTTAACTGATAAGTTTGAAGTTATAGATAGTAATACAATTTGGCTATCAGAAACACCTGAAAAAGTTTCCATAGGCTGGGATGCCTCAACATATAGAATAATGACAAGTGTAACTCTTAAAAATGTGGCTACTGGAGAAATCTTTTCTATAAACAATACTCATTTAGATCATGAGGGGTCTATAGCTGTAGATGAATCAATTAAACTTATAAATGAGACTATATCAAAAAATGACTTTCCATATTTATTAACTGGTGATATGAATGTACCTAGTATCTTTTGGGATTATAATAAATTTGCAAAAAGCTTAGATGACACACAAAATATTGCAAAAAATAGTATGAAATACGGAACTATAAATTATAATTCTAATAATAAATTATTACATTGTATTACTATTGATTATATTTTTGCTAGTAAAAATAATTTTGAAGTTTATAATTATAGAGTTGACCCTAGTTGGTTGTACTTAGATAAACCTGCAAGTGATCATTTTCCTATAATAGTAGATTTTAAAGTTAATAATTAATTGACCGTAAAATGAGTATGATCTGTATATAAAACATTAAATTTCTCTACTATTTCAAGCGCTAATAACAACTTATTACATCCCATACATAATATACACGTAATATACAAAATCTCATCTAACCATTGATATTACTTACTTTGTTTTTAACAAAAAGATAGGATTAGAGTTATATATACAAATAGAAACCTTAGAAGTTTACTTCAAGGTTTTTATTTTTTTGCCTATTTAATTTTATATCTGCTCCCCTCTTTTTTCTTGCATTTTATATTAAGATTTTATATAATGCTAAAATGAAGATTATTTATATAATGTGAGGCACTTCATTATTTGAAAAATAAAATTTTAATAGGTATTAGTACTGTTATAATTATTTTACTTGCAATTATTTTATTCATTACTAGTGCATTTAATTATACAACAGCTACAGATATATGAAAGGATGTTAAATTATGGAAAATAAAGAGAATAAAGAAAGTACTATTTTACTATATAAAACTGAAAATGGAAATGTTAATTTAAATGTTATATTTAAAGATGATACTATTTGGCTTTCTCAAAAATCAATAGCAGAATTGTTTGAATGTAGTTCAGATAATATTTCTCTTCACTTAAAAAATATTTTTATCGAAAAAGAATTAGAAAAAAAGTCAACTACCGAGATTTTCTCGATAGTTCAAAAAGAAGGGCAAAGAAATGTCAAAAGAAATATTGAATTATATAATTTAGATGCCATTATTGCTGTTGGTTATAGAGTGAATACTAAAAAAGCAACTGAGTTTAGAATTTGGGCAACAAATACTTTAAAAGTTTTTATTACTAAAGGTTACGTTTTAGATAAGGAAAGATTGAAAAACGGAATTAAATTCGGAAAAGATTATTTTGACGAATTACTGGTTGAAATTAAAGAAATTAGATTGAGCGAAAGAAGAGTATATCAAAAAATTACAGATATATTTGAAATAACAAGTAGTGATTATAATAAAGATTCAGAAGAGGCATATACCTTTTTTAAAATAGTACAAAATAAATTACATTATGCAATAACGGGCAAAACGGCAGCAGAACTCATTTTTGAAAGAGTAGATAGCGCACATGAGAGTTTGGGATTAACAAATTGGAAAAATTCTCCTGATGGTAAAATATACAAATATGATATAAATATTGCTAAAAACTATTTAAGCAAAGACGAAATAAAAAAATTAGAAAGTTTGACAATTTTGTTTTTAGATTATGCAGAGGATATGACATTGGAAAATACTGTTATGACTATGAGAATGTGGATTGAAGCTACGGATAAATTATTAAGTTTTAGAAATAAACAAATATTAATGAATAGTGGAGAAATATCTCATATAAGAGCTATGGAGAAAGCAAATATTGAATATGAAAAATATCGAATAAATCAAGATTTGAAATATTTATCTAGTATGGATAAATTATATATAGATTATTTAAAAAATGAAGAACAATAATTTTACAAACTACATATTATGATCATAATTTGTATATAAAGCATTAAATTTCTCTACTATTTCAAGCACTACTAACAACTCATTACATCCAATACATAATATACAAGATCGCATCTAGCTATTGATATTACTCACTTTGTTTTTACCACAAAATAGGATTAGAGTTCTATATACAAATAAAAACCTTAGAAGTTTACTTCAAGGTTTTTATTTGTATTTAATTTATATTTTTTTCACTATATATTCTTTTATTTTACATTATAATATTTTATTTTATATTATTATATTTCACTTTCTTCTAATATTATATTTAATTTTTCTTTCAAATCACTTTTAAGCAAATTCTCAATTACTAAAAATCTATTTAATGGTATTTCGTCTAAACTATACCAATTCCAACCTTCACATTTGTTAGGTTCTAAAGTTTCTGGCTCTCCACAAATATAATCTGCTACTGTTATAATAGTTATATAGTGTTTATCTTCATTTTCATATATATCATTTGTTATTCCTAATAATCTAACGTTTTTTATATCTAATCCAGTTTCTTCTTTTACTTCTCTCACAGCTGTTTCTTCCCACGATTCTTTGAATTCCATATGACCTCCTGGGAAAGCATATGTATTATCTCCATGGCTATTTAATCTCTTACCCAATAATAATTTCCCATTTTTAATAATTGCTACTCCAACACCTACTCTTACATTATTACTCATACTCTTCTTCCTCTCTCTAATTTGCTTTTTCACATAATATATTATTATGTATTAATTGTCAATATTTAGCTATTTTAATCCACCATTTCTAAAACATCTTTTCCTTCTAATCCATTAAAATTATAGTAATTAGTTGGTATTTCTCCAATTATTAAATTCTCCATTAACAAAACCTGATTTGATACAATTTCTTCTATTTCAGTAAATGCTGATAATATTTTCAAATTACATTTTACATCAATATATATTTTATGTATCGTCTGATTTATTCCAGTTGATACAAACTCACTTTTTAATTCTGTCTCTATTGTTCCTATTGGTATTACTGATAATTCAATATCATTTCCTAAACCTGATAAAAAAGGAATCCCTGTAATACTACCTAATGATATATTAACAGCAACTCTATCTAAAGTGTCAAATTCATTTTGTATATTTTTGGCTATATCTGATGTTATCTCGTTTATTGCAATCATATTAGCTTTTATAGCTTGAATCTCATTTTCTTCACTTTTTTCTATATAGAATAAATCATTATATTCATATTTTACCATTATTTGAGTTGCTTCTTCATTTGATATTATAGTACCTAAAGAATGAATTTCTCCACGAACCATTAATTCAAATAACGGATCAATTATTTGTAATATATAATTTGCTGTAAATAAAGCTATAATCAATAAAATTGTGATTATAGCTTTATTTTTTATCATTTTACTAGTATTTTCATATTTTTTAGGTATTTTAATTGTTTTTCTAGAATAAATTTTATGCATAGTTTATTATTACATCTTTTTCTCTGATCTCTTTTATATATTTAGGAATAAATATTTTTTGTCCAATATTAATATTTTTATCATCTTCAATTCCATTGATTACCATTATATCATTTACTGTACTTCCATATTTTTTAGCAATCTCCCATAATGTGTCACCTTTTTTTACAATATATATAATTACGTTATAATCTTCAATTTCTCTATCCTCTTTCATTTCAATTTCATCCATTATGTTAATATTTGCAACACTATATATATTCGACTCAATACCTATATCTATATTACATATAACTATTTCACCATCTTGTACTATAAAATCTTGATTTCTTATTTCTAGTATAACTTGATTTCTTATTTCTTCAATACTCATATCTTCAAAATCGTTTATATTAAAAGTGAATGGTATTTTTTTCTCTATGATATCCAGCATCCCATTCTTTTGCACTAATATGAATTTCATTTCTAATATTCCATCATATATTATTTTGCTATTACCTTTGCTTTCATTTTCTATTTTAACATTCACATCAATATCAACTATATCTCTATCTTTTATACCTTCTACTTCTATTTTCTCACGAATTTGAGATATATCTGATATTTTTCTTTTCCCTCTCATTGTAGATATTTTTTTTCTATTAAATTCCATCTTTTTACATGGACTATACAAATCTTGTATTAAACTTATACTTTTTTCTTCATAAACTAATACATTTATGTCAAATCCCATTTCCACATAAATAGAATGTTCATCTTGAGCATTTGGTTTTACTAAAATATTCTTAACTTCATATTCTATGTCTGCAATATTGTTATCAGCTACATTTAATATATCTATAAATCCTACTATTGGTACTGTTGATAATATTTGTTTAATTCTATTATCTTCTGTTAAATACATTATCTTTAGTTCTGCTTCTGCTTTAGCTAAAATTTTATTATAACTCATTTTAGTATCTCTATTTATAATATTTATAGAAACTTTTAATATCTCAGCTAAATTATCTATGTTATCAATTAAAATTGTATCTTTTGCATTAATTCTTGTTTCTCCTCTTCCAACTAAAGAATTTACTTTCATTTCTTCTTTTAATATTTGGATTTCTGAACTTTCGTTTATTTGTGATATTATATCGATTTCATCACATTCATATATTTTCATTTCTACTTCTAATATAACCTTTACAGATATTTTTCTTCCATTAATTATTTTCGGCTCTATTGATTTTATTTTCACTTCTAAACTTGGCGACATTTTATTATTTACATTTTCCAAATGGAAAATTTCTGAAAAATCTAAATTAATATTAACACCTCTTATTTTGTTTTGATTATCTTCTGACAAATATACAATATATGTATTAATATTTCCATCAATCTTCATTTTCCCTTCCATAATCTCTTTTTTGTAAACAGATACTATACCACTTGTACATAATACATTTAAAATATCTGGCTTTGAATCTGGTACAATTAAATCCCCTTCAATTGTCATTAATTCTTTTTTTGTAGCTACTAATTTATTTATTGAAAGTTTTTCTTTAACAGCATTAATCATATATACCTCCTTGAATATCTCTAATGTAAATATATTATCTTTTTTTAAAATTATGCACAAAAAAAGAAATAGATTTCTCTATTTCTTAGAAGTTTCTTTTTTTCTTTTGGTTCATATCGATTGGTATTAAAGGACTATATGTGTCCCCATCAAATACATCCACTTCAACTGTTCTAGTTAAAATATCAGTATAACTATATGTTACATTCCTATCATTTTCATCATATTTAACAACAAAAAGATTTGGATATGCTTTTTCTATTGTAGCTTCTTTTTCAAAGACTTTACTTCTTCCAAGCGAGCCTTTTACTATTATCTTTTGTCCTACTTTTTCAAAAATGTCAGTTTTAAGATTTGCTATATCAGTTCTACAGATCACGATATCACCCTCCCCTTAAAGATATTTCGAGTATACCACCTGCAGCATAAATTGTCAAAAAATGTTTTTTATTGTAATTTCTTGTATCCCTTGTATTTCTAGACTTTTGTTGGATTGTGTTTTTTATGTTACAATTATATTACATTTTCATTACATCCTTCTTCCACTTGCACCAATACCATCTATTCCCATTCTTCCATCCCTTAGTTCATGAACGATATCATTAATTGTTACAAATTTAGCTCTTTCTGTTTTTGCTATTTTTTCTGCTACTATTAATGGATCGAGAAAATCTATTAATATCCTTCCTGGAGATGAAGCAAAATTTGCACCTGCTGAAATTAATGCTTCATAATAACTTTGACAAGCCCCTGCATATATTACTGTATTAATATTATTTAACAAATCATATCTTCTAGCTTCTAAAACAGTATTAATGAAATGCCTTGAATTTTTATAATTTTTCAAGTTATATACATCTGCTTTTTTATTATACATCAAATCATGTCCTGTTATGATTAATATATCTGGTGTGTGTATTTGTATCAATCTAATAACATACATAGCTTGTTTTTCTTCTGGAATATTTTTAACAACAGCATCCACTCCGATTCTCTTGTAGTATCTATATGCTTTTTCACTATATCTTTTATCTCCATCCAAATGCAATATTTTTCCATTCTTCTTTTCTTGCTTTTTTTCTTCTTTATTAATAGACTTTTCATATCTCAAAATTCTTTTTTCTAATTTATAGTCTATTTCTCTTATTTTTTCTATTAGACTTCTATTCCAAGATTTTGTATCTAATACTAACTGTTTCGTTTTTTTAATATCTATACAATTATCTCTTTTCATATTATGCATATTTCCACCTCAAATCCCGAGATATTATATATTATGTCTAATTTTGACATTCTGCTATAAATATGTTGCTTTTTTACTTTTTATTTGTTATAATGATTATGTCAGTAAAATGACAATGAATTGATTTAAATTTATCCTTCTTTTTTCTTAGATTGGTTGTAAATTTTAAAACAAATTCAAATCTATAAAAGGAGGATCCTATAAATGGCAGACAAAACATTAGTATGTAGAGATTGTGGAAGTGAATTCATATTTACTGAAGGAGAACAAGCTTTCTACGCAGAAAAAGGATTTACTAACGAACCTACAAGATGTACTTCTTGCAGAAAAGCTAGAAAACAACAAAGAAATAATCAATAATTTCAAAAAGGATTTTAGATATTAATCTAGAATCCTTTTTTATTTTATATATTTTTTTATGTATATATTTCGCTTTCACATATTTTAAAAGTAATTTATCATCATGACAATTAAAATTTTTTCTACTTTTTCTTTTTTATACTATTATATTTTTTCTTTGTTGCAAGGCCACCTCTTATATGTCTTTCAGCTTTATTTTCTTCTAAAATAATTCTTACAGACTTTGCTAAACTTGGATTTATTTTTATTAATCTATCAGATACATCTTTATGTACTGTTGATTTTGAAATTCCAAATTTTTTAGCAGTCCCTCTAACTGTATCTTTTGAATTTATAATATATTGTGCTAAATCTATAGCACGTTCTTCTATTGATAGTTGTTTCATAACATAACCCCCATATGGAAATACTTCTGTTTAATTGTATTCACACATATAAAGTTATATAACTTTTTAATTCATTATATTTAGTTGTATTTTTCTTTTCGATATACTTATTTAATGTATATCTTATATATTCAAGGGTATAATTAAATTATTACAATAATTTAAAATTTACTATTTTGGAGGTAACTATGAACACGGAATTAATAAATCATTTAAATACTTATTTAGCAGATATTCATACTTTGTACATTAAACTTCACTGTTTACATTGGAATGTTGTAGGTAAGCAATTCAAAACTATACATGAATATTTAGAAAGTATTTACAAAAATTTATCTAATTACTTTGACGAAACTGCTGAAGCTATTAAAATGCATAATTCATTTCCTTTAGCATCGGCATCAAGTTATATAAAATCCACTACTATTGTAGAATTAAATTCAAAAAATTATTCTACTGACGATGTGTTAATTATATTAAAAGAAGATTTATCGCATATTAAACTTTTTATTGAAAAAATAAGAATGCAAGCTGATTTAGAAAATATTTATGATATTGTTTCTATGTTAGAAAATCATTTAAATTATTATTCGAAAACATTATGGTTTTTGAACTCAATGATAAAATAAATTTTATATATTAATTTAAAACAAAAAAGATATAAAATAATTATCTTATTTTACATCTTTTTTGTTTTATTTTTTATTCTGTACCTTTTTATTTTATTTTTTATCTTATATCTTATACATTCTTTTTATATTTTTTGTTTTTCATAATACTATTAATTTTAGATACTTCTAATTTATTTTTCTTCTATTCTTAATTATTTTTTCAGTAAATTCATGTTGTAATATATCCATAGAAATCACATCACAATATTCTCCGTCACAATATACCGACTCTCTGCGTCTACCATATTCTTTAAACCCACTCTTTTTATAGCATTTAATAGCTCTTTCATTAAATGAAAGTACATCTAATTGTATATTTTTCAGGTTCATATAATTAAATCCAAAATCCAATAATAGCTTTATTGATTCTGTACCATATCCTTTACTTCTTATCGATTTATCTCCTATAAATATTCCTAAAGTTGCTGTTCTATTTGTTCCATTTAAATTTTCTAAACTTATAGTTCCTATAAGTGTCTCCGTTTCTAAATCTACTATTCCTAGTTTTACATCTTTCTCTATATTTTCTTCTAAATATTTCTTTTCTGCATTTAATGTATATATTTGATTAGTTCTACCTATATAATCCGTGGTTTCAATATCGTTTAACCATTCTGTAAATATTTCAGCACATTCAACATTAAGTGGTGTTAAATATACTTTTTCTCCAACTAACTTTTTATAAAATTTCATATACTATTACCTCCTACATTTCATATCTATTATGATAAATTTTTTCCAACAGTTCATCTGAATAATTTTTATCTAAAAATTGATCTAATTTCCCTTTTGGCTCGACATTATATTTCCTTTCTAGTTGTCTCGTATTTGCAAGTACTGATATTGAAATATTATATGTCATAAAAATCATTAATATTATTGTAATACATTTCACTCTTGAAAATTGAATCTTATGTTTATTTTTTTCTATTATCGGATATACTAATTTTAAAAATATAACTGCTAACATTCCCCAAATTACTGTATAGAGTAATGATGTTCTTCCATTTAAATTAAATAACTTATCCGCATAATCCCATGATACATTTCCTAAAATTAACTCTTGAAAAAATGATAAGACATATTCTGTTGCACCACCAATTAGCATTCCATATAAAAATACTTTCCAAGGTTCTTTCACTTTCCTTACTAATATATAGTACATCATTGCTCCTAACCCATAAACTTGTATAAAAGGGCCATGTACTAATCCTTGTCTTATTTCAAACTTACCTATTATAATCGTTACATAAGCTAATTCTAATAAAAATCCAAATATGCTTCCTAATGTAAAAATCCAAAAAATTAACATTATATAACTTGATGTTTTGTTTTTTTCAATTTGATTTTCCATATTCATTCTCCATATAATTTATTTTATTATATTATTTACAATTTCACTAGCAATTATTAAACCTGCTACTGATGGTACAAATGCAATACTACCTGGTGGTTGTTTCTTTTGATTTGCAAACTCTTTAGAATCTGTTTTTTTAGGTTCTTCTTTTGAATATAGTACTTTTACTTGTTTAATACCTAATTTTTTAAGTTCTTTTCTCATAACTTTTGCAAGTGGACATACAGAAGTTTTTGATATGTCTGTAATTTCAAATGATTTTGGATCCAACTTATTTCCTGTTCCCATAGATGAAATTATCGGTATATTAATTTCTTTAGCCTTTTTTATTAATTTCAATTTTGTAGTAACTGTATCAACTGCATCAACTACATAAGTTATTTCTTCAGTAATAAGTTCTTCTTCAGGTATATCTAAATTTTGTAATTTAAATATCTCTACATTTATAGCAGGATTTATCGCTAATATTCTTTGTTTCATTACTTCTATTTTTTCTAACCCTATTGTTTCTGTATTTGCATGTATTTGCCTATTACAATTTGTAATATCTATGGTGTCTTTATCTACTAATATAATATGCCCAATTCCAGATCTTACTAACCCTTCTACAACAAATGAACCTACTCCACCTATTCCAAAGATTATTATTTTTGATTTTTCCAGCTTTTGTATGTTTTTTCTTCCTATCAACATTTCTGTTCTTTTAAGCCAATATTCTTCCATATCTCACCACCTCACTTTTTCTTTATATTAATATTATAGCATAATTCGACTTTTTGTGCTATAATGTCTATTAAATAGGAGGAAAAATGTTACGAGCAAATAATATAATAATTAGAAAAGATTTAACAGATAATGAAATATTAGATTTTGTTATCTCTAAAAATAAATTAAATAAAAATGAAATTTTAGATTGGAAAATATCAAAGAAATCTATAGATGCTAGAAAGAAAGATGATGTTCATTATGTTTATTGTGTTGATTTAGAATTAAAAAATGAAAAAAAATACATACATTCACATATTCATAAACATTTACAAAAAATAGAACAATTAGAATTACCTGAGATAAAATTAAATACTCAGTTGAACAAACAACCTATAATAGTAGGTTCTGGACCTGCGGGCATCTTTGCAGCTTTATTTTTAGTAAAAAGTGGAGCTAAACCAATTATATTAGAACAGGGTGAGTCTGTTGACATGAGAAAAGAAACTATTGACTCATTCATGAAAAATGGAATTTTAAATGAATTTTCAAATGTTCAATTTGGTGAAGGTGGTGCTGGTACATTCTCTGACGGAAAACTTACAACTGGAATTAATAGTCCATTTTGCAAATCTGTTTTAGAAGAATTTGTAAATTTTGGTGCACCTAAAGAAATCTTATATCTTTCAAAGCCACATTTAGGTACTGATAATCTTATTAATATAATTAAAAATATGCGTGAATACATAATTTCACAAGGTGGTCAATTTTTATTCAATACTAAAGCTGTTGATTTTGAATTTAAAAATAATAGAATTTCTAAAATATATACAATTAATACAAAAAATATTGATCAAAAATTAATATTTGAAACAGATAATCTAATTTTAGCTATTGGTCATAGTTCTCGTGATACTTTTAAAAAAATACACAATCTAGGATTAACTATAGAGCCTAAAAACTTTTCTGTGGGTGTACGTATTGAACATTTACAAAAATGGATTAATGACTCACAATATGGTAATATTACAAAATTACATTTACCTTCTGCCGAATACAAGCTAGCTTGCCATTTAGACAATGATCTTGCATGTTATACATTCTGTATGTGTCCTGGTGGATATGTAATGCCTTCTACAAGTGAAATAAATTCAATTGTAACAAATGGTATGAGTTACTTTTCTCGAGATGGTGAAAATGCAAATTCAGCTTTATTAATAAGTATTGATCCAAATAAATTAAATTCAAACTCACCTCTTGCTGGTATGTATTTTCAAGAAGAATTAGAAAAAAAAGCATTTATACTTGGTGGTTCAAACTATAATGCACCTGTACAAAGAGTTGAAGATTTTTTAAATAATACAATTTCGACAAAAATAGGGTTAGTAAACCCTACATACTCTCCTGGTGTCACTTTATCAAATTTAAATGAAATTTTGCCTGATTTTATTTCAGATGGTCTTAAAAATGGACTTATAAAATTTGATAAAAAAATCAAGAATTTTGCTCACCCAGATGCACTTCTTACTGGTTTAGAAACAAGAAGTTCTTCTCCAATACGAATTTTAAGAAATACTTCTTTACAGTCAAACATTGAAGGTATTTATCCTTGTGGTGAAGGTGCTGGATATGCTGGTGGTATAATGTCTGCAGCTGTCGATGGTATTAAATGTGCTTATGCTTTAGTTGAAAACAATAATCATAATACAAATTTAAACTGAATTTAAAACAAATTTCAAAGATATTTAAATTTATAATTAAAATTAAAATTTTAAAAAATAAAAAAAATAAAATTAGAGTTAAAATACTCTGATTTTATTTTTTATTATATCTGATTTTTTATTCTATCTTGTTTTTAGTTTATATTTTGTTTTATTTTCTTATTTTTTATTATATATAATCCTTTTTAATATCCCCTTATTTTTTTCACCCATTTTTCTAGATATTTTAATAAATGATCTACTTCTTCTTTTGTATTTTCTTCCCCGAAAGTTATTCTAATAGCTCCCTTATTTAAGTTTTTACTTAATCCAATTGCTTCTAAAACATGTGACCCATTAGTATTCCCAGAATTACATGCCGACCCGCTAGAAACACATATATTTTCTTCATATAACTTTTTTACAAGTTTATTATCATAAATTCCTTCTATTGAAATATTTATATTTCCTGGTAATCTATTTTCAATACATCCATTTATATGAATTCCTGTTAATCGATTCATAATATTTGATATAAAGTATGTTCTTAATTCTATTAACTTATCAGCATATATCTCAATATTTTTATTCGCATTTTCTGCCGCCTTTCCCATACCTACAATATTTGCTACATTTTCAGTCCCTCCCCTTTTTCCATTTTCTTGATGACCACCATTCATTAATATTTCAAAATCTACTTTTTTATTAACGTATAGAATTCCTACACCTTTTGGACCATATATTTTATGACCAGATATAGACATAGCTTTTATTCCTAGTTGTTTAACATTTAATAATAAATTTCCTGCTGCCTGAACTGCATCTGTATGAAATATTATATTATTGATTTTTGCTATCCTACTTATTTCTTCTATTGGTTGTATTGTACCAATTTCATTGTTTGCATACATTACACTTATCAAAATAGTATCTTGTCTAATAGCTCTTTTTAATTCTGTAACATCTACTATTCCTTTTTCGCTTACATCTAAATATGTAACTTTAAATCCTTTTTTCTCTAAAGCTCTACAACTATTTAATATAGCATTATGTTCTATTTTTGATGTTATTATATGGTTCCCTTTATTTCTATTAGCATATGCTATTCCCTTTATTGCTATATTATCACTTTCGGTTCCACCCGAAGTAAAATATATTTCTTCCGGCTCACATTTAATAAAATTTGCTACTTGTTTTCTTGATTTTTCAATTGCAATTTTAGAATTAATCCCTAATTCATATAGACTAGAAGCATTTCCAAAATTTTCTACTAAATATGGCATCATTACATCTATAACTTCTTTTTTTATTTTTGTTGTTGCAGCATGATCAAAATATATCATCATTCTCCCCCCTTATATCAGACTTATAATAAATATGTTATTTCTTCTATTCTCTATTATATTCATAAAAAGAAAAACTTTTACTATAACTATTTTTAAAAATTATATTCAAAAAAAAAAAGAAATTTCTATCCAATTTTGGATGAATCTTCTTTTCTTTTTCAGTTTACTTTTTTATTTTAATTTTCATTTTTTATTTTTATACAATTAACTACTATATTTTATTTAGAATAATATATCATTTCATCTATTATTTTTTAAAACAAACCTCACCATGACCGTAAGTATATTGATAATATTTATTTATAAAATTAGGATATTCTTCTTTTGGGAATTCATATTCTAATTCTGTAGTTATTTCTCCATTTATATTTATAGCTTTCCATTTTCCATTTTCTTTAACAGCTGCATATCCATTTTTATTAAATTCATTTGCTTTTTCATATATAGGTTGAATTACTATATTACCATCTTTATCTTCATACCCCCATTTTCCATCTATATTTACTGCATATAGTTCATTATTTGGATAAAGTTCTTTAGATGTTTTTACATTTCCTTCTTTATCTATATATTTTGTTTCTAATTCATTAAATAAAATGAAAAAATCTTCTTCTTGTTTTATTTGCATATCTATCATTTCATTTACTAACTGTAAATCTGATGTGTATATTTGAGTATTCCCTGTTTCTTTTATATACATCTGTATTAAATCTGTATCTTGTATTCTTTGAATTGAATCATATTTAATTTCTATTACTATGTTATTCTCTGAATCAATTATTCCTAATTTTCTGTTATCTCCTGTTGCAATAAAATAGTTGTTATTTATATATTCAATATAGTTATATTCCAATGGAACTAGTTCATTAAAATCTCTATCTACTACTGAAAATTTTGTATTCATTTCATTAACAACTTGTGTTTTTATATAATAATTTTCATTTTTAGTATTTAATATTGTCGTTCCTACATCTATATCTTTTATTTCACCAGTACCTGAAAATACAGTTGTCTCTCTATTAATATTTGTAGCAACAATATGAATACCTTGAACTTCTAATTCAATATATTCCGTTGCGATTATTTGTTCTCCATCTATATTTATAACTCCATATTCTTTATTTTTTTGAATTATAAATATATTATTTTGTTCATTATATACTATAGACTGATAATCATTGCTTATTAGATTAGTTTTGTTTTTTAATACTCCAAATTTCCCATTTTCTGCTGCAATTAAATATATATTTTCTTCATCTGTTATATCATTAATTCTTGATAATTCATTATATTTAGGTTCTATTACTACTTCTCCTGTGTTATCTATATACCCATATCTATATCCTTCTGAAGTTTTTACAGATACAATATATCCTGAAGTTGTATATCCTTTGTCTTCTGTATAAAATCCGTCAACAATTATCTCTTCGTATTCTACTTTAACTAATTCATTACCTTTTATATTTATCACACCTACGAATTCACCTTGTTTTACTAACAATTCACCTTCTTTATATGATAAACCTTCTATACTTTCATATATTGGATCTGTTAACCTTTTTCCGTCTAAATCTATTAAACCAAATTTTCCATTTTCTTCATATTTTAATACCGATTTTTCATACATAAATTCACTTCCAATATTTTCTAAGTCAATCGGCTCTATATTTGTATATTCAGTATATAATTCTACATTTTTATCATTTAAAACAACTACATATGCACCATCATAACATACAAATATCGCTTTTTCAGGGTTAGGTATTTTTACATCTTCGTACTTTGGCTCTATAATCACATTTCCTTCTGTATCAATTACACCTATTTTATCGTTTTCACTAATTTTATAAAACTTTGGATCATTTATTTCTACAACTTGATATTTTCGCCCTTCTTCAACAATTTTATTATATATAGATATACCCATAACCGTTGCAATTATTATAAGTACAAATATTACTACTGCTACTAATATTTTTTTATTTTTCATTCTGCTTTCCTCCTAATTTTTACAAGCTTTAATTTTCAAGATTCTTTTATCTTCTGTTTTTTCTATTTTATATGTTACATTTTCTGTTTCGATAATTGGATGTTCATCTTCATTTGGTATTCTTCCTAATTCTCCTATTACATATCCTGAAAGTGTATCATAATCTCCTTCTGGTATACAAATATTTAATATCTTATTAACATCAAATATTGTCATATTTGCATTAAATACATATGTATTTTCATCTATTTTTTCAAATTCACTTTCTTCAAAGTCATGTTCATCATATATTTCACCAACAATTTCTTCTATTATATCTTCAACTGTTATTATACCAGCAGTTCCACCATATTCATCTAGTATAACAGCAATTTGTTTTTTATTTTCTTGTAATTCTTTAAATACTTCATTTATTAATCTATTTTCATACACATAATATACTTCTTTTACTAAGTTTCTAACTTTAAAATTCTTTTTATTGATATTTTTTAATATATCTTTTACGTACAATATTCCTTTTATATCATCAATTGTTTCATCATACACTGGTATTCTACTATATGTGTATTCCACTTCTGATAATTCTTCTAACAACTCAGATAATGATATATTTATATCTACTGCAAAAATGTCTCTTCTATGTTTCATAATTTCAGATACTGTTATGTCATTAAATTCAAATACATTATTAATTAGTTCTTTTTCATCTTCTTTTATTGTTCCTTTTTCTTCGCCTTGATCAACCATTATTCTAATTTCTTCTTCTGTGATCAATTCTTCGTCATTTTCAGTAACTCCAAATAATTTAGAAATTGTATTTGTTGTACCTGTCAGTATTTTAACAAATGGTGCAGCTAAAAATGATATTCCTTTTACCAAACCAATAGTTGCATAAGCTATTTTCTCATGATTCTTCATTGCTATTCTTTTTGGAACTAATTCTCCAAAAACTAATGTAAAGAATGATAATATAATTGTTATTACAACTATAGCAAAACTTTCCCATACTGCTAAATCTATAGTTGGAATTATATCATGTAATATAGGTGCTATATCTTCAGCAAACGCATCTGATGCAAACGCACTTGATAAAAAACCTGCAAGTGTTATCCCAATTTGAATAGTTGCTAAAAACTTACTTGGTGTTTGTAACATTTTTTGAATATTTTTGGCTTTCTTATCTCCTTGTTTTGCTTTTTTATCAATTTTCGCATCATTTAATGATATAAATGCAACTTCTGTTGCTGCAAATAGTGCATTAATTAAAATTAATACTACTAATATTAATATTTGTTCCAAAAGACAACCACCTTTCTACTGCTTTGTTATTGACATTATACATTTATTTAATTTTTATTTCAATAAATAGTTTAATTATTTTTCCTTTTTCACTTCTTCAATTATCTTCCTAAAATATGTTAATGCTTTTTTTAGTTGTTCATATTCCATACAATATGATATCCTTATATATCCATTATACCCAAAACATAGTCCTGGTAAAAAGAAAATGTCATATTTTTTCGATATATCACAAAAAACTTCATCATTTCCTATTGGATTTTTTATAAAAATATAAAATCCACCTTCTGGTTCTGTAAATTCAATATTTAATCCTATTAATTCTTTACATATTAATTCTTTATTTTTTTTATATCTAATTTGACCGACGCCACGCTCTATAATTTCTTTAATTATGTGTTCTATATATGCATTATCCACATTTTTTACATAATTGTTAGTATTTCTAATTTTTTTATTTATAACGTCACCATTATACATTTCATTGTTTAACACTATGTATGCAATTCTTACTCCAGAAATTGCTAAATACTTGCTATATGAATTTATAATAAAAGTGTTCTTATAATAATTATTTATATTAGGAACTTTTTTATTATTATATACAATCTCTCTATATGGTTCGTCCGATATTAAGTAAATAGTTTTATTAAACTCATTATTTTTATATTCTAAAATTTCTCCTAATTTACCAATTGTTTCTTCGCTATATATTACTCCAGTTGGATTATTGGGTGAATTGATAATTATTGCTTTTGTTTTTTGTGTTATCCTTTTCTCCAATTCAACAAAATCAATTTGAAAATTTATTTTAGATTTAGCTGTAATCAATTTACCACCACAATTTTCTACATATTGTCTGTATTCTGCAAAATATGGAGTTATAACAATAACTTCATCATCCTTTTCTACAATATTGTTTAAAATTGATTTTAAAGCTTCTGTTGCACCATATGTCATTATTATATTTTCTTCTGTATATATCTTATTTTTATTATTATATTCATACTCTTTATTGATTTCTTTCACAATAACTTTTTCTAAGTTTATTTTTTTCAACTCTTTACTACTTGCTTTTTTAATTATGTTCAAGACTTTTTGTGATATAGGGCTTGTCGGTATACCTAAAGTAAAATCAAATACTTTCTCTTCTCCTAAATATTTTTTAGCTCTCTTTACCTCTTCTTCTATTTTTTTAATTATAAATATATCTTCTCTTTCTCTATCATTTGTTTCTCTATTTTCTTTTTCCATTTTTCCTCATTCTAACTAACTTTAATTTTAATCTAATTATATTTTTGATTATACCAAAAACATATATTGATTACAAACAATATCATTATTTATCTTATTATTTATCTTATTATTTATCTTATTATTATTTGCATTATCACATAAAAAAACTATAACTCATGTGAGTTATAGTTTAAAAGAACTAAAACATATTTAACAAATCTTTAATTCCAATTAGCAATTTATTACAACAAAATTCAAATGCGTAAATAATATAATCTACTATTTCATATAACGCTGGCATCTTTATTTTAAGTTCTGGTGCCAAATTAGCTAATACTATAAGAATAATAGCACCTACTACAATTTGAGAGATACACTTTATTAATTTTTTAGTAAAATTAAATAATCCTATTTCAAATTTAGTAAGTGTAGATATTTTTATCCGTTTTGTATTTGTTGTTCTTGGTAATTGCAAAATTTCTCCATTAAAGTTGTTATTTTCTTTTTGTTTTTTCCATTTTGGTGCACAATTCATTTTTTGTCCTTCTTCCATAATTATTTGTTATTTAACTAAATAATATTCATATTATTTACATAATATTATTGTAACATATATTTGACTATAATGCAATTTTTCAATATCCAGTCACTGGTAATTTTTTTATAACAACCTCTTGTATTACTACTTCTTCTACTTCTGTTTCTATTTTATCTATCTCCACTTCTTGTTTATTATTATTTACAGTTATTTTATATTCTTGATTCATTTTTAACTCAACTTCTATTAATTCTTCATACAAATAATAATTTGGTAAGGTATTAGTTTCCTTTATATAATATTTACCTGGTAATATATCTTCTATTATTATCATACCTTCTTTATCTGTTTTTAAATTAGAATATATTGTTTCCATATTTTCGTTTAATATTTCAAATTCAACATTTTCTAATTTTTCCTTAGTATCAATATCTTGTTTTATTATGATTATGCTTGTCTCATTTTCAGGATAGTTTTCAACAATATTTCCACTCGCATTTTCATATATACTTCCAGTTAATGCATAATCTTGTAATCCACTATTGGGAGCAGTTCCATATAGTATGGTTTTTGTTATTAACTCTGCATTTACATTTATATTTAAATTTCCTACATTATTTAAATATTTTATTGGTATATGTACTTTAAATTCTTCATCACCATTAAAAGTGTTCTTTTCTATATTATTCGTATCTGTTATTTTTATATATTCTAAAATATTTGAATCACTTAAACTTATGACATATTCATTAATTCCTGCTTCACTTTCTATAGAAAAATTTTTTGATATATATTGATTGTTTGTTTCTTCTTGTTTCCAATTATCTGTCCAATTGTCTATCCCTACATAGTTAGATATCATTCCTGTCGGCATATTCTCTGCATTAGTTAATATGTTTTTCAGTGCATTTAATGTCCTATTTCCAGCATCACCTATTCCTGTGTATGAATCAACATTATTTCCATGTATATAACAATATACAGCTTGTTTTGTTGCCGTATATGCTTCTTCTTTTGTTTCTACACCTAATTGTTCTAAACTTTTATATGGATAACCATTTGTTAGGACTTTCCATAAACCTACATCTGTTACATATTTATTAATATTCACATCATACGCACCATCTTCAGCTCCTGGCTTTGTTTTATCCATACAATATGCTGGATATGATATCCCATTGTTTTGATATTCAACATAACTAACTTTAACTGTTATTCCGTTATATTTTAATAAACTTCCACAATCATGCGTTTTATATATATTTGTAGAATTAAATATCATCGCATTTGATGTATTTATATTAGTAAAATATATTATTATATTTATAATTATCAAAGCTACTATTAAAATTTTTTGTTTTTTCCTCTTCTTTCTTTGTATTTCACTCATTTCATTTGCATACATATTTTTAACCATTTTATTTACAAACCTTCCTTTATGCTTATATATTTTTATTTTTCTAATATTTGGACAGCTTGAATACACCTTCGGTATTCAGGCTGATTTTCTACACATGTTATTAATGTTAACATATTTTCTTCTGTATTTTCTAATTTTGACCAATCCGTATCTCTTATTATTTCATGAGTTATTACTACGTATTCTCTTACGTTACCATTATATGAATAATATATAACATCACTCTCACTTAACTCTTTAATATTTTCAAAGTAGTTATTTTCATATCCTCTATTATGTGCTGCAAGAGCGACATTCCCTGTTTCTTTCTCTGTTTCTTCGAAATGACCTACATAATAATTAATTATATTTTCTTCAGTTCCTTCTTTTATTTCAGCTTTTAAGCCTATTTTTGGTATTTCTATATACCACAAATAGTCTTTTTGTATGTTCTCTGTTATATTTACATTTTCCTCTGTATTTTCTTGTTTTACTGATTCTTCTATATCAGTACTTATCTCTTTTTCTGTTTCTTGATCTTGCTCTTCTGATTTTATCTCTTGATTACTTAAATCTTTTTGTTTTTCTGATATCGCTCCAACCTTAATTATTGGAATTTGAATTAAAAATTGCTGATTAAAAATTAAAACATTTATTATATAAAAAATAATAATTGTTATTAATATTGTTATTAGATTTATAATTTTTTTGGAATATAATATTTGGTTCTTGATTAAAATTTTTTTTGATTTATTTTTAAATTTATTCACCTCTTTATTGTCTTTTTTATTTTATAACTATTTTAATAAAACTAATGTATTATATTAGCTATTTTATTTATTTTTTTATTTGGGTGATATTTGAAATAAAGTTAGATTAAAAACTTTTAGATTTAAATTATTTGAAGTTAACTCTTTCTTAGTGTAATACATTTTTTTCCATTTGTAAAGTTCTTTTCATCGCAAAATTCGACATAGTTTCTTCAAAGTCAGTCAACTGTAACACTCAACTCTCTACTAAAGCATAAAATGTATATACCTAAATGTAATTTTATACTTTACATTAGTTATATACATTTTAATTATACTTGATTTATTTTTTGATTCTATATTTCTATATCTAAATCAAAATAGAATTCTACTCCATCTTGCTTATTTATTACACCATAATCATTATTATAATTATTCATTATTGCTTTTACAAATGATAAACCTACTCCACTACCACCTTGCATTCTATTTCTTGACTCATCAATTTTATAAAATCTCGTCCATATTTTTTCTATTTTTTCTTCTGGAATTGAATTTCCTGTATTAAATACTTTTACTCTAACTTTCTTTTCTTCCATATCATATTTATTTGATATTTTAATTTTACACTTACCATCAATTGGATTTGAATATCTTATTGCATTTGTAATATAGTTTGTTAACACTTGTTCAATATAAAAATCGTCTGCGATTACATTTATTTCTTCTGTAGTATCCCATTCAATTAAAATATTTTTTTCATCAATAATTACTTTTAATTTTTTAATTACTTCTTTTTCCAATTCAACAATATTAAATATTCTATCATTAAACTCTCTTTTTCCATATTCTAGTTTCATTAACTCTAGTAATTGTTTAACAAGTTTATCCATTTTATTAGTTTCATCCAATATAACTTCTGCATAGAATTTTCTGCTTTCCTCATCTGTATTTACATTTTCAATTAAACCTTCACTATATCCTTGTATCAATGCTATTGGTGTTTTTAACTCATGCGATACATCTGATATGAAACTTTTTCTCATTTCATCAATTTTAGATTTTTCTTCTATATCTTTCTCTAATTCTATATTAGTCTGTTTTAGTTGCATTATTGTAGCTTCTAATTTTTTTGACATCGTATTTATACTTGCTCCCAAACTATCTATTTCATAATTTGTTTTCTTGTTAATATATGCACTGCTAAAATCTAAATTTGCCATATCATTAGCTATTTTTGTTATATCTTGAATTGGTTCTGTGAATTTTTTTGATACATATGTTACCACTATAGCTGAAATTACTATCGTTATTCCTGTTATTAAATATAAAAAATTGTTTGAAATATTGACACTCTCTTGAATTATGTTTGTTGGTACTCTAATACTGATCCATAGCCCGTTATCTAAATTTGCAACTAGCATTACATATTCAATATTAGTTCTTGGATCTTTTGTTTCTACAATTACATATTCTTCTGTCTCTTGTATATACTCTTCCTTATTTGATGATATACTTACTAATTGATTTATTTGGTTTATTGATGAAGCTAATTCTTCTGATGATGTATACACATTTGTATTGTTACCGTCTTTTATTATAATATCAAATCCATTTTCTATTGCTATTCCTTCTATCTGATCTTCTACTAATGGATCATCTAATTTTGAACAATTAGCATTTATTACTTCAAATGTTGTTTTTAATGAATTTGTTTTCACATATAAATAAAATCTTCCATATACAAAATAATTTATTAATATTAAAAATACCAGCATCGCAAGAATTGTAACTGATATTGCAATAAACAATTGTATCCTAATACTTTTAAATTTCAACTTTAATTTCTCCATTTTACTGCCTCTCCACTATTTTATTTGGAATTTATATCCTACACCTCTTATTGTTTTTATAAATTTTCCCTTTTTCCCCATCTTAGATCTAATTTTTTTCACGTGGCTATCTATTGTTCTAGAATCACCATAATAGTCATAATTCCAAACATTGTTTAATATTTTATCCCTTGATAAAGCTATATTTTCGTTTTCAACTAAATACACTAGTAGTTCATATTCCCTTAAACTTAATTCAATTAATTTATTATCAACTTTTACTGTCCTTCCATCTTTATCAATTTCAATTCCCATTATTTCTTTTTTATTTTCAGTATTTTCAATTGGATTTACTCTTTTTAATATTGCATCAACTCTTGCTACTAATATCTTTGGACTAAACGGTTTAGATATATATTCATCAACACCTAGCTCAAATCCAAATAATTCATCTTGTTCCTCAACTCTTGCTGTTAACATTATTATTGGCACTCTTGATTCCTGTCTTATTTGCCTTACTACAGACCAACCATCTAATTTTGGCATCATTACATCTAGGAGTATTAACTCTATTTGATTCATTTTTTCTTTAAACTTCTCTAATGCTTTTTCACCATCTTCTGCTTCTAATACATTAAATCCCTTTGCAGTTAAAAAATCTTTCACTAATTTTCTCATTCTAAATTCATCATCGACTACTAATATATATTTTTCACTCATAATATTCTCCTAATTTATTTTTATCTATTTTTCATATATTTTAACATTTATTTATGTTTTTTTAGTGAACATTTTGCAAAAATCCACTTTCAATAAACTAATAATTGAAAATGGATTTTATAAATATATTTAACTTCTAAATTTTATTTCTAATTTTTAAACTTATTAAACTTTATTTTTATCGTTTAAAATTATTGTTTTTGTATCATATGCTAACTTAATATTTTTTTCATTTAATGTTTTCATTATCATATAATTTACTTCTTCTTTTTCTTTCAAATAACTTACGTAATCTATTGATTCCATGAAACTATATATTAAAATATTTATACCGTTTTCTTTTATAACATCAAACCTTACTATAATTGAGTCATCTATAATTGTTTTTCTTTCTCTCAATCTTTGTTCTATTGTTACTTTAAAATCTTCTAATCTTTCTAATGACATGTCCATTTCAACACATAAATTTGTCTTATATCTTCTTTTTTCCATTTTACTCCAATTTGTAATTGAAGTATTTGAAACATTTGCATTTGGTATATTTACTATTGCATTTTCAAAAGTTCTTATTCTTGTACTTCTAAAAGTTATATCTTCTACAAGACCTTCATACCCTTCTAATTGAATCCAATCTCCTACACCAAATGGTTTATCTAAAAATATCATTGTACCACCTAAAAGACTCTTTGCAGTATCTTGTGCTGCTAATGTAATTATAACACCACTTAACCCTAGTCCAGCTACCAATGTTGTAACATCAAATCCTAAAACAACAATCAATACTATAAATCCTATTATATATATCACTGCTCTTGCGATTTTTATTACAAATTCAAACATCAAATCATTTTCATCTTTTTTCATCTTTTTTCTTATAGTGTTTACTAATGTACTTCCTGGTTTAAAACTTTTAGCTACTCCGTTTGTAAATGCTATAATACTCACAACTTGAAAAATAACTTTAACTATATTCATTATATCTTGTGATATTTTTAAAGGTTCTTCTAAATACAGTACTGCTACATATATACCAAGAATGCTTATTACTACCCTAATTGGTAAATAAAATGCACTTTTTTTAATGTTTTTATTTGATTTTTCTTTTAATTTAAATATTTTAATAATAACATATGCAATTGGCGAACTACATAATTTAAATAATATAATTATTGCAATTGCTATTAATATTGATATAATATTTTGTCCTATTGTTACAGTGAAGAAATTTATTAGTTCTTCCATTTTTCCTCCAATATTATCCCATGTAATCTCTTAATTTTTTACTTCTACTTGGATGTCTTAATTTTCTTAATGCCTTTGCCTCTATTTGTCTAATTCTTTCACGTGTTACTTCAAATTCACGTCCAACTTCTTCTAAAGTTCTTGCTTTTCCATCTTCCAGACCAAATCTTAATTTTAAAACTTTTGCTTCTCTTGGTGTTAAAGTATTCATAACATCTTCTAATTGTTCTTTTAATAATGTATATGCTGCTGAATCATGTGGTGCTGGTGAATCTTCGTCTTGAATAAAATCACCTAAATGACTATCATCTTCTTCACCTATTGGTGTTTCTAAAGATACTGGATCTTGCGCTATTTTTTGTATTTCCATAACTTTTTCTACTGTTATTTCCATTTCTGCAGCTATTTCTTCAGTACTTGGTTCTCTACCTAATTGTTGCAATAAATGTCTTGATGTTCTTATTAATTTATTAATTGTTTCAACCATATGAACTGGTATTCTTATTGTTCTAGCTTGATCTGCTATAGCTCTTGTTATAGCTTGTCTTATCCACCATGTAGCATAAGTACTAAATTTAAATCCTTTAGTATAATCGAATTTTTCTACTGCTTTTATTAATCCCATATTACCTTCTTGAATTAAATCTAAAAATAACATTCCTCTACCTACATATTTTTTAGCAATACTTACAACTAATCTTAAGTTAGATTCAGATAATTCTTTTTTTGCATCTTCATCACCATCTAAAATTCTTTTAGCTAAAGTCAATTCTTGTTCAAAAGTTAATAATGGTATTCTACCTATTTCTCTTAGATACATTCTAACTGGGTCATCTACATTTATAGATTCATAATTAGGCTCTGCTATTTCATCTAATTTTAATTGTTCAACTTCTTTCAAGTCGTCAAAATTCGGTTCTTCTTCCATCTCTTCTGTTAATAAATCTACACCTAATTCTTCAAAAGCATCAAATACTTTATCTATTTGTTCTGGATTCACTTCTTCTAATTCAGTTGCTAAATCACCATATGTGATTTGTCCTTTTTCTTTTGCTTTCTTTAAAATACTTTTCACTTTTTCTTGTTTAATTTCTTCACCAGTACCTGCATTTTCAATATTTTCTTTTATATCTTCTTTTTTCGACATTCTAATTCCCCCTATATTATTTTACTCTTGCTAAATTAATTATAATTTCACTTAACTCTTTTTCTAACAGTCTTTTTTTCTCTATGTTTTTTTCTTGCTCTAACTCCTGTAATATCTCTAATTTTCTTTCTCCTAATGCTTCTTTTCTGTATAATTGTAATATATCAACTGTTGCTTTTTCTAAATCTTTTATTTCATAATCCTCAGCCATTATTGATGTTATATGATTTCTTTCTTCTTCAGATAAGTTATCTACAATTCCATTAATATTACTATTACCTTTTTTGAATTCATCATACAACTTTTTAGTAATCTCTTTATTATGATTATATTTAAAGTCCTCTGGTTTTATTTTTTCACTTACCAATTTAAATACTTGCAAGTTTCCAGATAAAAGTAATGCTATTATTGTGTTCTCTCTTTTTAAAATAGACTGCGAAACCACTATATACTCTTTTGGCTTATGTTGAACTACTATTTTTTTATTTTCTTGTGTTTTTTCATTTTTATTCGTATTGTATATTAATTTATTAACTTCTGCATATATAGCTTCTCTTGAGATATTGTATGTATCTGATATTTTTTCAATATATACTTCTCGTTCAATTGTATTTGAAACTTTTGCTATTAATCCTGCAATCTCAGTTAAAAATTTAATTTTATCATTAACATTTTCTAAATTTAATTTAGATTTTAAAATTTTAACTTTAAATTCAACAATTGATATTGCTGAGTCTACTAGATGATTAAATCTAGCATTTCCATATTTAATAATATATTCATCTGGGTCTTTTGCACCTTCCATGTTTATAACACGAACATCACATCCCATTGATTGCAATATATCTAATGCTCTCAACTTAGCTGTTGTTCCAGCTTCGTCGGAATCAAAGCTTAACACTATCTGTTCTGATATTTTCCTTAACAACCATCCTTGTGGATTTGTCATTGCAGTTCCTAATGATGCAACTGCGTTAGTCACACCCCTTTGATATAACGATATAACATCCATATATCCTTCAACAATTATTATTTTTTTTGTATCATGTTTTTTAGCAACATCTAACCCATATAAATGTTTTCCCTTACTATATACTACATTCTCTGGTGAATTAATATATTTAGGTTTAGAATCATCTAATACTCTTCCCCCAAAACCTATAACTCTTCCTCTTACATCAGAAATTGGAAACATTAATCTATTTCTATATCTGTCTATATATTGTCCTTTTTCATTTTTATTTACCAATCCAGATTCTAGTATTTCTACTTCGTTAAATCCTTGTTTTACTAATTCTCTATACAATTCATCATATCGGCCTGAAAAACCTAATTTAAAGGCTTTTAATGTATTGTTTGTTAACTTTCTACTTTTAATATATTCTTGTACTGCTTTTGATTGTGGCTTATATAGATTTTCGTGATAATAGTTCGACGCAAATTCATTTACTTTATATACTTTTGATTTTAAAATTTCTTTTGCTGCATCAATATTTCCTTCCATTGTTGGTAAAGTTATATTTGCTTTTTCAGCTAAAGTTTGAACAGATTCAATAAAACTAATTCCTTCGAGTTTTGTTAAGAATGTGAATACATTCCCTCCTACTCCACACCCGAAACAATGAAATATTTGTTTATCTGGTGATACTGAAAATGAAGGTGATTTTTCATTATGAAATGGACATACACCAAAATAGTTTCTTCCACTTCGTTTTAATGTCATATATTGTGATATTACATCTACAATATCATTAGATTGCCTAACTTCTTCTATTATTTCGTCACTGTAACGTGGCATATTCCCTTCCTTTCAATTTATTGTCTTTATATTTATATTTCGACGTGTTTTACATAAATCCTTCTTTATTTAGCAAAAAAAGTAAAAAATATAGTATGGATTACTATTTTCTTTTGAACTATACCATTTTAAGCATTTTGTCATCTAATTTAGCTAATACTTTTGCACATTTTTCCCAATCCTTATTTGCTATTTTTTTATCTTCATCTTCAACTTTGTATTTCATTTTATGTTCTAAATTTGACCAAAAATCCATTGTTACTGTTCTAATTTGAATTTCAAGTTTAACCATAATTCGCATTTGTGATAAACAAATTGGAACTTCTAACACTAAATGATAACTTGCATATCCACTTTTCTTTGGTTCTGCCACATAATCTTTTTCTTTTTTAATTTCAATACCAGGAATAGTTTCTACAATATTTCTAATTGTATATATATCTTTCTTTAATGGACATACTATCCTCACTCCTGCAATGTCATTAACATTTTCAATCATAGATTTATATGTCATGTTAATTTTTTTATTATTCATTTTTTTAATTATACTATCATATGACTTAATTCTTGTTTTCATATTATCTATCATGTCATATTCATAAAAATATTTAAACTCGTCTTTAATTATATTCATTTTATGTTCAATTTCTCTAATTGCTAAAGAATATATAAACATTAATCTTTCAAAATTTTTATCATTTTTATCAATCTTATTATTTATTTCAATTAAGTTTTCAACATTTATAACTTGAGTTCTACTTTCTTGTAAATTATTCATATATTTTACCTCTTTCACACTCTAATTTTTGTCACAACCTTATTATATTCATATCATAAAGATATATTGTTAATTTATAGCATTATATTTGTGAACATTTTGTGAATTCTTACTTGATAATTTATCTATATTATACCAACTACTTTTATTCCATCGAAAAAGATTGAATCTATATATAAATTCAATCTTTTTTCTCTTCATATATTCTAATAATTTGTTTGACTTAATTCTACATATTGAAACTCATGTCCCTGTGGTGTAAATTGTCCTTCCGGTCTATGCTTTTCAGAAAATATGTCACTACCTTTTAATAGATATGCTGTTTTTGATTCTTCACTTACATATCCTGTTAATGATATAGGGTCATCCCATGTTGTATCAACTCCATACCATTGATTATCTACTAAAACATAATTCCAAGCATGACTTTCTGTTAATCCTAAACTATTTGTAGCTTTACCTATAACTACTATATTGGGTACATCTAAAGTATCTAATAATAACTTAAATGTTTTTGCATATCCTTCACATACTGCAACATTGTTTATTAGTGTTCCATAAACGTCATATATATTTTCTTCTTCTAATGTTTTATCATATTGTGTATTATCTATTATATAATTATGAACATATTCTATTTTTTCATAATCTGTTTTTAAATCTTGGTTTTCTATTTCTGAAATAACCTGATTTATTTGACTTTGAGCATTTAATACATCTTCTCCTGTTTCAAATCCTTCTGCTAAATAGTTTGATTCATTACCACTATTTATAAATACATTATATGATTTTTGACTTCCTCTTGTTGTTGTTTCTATGTTTAAATACATTTTACTTGCATCAATATAAAATACATCTGGATTGTCATATAAAAAAGCTTCCATTGCAGCTTGATAATACATACCTAATTGTTTATTTCCATTTTCTTCTTTTAAAACTTTGTCAAAGCTTTGTCCTAATTGTATTATATATGTTCCACCTGTCATATTATCTTTGTTTTCAAATAATATATTATATATTATTTTTGAGTTCATCTCTAATTGATTGTATAAATATTTATTCGTATCTGTATTTTCCCCTGTTTGATATTTTTGTATGTCAAATTTCTCTTCGTTTAACTCTTCATTAGCATAAATATTTGTATTTCCATCTACAACTTGCATGAAAACAATATTACCTAAAAAAAGTACTAAAAAAAACACTACAAGCATTATAACTCGTATTATTATTTTTGAAATTTTTAAAAACATTCAATCTCTCCTTTACCACTTTCTCTATTATATCATAAATAATTATGTAAATCTAGTCTTTTGTCTACTTTTTATGTTAATTACGTGTTTTTTATAGATTTTTGTTTGTTTTTTAATTTATTTTTTATTTCTGCACTTTATATTTTCCTTTAATTACTCAAATTATTCCTTTTTATACAATATATGAATATTTTCCAAAATATTTACGATACTATATATAAATTATTAAAAAGGAGATCTTATGAATTTTAAAGATTATATTTATTCATTTTTCAAATATAAATCAATTGAAGAATATCAGCCTAATTTACCTGAAAACACTTCTAATCCTACAAAAATATCTGAAGATATAAATGCAGTTCCAAGACCGACAAAAATATTCTCTAGTTTAAATGTAAATTCAGAATATATTAAAAGTAAATATAATGCTTTAATTAATAGTGATATGGTGTTTCGTGAATTCACTTTAATAGCTCGTGGGAAACAGTACACCGCACTTATTGCATATATTGATGGTATGATAAGAAATGATAGTATGGACCAATTTATCATACAACCTTTAATTATGAGAAATCTTAATAATTTATATGATGGATCTCCATCTAAAATCAGCCATGAAGCCGTTACAAACACAGTTAGTGTTAAAAAAGTAAAAAAATTTAATTTATCTGAATATATAATGTCTTCTTTATTGCCACAAAATTCTTTAAAAATTGTATATGACTTTGATGCAGTTATGAACGGTATAAACTCAGGAAATTGTGCCTTATTTGTTGATACATTAGATTTGGTTTTTGATATTGAGTTAAAAGGTTTTAATCAACGTTCTATTTCCAAACCTGACAATGAAGCAGTTATTAAAGGTCCACATGAAGCATTTCTTGAAAATATAAGATCAAATACTGTTTTAATGAGAAGAATTATTAATAATGAAAATCTTGTTATTGAAAACATAGAAATCGGTAAAATAACAAAAACAAAATGTGGATTATTTTATCTTTCAAATATCACAAGTGATGATTTAGTGGCAGAAGTAAAATATAGGTTAAATAATCTATCTATTGATTCTTTGCTATCTGCTGGACAATTAGAACAATTAATATCAGATAATACACATTTAAGTTTACCTCAAATTTTATCAACAGAAAGACCAGATAAAGCTGCTAACTACCTTTTAAATGGTCGTGTTATTGTTATTGTTAATGGATCACCATATGCGCTTATATTACCTGCTATATTATCTGATTTTTTAAATACTGCTGATGAGAAAAATTTAAAACCTCTTTTTGCAAATTTTTTAAAATGTTTGAGATTATTAGCTAGTCTTATAACAATTTTATTACCGGGTTTATATGTTGCTATCACAAGTTTTCATCAAGAAATTCTACCAACAGATTTACTTTTTTCAATTATGGCTTCAAGAGCTAGTGTCCCATTCCCTGTAATTATAGAAATATTACTGTTAGAATTTTCATTTGAATTAATTAGAGAAGCTGGGCTTAGAGTTCCTTCGCCTATTGGTCCAACCATTGGTATTGTAGGTGCACTTATTTTAGGTCAAGCTGCTGTTACAGCTGGAATTATTAGTCCTATATTAATTATTATAGTTGCCGTCACAGGAATATCATCATTTGCTATCCCAGACTATTCATTTGGTTTCCAACTTAGAATTTTTAGATTTGCTTTTATTTTATTAGGTTTCATGAGCGGCTTTCTCGGTATTTCATTTGGATTATTTATGTATTTGGCATATTTATCTGATATTAAATCTATTGGTGTTCCATATACATTAGGTTTAACGCCATTCGAAAGTATTTCTGGTAATCCTTATTTCCTTCCTGATATTTGGAAGCGTGAAAATAGGGCGAGTTTTTTAAATACTAAAAAAATCAAAAAACAAGAACATATATCTATGAATTGGAAACAAAACAAATATTAAATCAATATATTTCTATATTATAAATAGGAGGTCTTATGCAACACTCTAAACTGAGTACTTTTGAATCAACAGCGATTATTATAACCTTATCAATTACTTACACCTTGGTAGGTTTATTAAAAGTTTTAATTGATGAATCCACATCTTCAATTATAATTAATCTATTATATGTTAGCATTTTAGCTTTTGTACTAATATCTATTATTATTAAATTATTAAAAAATTTTCATAATTTTGATATTATAGATATTTCTGAATATATTGGTGGTATTTTATTTAAAAGAATTGTCGGAGTTATATTTATTTCATATTTCATCTATACTTCAGCTATTGTAATTAGAAATTTTTCGGAATGTCTAAAAATTGTATATTATCCACTAACAAATATTTCTTTTATTATATTAACTTTTATTATAGTCTTATGCCTCATTGGAAAACTTAATTTTTCTAGTATAGCTAAAGTAAATACAATTTTATTACCTATATTCATATTTAGTGTGTTTTTTGTCTTCATATCAAATACTCATCATTATTCTTTAGAGCATCTTACTCCTATTTTTGATGAAAAGTTTGCAGAAATGGTTATTTCAAGTATTGGAAATATTTGTGCCTATAGCGGAATTTTATTTATATATTTTATACCTGCTTTTTTAAAAGATCCAAAAAAGCTTTCTAAAACATGTTTCTTAGGATTATTTATTTCTATATTATATTTAGTAATAACTGCTGTTATGAGCTTATTTCTATATTCTTCTTCAATAGAAATAAATCAAATATCTTTATTGTATTCTATGACGAGAAATATTGATTTTAGTACTTTTTTTCAAAGGCTTGATTCTATTTTTCTTTTACTTTGGATTTTACAAATCATGTCGTTCATTTCAATTAATCATGGCTTGTCACTTTACATTACGAAAAAAATTGGGAATTTAAAAGATGTAAAACCAATTTCATATATTTTTGCGCTTATAACTTTTTGTATTGCCATATTGCCTGAAAACTATGCTATTTCTTTTTTCTTAGAATCATTTATTTATGATTATTTAATAATATTAGTTGGTTTCATATTTGCACCTGTCATCTTAGTGATAAGTAATTTAAAATATAAAAAAAAGGAGAATACTTTAGATGAAAAAAACTATTAGTATCTGTTTTACTATCCTAATTATAATAGGTTTTTTAGTTGGCTTTTCTGCTTCTTATGAAGCTTCAAATTTGGATAATCTAGCCACTGTTATAGCTATTGCTATTGATTCTTCTGACACCAATAATATGAAATTAAGTTTCCAATTTTCACAAGCTTCTCCAAGTTCTGAAGGCGGAAGTTCAAATAATAATTCTTCTATAATTTATACACTTGATGTTGGTTCTATAAGTAGTGGTATAAACTTAATGAATGCTTATTTAGAAAAACATTTAACTTTATCTCATTGTAAATTAATTGTAATTTCTGAAAAATTTGCTGAAACTGGTATTTCTGATGAAATTTACACTTTAATGAATAATCCTCAAATCAGACCTACTACTAACATAATGGTTAGTAATACAAGTGCAAAAAGTTATTTAGAAAATGTACAACCAATCTCTCAAAATCTTTTAAGTGAATATTATGATATATTCACATCTACAAGTAAATATACTGGATATACCGCAAATGCTACAATAGGTGATTTTTTTCATAGCTTAGAAAGTGAATTTTCAGAACCCTATGCTATATTAGGTGGATTAACAAACACTAATATCTTATCTTCTTCAAATAATTCTGATTCACAGAAAGACTCTAATGGTAAATCTGGTGATTCTGCTCTTTCTGAGCCTAATAGTTCAGAACATATTGGCATAGGAGTTTTTAATGATGGACTTCTTGTAGGTGAACTGACATCACAAGAAACATTATCCTTACTTGCTATAGAAAATAAGGTTAATGGTTTTTTAGTATCTATACCTGACCCTGAAGATAATTCTGAGTATATTGATGTATATTTAATTCCATCAAGTGATTCTAAAATTACTATTGACATTTTAAATAACTCGCCATTAATAAGCATTGATTATGAATTTTCTGGTCGAATACAATCAATGTCTTCAGATTCAAAATATTTAGATGATTATAATGTTCTAGATACAATCTCTGTTGCTTGTGATTCTTATTTAGAAAGTATATTTTTAGATTTTCTATATAAAACATCAAAAGATTTTAATTCTGATATAGCAGGTATTGGTGAGCATGTTAAAACAAATTTTTTGAGTTCTTCTGATGTTTCTTTATTTGATTGGGGGGAAAAATACAAAGATGCTTTTTTCATAGTTAATGTTGATACAAATGTAAAATCATCATCTTTGCTAACAGAAACATAATTTTTAGATTTAAAAGGAGTGCCTTATGATTAATTCTTTTCAAAATATGTTATTCATTCTTTTTACTAGTTATTCTATTATATATGCAATTTCTTATGCTATTCATGAGTTTAAACATTCAAAAAATACTATTGCTTTAATATTAATATTTTCTTCATGCTTAATTCTGGTAATCTTAATTTTATTCATTTACTTTATTAGTTAAATCAAAGAGCTGAGTTATATATAATAACTCAGCTCTTCATAAATTAATTCCTAGTATTTTCATTTTATATGTTTGCTTTTTATATGTTTGCTTTTTATATGTTTATTTTTATTGTTTTTACTTTTGATTTGTTATCTTTGCTTACTTTTTTACTTACTTTTATTTAACCAAATAGAAATCTATCTGTCTCAATACTTTGCTTGCATTTTTCACTTTTATTTTGACTTTATCTCCTAATTTAAATGTCGTTCCTGTATTTTCACCAACTAACTGTCTTCTTTCTTCTATAAATTCAAAATATTCATTTCCCATGTCTTCAAATCTTATTAAACCTTCGATAGTATTTGGTAATTCAACAAACATTCCAAATGATGTTACTGATGATACTATTCCTTCAAATTCCATCCCTTTTTTATTTTCCATATATTCTGCTTTTTTCATATCAACAGATTCTCTTTCTACTTTTGTTGCTATTTTTTCTCTTTCAGTTGATTGATTCGCTGATTCTTCAGCTATTTTAATATGCTTTTCTACCCATTTATCATCTACCACATAATTTTCGCTAATATATTTAGATATTACTCTATGTATAAATAAATCAGGGTATCTTCGTATTGGAGATGTAAAGTGCGAATAATATTTACTTGCTATTCCAAAATGACCTTTATTTTCCGCCTCATATCTAGCTAATTTTAAAGTTCTAAGTATAAGTGTTGAAACCACTTTCTCTTCTTCTTTTCCTTTAATTTCTGTTAATACTTTTGCAAATTCTTTTGGATACACATTTTCATCTTTTACTTTCACTTTTAATTTATAGTTTATTAAAAATTTATTCAATTCTTTTATCTTATCTACATCTGGATCTTCATGAACACGATATATAAAAGGTGCTTCTAGCCAATAAAATTTTTCTGCTACTGCTTCATTTGCTTTTAACATAAATTGTTCTATTATTTCATTTGCAAATGTTGATTCATACCTTTTTATTTCTATTATTTTACCATTATCGTCTAATATTAATTTACTTTCTGGTATATCTAAATTTAAATAACCTTCTTTTAATCTCTTATTTTTTAATATTATAGCTAATTCTTCCATTAACTTAAATTCATTTATATATTTACTATATTTTTCTACTACTTGTGTATCGGAATTGTCTATTATTTTTTGCACATCATTATATGACATTCTTTCCTCAACATTAATTATTCCTTTTACTACTTCTGAAGATATTAAATTTCCATCTCCATCAATTTCCATTAGACAAGATAATGTAAACCTATCTTGTTTTGCATTCAAACTACACAACTCATTTGATAGTTCTTTAGGTAACATTGGTATTACTTTTCCTAACATATACACACTTGTTCCTCTTATAGATGCTTCCTTATCTAATAAACTGCCTTCCTTTACGTAGTGTGATACATCTGCTATATGAACTTCTAATTTATATCTGTTACTATTTATTTTTTCAACTCTTATCGCATCATCTAAATCTTTAGCATCTTCTCCATCTATTGTAAATATCAATCTATCTCTAAAATCGACTCTACCATATATCTCAGATTCGTTAATCTTATTTCCATATTTTCTAGCCTCTTCAACGACTTGTTCTGGAAACTCTGATGGTAATGAATGTTCTTTTATTAATGAAATCATATCCACACCAGTTTCATCAACATTACCTAGTATTTCTATTACTTTACCTTCTGCTTTTTTACCTCTTTCTGGAAATCTTGTTATTTTAACTATTACTTTATCTCTATTTCTCGCTTCTCCAGAGTCTTTTTTTGATATAAATATATCTGTTCCAAAACTTTTATCATCTGGAACTACAAAACCAAAATTTTTACTTTTTTCATAAACACCTACTACTTCATCTTTTTCGTGAACTAGTATTTTAACGATTTTACCTTCAATTTTTTTATTATTATTACTTTGTTTTTCAATTTCTACTAGTACTGTATCCCCATTTAATGCATTATTCGCAGCATTTTTAGGTATATATATATCTTCCTCAAATTTTTCTGTTGTTACAAATCCAAAACCTTTTTGATTTTTTCTATATTTACCTGGAATATATTTTTCTTCTGTCTTCTTTATTTTATTTCTTCTATTTTTTGTTATTAAATATTCATCCTCTAATATTTTTATTACTTCAACAAAATTATAGTGTTCTGATTTTGGTACTTCCAATATTTGAGCCATTTCTTTTATTGTCATTGGAATATATTCTTCATCATTTATGAAATCTAATATTTTTTGTTTTTTCTCTTTAATATCAATGCTCATCTTTCCTCCTTCTACTATCTTACATTTGTTATCAAAAAAAGGGCTAGTTTTATTACTGCCCTCTTAAAATCTCATTATATTACATATAATACTGATAATGCTATTGTTAATATTGCAAATATTATTGCTAATATTATTGTCCATCTTTTTTGTTTTCCTTCTTTTGTTTTACCTTTATTTTTTTCAAAAAAATTGTTAGTTGATGAACCACTAATTGTTGAAGATAATCCTGCATCTTCTTTTGATTGCATTAGTGTTAACACAACAAGTGCTAAAGCCATTATAAAATATACAACTGTTAATATTATTCTTAGTATTTCCATTTCTTCCTCCTAACGGTTATCTCTAATTAACTGAGATTTATTGTAACATATATTTTTATAAAATGCAACATTTAAAATCACTCTATTTTTTTATACTTTTATTAAATTAATCCATTTTTTCTACTTGATTGATTATTGACCATGTTCCTTTGGAGTCAGGTATACTTACAAATTTCATTTCATTTTTTAAAACTGGGTGCTGTATTATTAATTCATATGCCCAAAGCGCAATTTGCTTACCTTGTCCTCTTGTTCCATATTTCTGATCTCCAAATATGCTGTGTTTAAAATTAGATAATTGTACTCTTATTTGATGATGTCTTCCTGTATGTAAATTCACTTTTAGCAAAGATAAATCTTTCACTTCATTATATGTTAATACTTCATAGTCTAATCTTGCAAGTTTAGCATTCTTTTTATCTTTCAGAACTACTTTACTCATATTATTTCTTTCATCTTTATATAAGTAATCTTCCAAATTTCCTTTTTCTTTTTCTATTTTCCCATCAACAACAGCAAGATATTTTTTCTTAAAAACTTTCTCTCTTACTTGTTCACTTAATCTAGATGCTGCTTTTGATGTTTTGGCAAATATCATGACACCACCAACTGGTCTATCTAATCTATGTACAAGACCAACATAAACATTTCCAGGTTTATTATATTTTTCTTTAATATATGCTTTTACTATTGTTAACATATCTTCATCACCAGTTTTATCTTCTTGTGAAGGTATATTAGGCATTTTTTCAACTACAATTATATGATTATCTTCAAATATTACTTTTAAATTTTGCATATCTTATTTTTCCCATCTTCCATATATTCCACAAGGTAATACTAATTCTGAATTTTCCATAGGAATTCCTATTTCTCCTGAATCCATTTTTCCTTTATATTTTTTATTAACAGTAAAATCTAATATATTTTTTAACACTGTACTAGATATTCCTGTTGTATATGAATTTATCAAGAAAAATAATGGGTTGTCTGATAAAACGCTTGTACATAATTCTACTAAATCATATATATTATCTTCAAATTGCCAAACTTCACCATTTGCACCTCTACCATATGATGGTGGATCCATAATTATTGCATCATATTTGTTTCCTCTTCTTATTTCTCTATTAACAAATTTAACAACATCATCAATTATAAATCTAACAGGTCTATCCTGTAGTCCTGATGATGCAACATTTTCTTTTGCCCATGTCGTCATTCCTTTTGAACTGTCAACATGACATACTGAAGCACCTGCTGATAAACAAGCAACTGTAGCTCCACCTGTATATGCAAATAAATTAAGCACTTTTATTTCTCTTTTTTCTTTTTTGATTTTTTCCATCATCCAATCCCAATTAACTGCTTGCTCTGGAAATAATCCAGTATGCTTAAATCCCATTGGCTTAATATTAAAAGTTAAATTTTTATATTGAATTTTCCAGTTTTGAGGCATTTTCTTTTTAAATTCCCAAGAACCTCCACCTGTTTTACTTCTATTATATTTTGCATTTATTTCATTCCATTTTTTTGGATATGTTTTTGTTTTCCATATTATTTGTGGATCTGGTCTTTCTAATATGATGTCTCCCCATCTTTCTAGTTTTGTACCATTAGCCATATCTAATATTTTATAATCTTTCCATTCATTTGCTAATCTCATTTATATATCGTAATATTAAAAATATTACTACCTCCTTATTTAATAATAGCAATATTTTACCATACTTTTAGAAATTTTGCAAAAGTTTCATAAATTCATATATCATTAACAAGTTTATGATTGAAAATATTACTGTAAAAAATATTACTAATGATATAACCTTATGTTTAAATATGATTTTAAATATTCTAGGATTTTCCTGTCTCTCTAACATATTTTTATCCTCATTATATTTAACATTTAAAATATTATCATCTATATACATAATATAACCTCCCTTTTTCCATTTATATGTATATGCAGCATGTTAATATTTTATTACTACTTTTACAAAAAAAAGAAGCATCAATTGATACTTCTTTTAGAATACTATTCTACTCTTCATTCCTTTTACTTTTTTTGGTATCTATATTTATTCCGATAAAAATACCAGAAAATAATGCAGCTCCAATAAGTGCAATAATAGATTTCCAATCAAAAGTTGTGTAGAATTTAATTATTATTTGAACTAATTCTGTTGTGTTAAAAAGCACAATGAAAATTATAGAAATAATAATAAATACTAGGAGTCCTTTTCCTACTGCCTTTACATTTTTCATTTTGTCTCCTCCATTAAGAATTCTTTTTACTAATAACCTGTCTTTTATTATAACATATCTTCATTAATTTTACAAATTTTATGTAACCTCTTTTATTTTTTATGTTTATATTTATATTATATTTTTTAATATTTCACTATTTTTTTAATATTTCATTAACTATTTCATCTGTTATTCCCTTTATTTTTAATAACTCATTTCTACCTGCTTTTTTAGCATTTTCAAAACTTCCGAATTGTTTTAAAATTTCTTGTTTTTTTACTTTTCCTATACCTTTTATATTATCTAATTCTGACTTTATTAATTCTTGGTCTCTTAATTTTCTATGATACGTTATTGCAGTATCATGAACAGTATCTTGAAATACAGTTATTAAATTCATTAATTTTTCAGATAACTCTAATTCTATTCTATTTTCATCCATTAATGCTCTTGTTTGATGTTTATCATTTTTAACCATACCATATACAGGTATGTCTAATTGATATTCCTGTAACGCTTTCTTCACTGCTCTTATTTGAGTTATCCCACCATCTGCAAATATTAAATCTGGTAATTTTCCAAACCCACTATCTGCACTTTCTATAGAATGTTTCAATCTTCTAAGAACAACTTCTTCCATACATTTCGGATCATCTTGATCGTATACAGTTTTTATTTTAAATCTTCTTGATAAATTCTTTTTTATAACTCCATCTTCCATCACACACATTGCTGCAACAATAAATTGCCCAGATATATTTGAAATATCGTATGTTTCTATTTTTCTTGGTAAAAAATCCAAATCTAACATTTCTTTAATTTCTAAAATAATATCTTTTTTGTTTTTTAGTTTATTTTCTAATGTTACTTTACTATTTTTTTCTGCCATTTCAATAAATCTAAGCTTTTCACCCTTCTTAGGTGTTTTAATTTCCACTTTTTTTCCTAATGTTGTTGATAACCATTCTTCAACAATCATTTTATCTTCAAACTCATCTCTAATCATTATCTTATTAGGAATATTTGGATTATCATTGTAGTATTGTTTAATAAAACCTGATATTATTTCTCCATTTTCCATTTCATTTAATGTATTGTAGAAATAGTGCTCTTTTCCTATCATTTTACTTGATCTTACAAAAAATATTTCTATACAGACTTCTAATTCTGATTTCGCTATTCCAATTACATCTATATTATTTTCTCCGATATTTGCTACTTTTTGTTTTTCAGATATTCTAGTTATTGCTTGTATTCTATCTCTTGTATCTGCCGCTTGCTCAAAATCTAGTTTTTCTGAGTATTTTTTCATCTTTTCATTTAATTCTTTTATAATTTTATCTGTTTTACCTTCTAAAAGATCTACTATTTCACATATTTGATTTCTATATTCTTCTTTATTAACATTTCCCATACAAGGTCCTAAACATTTATTTATATGAAAATTTAAGCATGGTCTTATTCTCGGTTTTAATACTCTACATTGCCTTATCTTATATCTCTCTTTTATAAAATCGATCATTTCTTTAGCAGCTCCAGGATTGGCATATGGTCCAAAATATTTAGAAGTGTCATTACTTACTTTCCTAGTATAAAAAACTGCGGGATAATCTGATTTAACGTCAATTTTAATATACGGATATGCTTTATCATCTTTTAGTAATACATTAAATTTGGGTCTATTTTCTTTTATTAAGTTACATTCTAATATTAATGCTTCTGCTTCATTATCTACAACTATATATTCAAAATGATTAATTAAGCTAATCATTTTTTCAATTCTTGATGTTCTATCATTTTTTCTAAAATATTGTCTAACTCTATTTCTTAACGAAATTGCTTTTCCTACATATATTATTTCTCCGTGTATATCTTTCATAATATATACACCAGGAGAATTAGGCAGCTTTTTTAATTCTTCTTCAATACTAAACATTTTACACCTCCATTTTTTATTCTATATCTCTATTTTATCAAAATTTTTTTGAGTTGTCTCCTATTTTTCCGCATTTGACAAAAAGTATTTGATATGCTAGTATTTAAGCATAATTCAAAGGAGATTTAATTATGTCATATGAAAAAATATTAAAAAGACTTCAAGATAATGGTCTTTCACAATCTGAATCTAAAAATTTAATTATGTGGTATCAAGTTGTAGCATTCTTGTTACCATCAAATATTGTACTATTAATATCTGAAACACCGTCATTAAGAACATTGATTTATTTAATTATGATTGCATTATTTTGTACAATATCAATAACTGGATTTATACATAATAATGCGAAAAATGCAAAAAAATTATATAAAAATATAAGAATTTTAAAACCTATGGGTATCATCTTTATATTACTATGGATTACTAATTTAATTTTATTATTTGTTAAATAATTACTTTATTAAATAATTACTTTAATAAATATATTTATCAGTATTCATTAAAATTTATCAATATTAATTTTTATTTTAAATATCTAAAAATATATAAAAAGAAAGAGACTATTTCTAGTCTCTTTTTTCATATATTTATATATACTTTATAATTATTTTTTGTTTACTAAATCTTTTAATGCTTTTCCAGCTTTGAAAACTGGTGCTTTAGATGCAGGTATTTTGATTTCTTCTTTAGTTTGTGGGTTTCTACCTTTTCTTGCTGCTCTTTTTCTAACTTCAAAAGATCCAAATCCAACTAATTGAACTTTATCTCCTTTTTTTAGTGTTTCTGTAACTACTTCAACAAAAGCATTTACTGATGCTTCAGCAGCTTTTTTAGTTTCTCCAGTTTTTGCAGCTACTGCCGCGATTAATTCAGCTTTGTTCATTTAATTTACCTCCTATAAGATTTAATATAATGTACATATGCTCGAACAAAGCATATTGTACTAATAGATAATTTCGCCAAAAACAGCTAATATCCTTCTTTTTTTTTCTTTTTTTTTATTTTTTTTTTATTTTTCTCATTTTTTATCACTATTTCTATTTTTTAATGTTTTTTATACATTTATTTCTATTAATTGTTTTTTTATTTGTATTTTTATTTGTTATTTTACTTATTTTATTTTTTATATTTTTATGTGTATTTTAGTTTCATATAGAATTTTTTAATATATTTTAGCTTTTTCTAATATTTTAATTATCTTATTACCAGCAGGCAAATTTGATAATTCTTCTTTTGTAAATATTTTCAATACCAGAACCGCTAATCCATATACAATCACTGCTATTGCTAATCCACTAATTGTAGCTATATTGTGTATTCCTGAAACTTCACTTGATTGTCCTATATTTAAAATCAAACTATATATTCCGTATGAAGAAATTCCCATTGCTGTTACTGCTAATATTGGTTTTATCAAGAATTTTTTCCATGTAAGGTTTAATTTGATTGTTTTTCTCAACATAGTACTTGCTATAGTAAATGCTACAACATGACATGCTACAGATCCTATTGCAGCACCATTTATTCCAATCTCTGGTATTGGTATTAATACTATATTTAAAATCAATTTAACAATCACCCCAGCACCTAATGATACTGCTGGAACTAATAATCTTCCATAACCTTGTAATGCTCCATTTATTGTTTGGTCTAATATTGTAAATATTATTGCTATTGAACTTATTTGTAGTATCATAGCTCCATCACTAGCATTTGGAAATAATAATTGTAATATTGGTCCTGCAAATAAAAACATTCCAACTGTACACGGTAAACCTATTAACATTGAAGTCATTAATGAAAATGATGTTTTCTCTGTTATTGATTTTTTATCTTTTCTTGCTTTTGCTAATGCAATTGCTGGTACTAAAGCTGTAGCAAATGCTACATTTATAGATAATGGTAAACTAGTTAACATATCTACTTTTCCACCTAAAATACCGTACTGAGCTATTGCTTCACTTTCTGACATGAACTGCTTTAAATTTCTTACAACAGTAAATGAATCTATATTCTTATTTAATGATGACATTATCGCTGTTAATGCTATTGGTGTTGATACTAATATTATTTTTTTAATTACACTTCTTACTCTTTGGTATTTATAATTTACAGTGTTCTTAATTTCACTTGCCAATTCTTTTTTTCTAGTTTGATAGTACATATATAAATATGCGACACCAGCTAATGTTGCTACAGTTGTTGCAAGTGTTGCTCCAGCTGCCATCCATTCTGTAGACGCGCCAGAAATTATTGCTATTATTTCTACAAATATTATTGTCATTGCTGTTTTAAATATTTGTTCAACAGTTTGTGATCTTGCTGTAGCTTTTATACTTTGCCTTGCATTAAAATAACCTCTTATAACTGCTGATACTGCAACAAAAAATATTGCTGGTGATAAAGCTACTAATGTCATTTCTGCTTCTGGTATTTGTAACCATTGATTAGCTATTAAATCTGCACCTAAAAATAACATTAGACTTCCTATTAGCCCAACTACTGCAAAAGTAGCAAATGCTATTTTAAAGATTCTATGTGCACCTTTATGATCACCTACTGCTATTCTCTCTGATACAATTTTAGATATAGCACTTGGTACTCCTATTGATGAAATTGTAAGTAACATAGCATATATTTGATAACTAGCTGATACAATCCCATTCCCTTCATCTCCAAAACCTTCTCTGTTTGTTAAATATAGTGTATATACCATACCTAATAATTTTATTAATACTTGAGAAAAGATTAATGTCAATACTCCTTGCATAAAAGTTTCCTTTTTATACACTCTTTTCTTTTTTTCTGTTTTATCCACTTCTTTTTTTATTCCCCCTTGTCTCAAATATATATTTTAAACATTTGATTTATCTATATATTATTATAATATCTTGTTCTTATATCTTATTATGATATTATAAAATTAATTCACTAATTATTCAATAGTTTAACATATAAAAAGAATATCTACAAATTTTATTTCAAAACTTGCTGATATTCTTGATTTATTTTATATACAATCATTTATTTGAGGTAATATTTGTTTCTTTCTTGAAACAACACCACTTAAAAATGCTCTGTTACTTTCTAATTTAATATTAAATGCTTTTTCTGCTAATAATGCTTTTTTCCCTAATACTATTATTTCTGAATTACTATTTAATATATCTGTTATAACAAATATATATATTTCATAATTGTTTTCGTTTATTTCTAAGTTAATCTCTGCTTCTATTTCTGTTTGCTTTTTTAATACATCTTCTATTGATACTGTATTAACTTGTGCAATTGCAAATTTAACTCCATCTTTTTCCGATGTTTTTGAATCAATGTTTATTAATTCTTTTGCTGTAAATTCATCTAAATTAGTTCCTGCTTTTAACATAGCTAATCCATATTCTTTACCATCTATTCCTGCTATTTTTTCTAATTCTTCAAATGCTTTTATATCATGCTTAGTTGTTGTTGGAGATTTAAATAAAAGTGTATCTGATACTATTGCACTTAACATTAATATAGCTTCTTCTTTACTTATTTCAAATCCTTTTTGAATATAGTCTTGGAATAATAGTGTTGATGTACATGCATAAGGCCTTACTGTCATAAATATTGGTTCTGCTGTTTGCATATTTGCTATTCTATGATGATCAACAATCCCAATTATTTTTGCTTTTTCTATTCCCTCTACACTTTGACCAAATTCATTATGGTCCACTAATATTACTTTTTGACCTTCTTCTACTTTTTCAACTAGTTTTGGTTCTTCCATTTTCAAATAATCTAATACAAATTTTGTTTCTTTGTTTATTTTCCCAAGTCTTACTGCAACACTATTATTATGTCCATTTTGTTCATTCAATTTTTGCTTTACAATACTTGAACATATTGAATCTGTATCTGGATTTTTATGTCCGAATATCAATATTTCTTTTTCCATTTTTTTCTCCTTTTATAATAATTTTTTCAAATTATATTATTATATATTTTAATTGTCAATATTTTGTAATATTATTTCAAGCTCTTCTTCTTTAAACTGATATTTTTTATTACAGAAATGACATACTAATTCTGCCTGTTTATCTTCTTCTAATATTTCTTTTAAGTCTTCTTTTCCTATTGTTATTAAAGATTTTTCCATTTTTTCTCTTGAACAATCACATTCATATACTGGTTCTATATTTTCTTCTAATATTCTAACATTTTCATCACCTGTTACTTTTTTAACTATATCAATCAAACTTAATTCTTGATCTAGCATTTTAGATATTGCTCCTGCTTTAAATATTGCATGTTCTAAATTAAATATATCCTCTTCAGTTGCATCTGGCATAGGATTTATTAAATATCCACCTGCTGTTTTAACTCCGTCTTTATTTACTAATACACCTAATCCTACTGCTGATTGTCTTTGTTCAGAATTCACAAAGTAACTTGCAAAATCATCACCTAATTCTCCTGAAACAAGTGGTGATACTCCAATATATGGATCTTTTAATCCTATATCTTTTATAACATTTATAAAACCTTCTTGCCCAATTGCTCCACCAACATCTAGCTTACCAAACTCATTAAGTGGTAATTCAACATGTGGATTCAATATATATCCTTTGACTTGTGGATAATTATTTGTTACAGTTACCATTTTTTGAATAGGTCCATTCCCCTTAACTTGAATTGTTAATTTATCTTGTTCATTTTTCATTTCAGCACCCATTATCGATGTCATTGTCAATAATCTTCCAAATGCAGCTGTTGTTAATGGACTTAAATCATGTAATTTTCTTGCTTCTTCCACTAAGTTTGTTGTATTAGCACACATTATTGATATTCTACCATCATATGCTAAGCATTTTATTATTTTATCTTTCATTTATTCTCCTATTTTACAATTTTTAAATAATTTTTATATAGCTTTTCTATACAATATTGCTGAATCTTCTTCACAGTATTTTGTAAATCCTAAGTTTTCATATAAACGAATTGCTTTTTCTAATCTGTTTGATGTTCCTAATACTACTTCTTTAAGTTTATTTTTCTTTGCATATTCAAAAGCATTGTTCATCAAATGTGAAGCTATTCCAATTTTTCTATAATCTCTTTTTATGTATAATCTTTCTATTTTTGCAATTGAGTTTTGCATTTTATATATACCACATGTACCTACAATTTCATTTGAATTATTCATAACAATATATAATTCACCATTTCCATCTTTATAGTTATCATATTTTTGATTTTTTATTCCATCTTCCCATTCGTACATTTGATTCTCATTTATTGCTACTTCTAACATAAATTCAGTAATTTCTTTTTCTAAATTAATATGTTCTTTTATAATATTTAATTTCTCCATTTATTATCCCCTATTATTTCTTTTATTCCTTAAAAAATCACTATAATATTTTATCAATACAATATTACAGCAACTTTTTTATTATAATATAATACCATATTTTCTTAAAGTTGTCAACATAACTCAACTTATTGTTCGCTAGCATGGTATACCACCAATTTCCTCTAAATATCTCTTTTTTTCTCTATATTGCTTTATTTTTCTGTGTTTTGTTTTTTTATATTAAGCAAAAAAAATAAGTTAATAATTATTTTTTACTAACTTATTTTATGATTTTCTATTAAATTCAATTAATTATTTGCTTTGTTTAAATTCACTTTTGTCAACACCACACACAGGGCATGACCATGTTTTAGGTAAATCTACAAACTCAGTTTCTGGTTTTATATTATTTGCTTCATTTCCATATTTAGGATTATATATATATTTACACTCTGTGCATTCATATCTTTGATTTTTGTCTTTATCTAGCTTAAAATTCCTATACCCAAAAGCCACAGCAATCACTACCATTGCTAAAACAGATACTGCTTTCCAAATACCGCTTTCTAATAAAATCACTGCAAAAATCCCAAATGTAGCACTTATTGTATATAACATTATTACTGCTTGTTTTTGATTGTATCCTTTTGCCACTATTCTATGATGTAAGTGTCCTTTATCTGCTTTAAAAATTGCCTTTACTGATTTTCCTTTTATCAATCTTCTTATTATTGCTAATCCTGTATCTAATATTGGTAAGCCAAGTACAATTAATGGTAATACTATTACTGCTGCTGTATATGTCTTAGCTACTCCTAATATTGAAATAATTGATATGGCATAACCAATAAAATTTGATCCTGTGTCACCGATAAATGTTTTTGCTGGTGAAAAATTAAACGGTAAAAAACCTAGTACAGCTCCAGCTAATGCTGTTATTAACACTATAGCTATTAATGGTGATCCATTTAATACAAATATTATTAATAATGACACAGCTGATATTGCTGATATTCCAGATGATAATCCATCTAAGCCATCACTTAAATTAATTGCATTTGTTACAATCACTATCCAAGCAATTGTTGCAATTATTGAAAACCATTCTTGTACTTCTGGCATTGTTATAAATGGTAATGTTATATCATCTATTCTAACTCCAAAAGATACTGCTATTATTGAAGCTAATAATTGTCCTGATAATTTAAAAATCGGTTTAATTGTTCTTACATCATCAATTATACATGTTATAGATATTACTCCTATTCCTAATAACATCCCTAATAATTGACTACTATAGTTTTCTGAACCAAATATATTAATTGTTCCTTCTATACTCATTACTATAATTAGATAAATTGTTGATACTAAAAATCCTAATATTACTGCAGGACCTCCAAATTTAGGCATTGCCGAAGTATGCATTCTTCTTTCATCTTTTGGAACATCTACTGCCCCTATTTTTCTTGCTAATCTTATTGTATATGGTGTTGCTATAAATGCTACAATAAAAGCTAACAAAAATGCTATAACTATATCTCCCCACATAAGAGCCTCCTATATCATGTTTTCTTTTTCTATATCTGCTATTAATTCTATTCTATTTTTATGGCGTCCTTCTGCAAAATTTGTACTTAACCATATATCTAGCATTTTAAAAACCTCAATTTCACTAACAAAGTCCGCGCCAATAGCTAAAATATTGCTATCGTTATGTTCTCTAGATAATTTTGCAGTTTCTTCATTTCCACACAATGCACATCTAATTCTTTTGAATTTGTTTGCAGTTATACTCATCCCTATTCCTGTCTTACAAATTAAAATTCCTTTTTCACATTTTTCACTTTGAATTGATATGGCTACTTTTTTTGCTATGTCTGAATAATTTATACTTTCTTCGCTATCTGTTCCATAATCTATATATTCAATACTTTTCTTTTTAAAATATTCTTTTATTATTTCTTTTAGTCTGTATCCACCATGATCACTACCAATCGCTATCATATCAATACCTCCATTCTCATATATTTATATCATAAAATATGTGGTATTACAATAATTTATTTGCATTTTGCTTGCATTTTCTTTTTAAATATGATAAAATATCCTATGTTATAGTTTAATTAAGACTAAGAGGAGGTGCAATCAAATGCCAAATATTAAATCAGCTAAAAAAAGAGTTTTAGTAATTGAGAAAAAAACTTTAAAAAATAATATGATTAAATCTGAATATAAATCAGCTATCAAAAAATTCGAAGAAGCTGTTGCTAATGGAAACAAAGAAGAAGCAAAATCTTTATTCTCTGTAGCTACACAAAAAGTTGATCAAGCTTGTTCAAAAGGTGTTATCGTAAAAAATACAGCTGCAAGAAAAAAATCAGCTTTATCTAAAAAATTAAATTCAATCGGAGCTTAATTTCGATAATAAAAATTATGCATAGTTTTTATAAGACCTCTTATATGAGGTCTTTTTTATTTTCTACAAAACACATTTTAAAGAACATATAATAAAACACATATACTTTCTTGTATATGTGTTTTTAATCTCTAATTATCTATTCTCGTTCGAACTGAAGTATGATATACTATCTTGTTTTAAGCTTTTGTTTTTGCTATTTCTTTTTTGTTAATATTTTTATTTTTCGTAATTAATAAGTTTTATTTACTTAATTCTTCTATAAACATTTTATTTAACATTTGTGGATTAGCTTTTCCTTTTGTTTCTTTCATAGCTTGTCCTACTAAGAAACCTAATGCTTTTCCTTTTCCTGCTTTATAATCAGATACAGATTGTGCATTTGTTTCTAATATTTTTAACACAACTTCTTTTATTGCACCTTCATCTGATATTTGAATCCATCCTTTTTCTTTGATTATTGTCTCTGGATTTTCTGGTTTTTCAAATAATTCAGTTAAAACTTTTTTACCTATACTTGAACTTATTGTTCCATTGTCTATTAAGATTATTAATTTTCCTAATTGTTCTGCTGTAAAAGGTATTTCTGATGGTTCAATTTCTTTTTCATTTAATATTCTAGATATATCTGAAATTATCCAGTTATTAGCTGCTTTTGGATTATTACATACTTTTATAGTATTTTCAAATAACTCAGATAAATACTTCGAAGATGTTATTGTCTTCGCATCTTTTTCTGATAATGAATACTCTGTTAAATATCTTTGTTTTCTACTTTCAGGTAATTCTGGTAAACTTTTTTCTATATCATTTATATATTCTTCTGATAATTTTATAGCTACTAAATCTGGGTCTGGAAAATATCTATAATCTTGTGCATCTTCTTTATCTCTCATCGGAAATGTTTTCCCTGAGACATCATCCCATCTTAGTGTTTCCTGTGTTATTACGCCACCTTCTTCAAGTATATCTATTTGTCTGTCTACTTCATATTCTATAGCTCTTGCAATACTTCTAAACGAATTCATATTTTTCATTTCAGTACGCGTACCATATTTTGTTTCACCTTTTTTTCTTACAGATATGTTAACATCTGCTCTTAAAGATCCTTCTTGCATCTTACAATCAGATACTTCAATGTATTCTAATATCGATTTTAATTTTTTCAAATACAAATCAACTTCTTCACCACTTCTTAAATCTGGCTCTGATACTATTTCAATTAATGGTACTCCAGCTCTATTTAAATCAACTAGTGTTCCTCCTGAGAAATCATCATGATTTAATTTTCCTGCATCTTCTTCTATATGGATTCTTGTCAATCTTATAACTTTTTTTCCTTCTGATGTTTCTATTTCAATTCCACCATTTTCACATAATGGCTTATCAAATTGTGATATTTGATATGCCTTTGGTAAATCTGGATAAAAATAATTTTTTCGGTCATTTTTACTATCTCTTGCTATTTCACAACCTGTTGCTAAACCTGCTTTTACAGCATACTCCACTACTTTTTCATTTAATACCGGAAGTGTTCCTGGCATTGCCATACAAATTGGGCAAGTATGTGTATTAGGTTGTCCACCAAATTCTGCTGGGCAGCTACAAAATATTTTTGTCTTTGTAGATAATTCTGAGTGTACTTCTAATCCCATTACTATCTCATAATCCTGTCTTGACATTAATTTTCCTCCTTATTAATCTATTTAATGAATTGCGGTTTATATTTATCTCTAAATTTTATTTCTTGTTCATAGGTATATGCTGCATTTAATATTGTTTCTTCTGCAAACTTATTACCTATTAACTGCATTCCTATTGGCATACCTTCTTTATCAACACCACATGGTACTGAAATTCCTGGTAACCCTGCAATATTTACTGAAACAGTACATATATCTGCTAAATACATTTCCATCGGATTATCGCTCTTACCACCAATATCAAAAGCTACTGTTGGTGATGTTGGTGTTAATATAAGATCATAGTTTTTAAATACTTTATTAAATTCATTCATAACTAAAGTTCTTACTTGTTGCGCTTTCTTATAATATGCATCATAATATCCAGATGACAATACATATGTCCCTAAAATTATTCTTCTTTTAACTTCTTTACCGAAACCTTCTGTTCTTGATTTTTTATAAATATCTTTTAAGTTTTTAAATTCTTGTGTTCTATGTGTATATCTAATTCCATCAAATCTACCTAAGTTAGAACTAGCTTCTGCGCATGCAATTATATAGTATGTTGCTAATGAATATTTTGCAATATCTAATGAAACTTCTTCTACAATGGCACCAAGTTCTTTATATTTTTCAATAGCATTTTCTAGTGATTTTTTCACTTCTTCATTTATACCTTCTGCAAAAAATTCTTTTGGAACTGCTATTTTTAAATTTTTCACATTACCAGTTAATGATTTTTCATAATCAATTTTTTCAACATCTGCAGATGTACTATCTTTTTTGTCATACCCTGCTAATATATTTAATAATATCGCTGAATCTCTTACATCTTTTGTGATAGGACCTATTTGATCTAAAGATGAAGCAAATGCTACTAATCCATATCTTGATACAAGCCCATATGTTGGTTTTAATCCAACAACACCACAAAAACTAGCTGGTTGTCTTATTGACCCTCCTGTATCTGATCCTAAAGCCCAAGGAACTAAGTTAGCTGCAACTGCTGCTGCACTTCCACCTGAAGAACCTCCAGGAACTTTATTTAAATTCCATGGATTGGATGTTTTTTTGAAGTATGAATATTCTGTTGATCCACCCATTGCAAATTCATCCATATTTAATTTTCCTATATTTATTAATTTTTTTTCATTAATTTTTTCCATTACAGTTGCATCATAAGGTGATACAAAATTCTCTAACATTTTTGATGAGCATGTTGTTTTTATTCCTTTAGTACAAATATTGTCTTTTATACCTATTGGCAATCCAGCTAAAACATCTAATTCAGCATTTTTTTCTATCTTTGCTAACTTGTTTTTTGCTTCTTCTGTTAATACTGTCACAAATGCTTTTACATCTTTTTCCTTTATATTTATTTGCGATGTATATGCTTCAAGAATTTCAGTTCTTGTTATTGTTTTATCTGCTAATTTTTCACGTAATTCGTGTACTGTTAATTCTAAGATATTCATTAATTCCCCTCCTATATTAGTTAATTGTTTTTGGTAATTTAAACATGTTTTGTTCTTTAGTTATTGCATTTGCTAATAAGCTTTCATTATCTTCAAATACTTCTACCTTATCTTGTCTAAATCTATTTACACCTTGATTTGACCCAACTGTTATATCTAATCCCTCTACTGGTGCATTATTAACTATTTCGGCAAAATTCAATATATCTTCTAAGTTTTCTTTATATTTTTCAATTTCTGAATCTTCAATATTTAAATGTGCTAATTTGGCCATATGCAAAATTTCTTCTGTTTTAATTTTCATTTTATTCACTCCTATCTAAATTTTATTATTCATATTGTTTTTAGGATTATACCATAAATACTCCATATTTACCAGTATTTACATAAGTAAAATAAAAAAACTTATTACCACATAAATGTTAGTAATAAGTTTTTTTTATTTTATTTTTAACTTTTATAAATTAAATAGTTAAAATTATTTTATTTCTATAACAGCTCCAACTTCAGCAAATTTAGCTTTTAAGTCTTCAGCTTCGTCTTTAGAAACTCCTTCTTTAACTGTTTTAGGTGCTCCATCAACTAAATCTTTAGCTTCTTTTAAACCTAATCCTGTAGCATCTCTAACTACTTTAATTACTTTTATTTTTTGATCTCCAGCACTTGCTAAAACAACATCAAAAGCTGTTTTTTCTTCAGCTGCTGCTGCTCCAGCTGCTACTGGTGCTGCTGCTGCTACTGCAGACACTCCGTATTTTTCTTCTATAGCTTTTACTAATTCAGCTAATTCAACAACTGTTAAGCTATCGATTTGTTCTATTAATTTTTCAATTTTTTCCATTTTATAAATCCTCCTAAATTTTATGTGATATAAGTTCACAACTCTTATTTTATATTATTCAGCTGCTTCTGTAGCAACTACAACTGGTTCTCCAGCATTTTCTTCTTTTTGAAGTCTTACTTGATCAAGTGCAACTGCAACTTTTGATATGTTTCCAAGTAAAGCTCCAGCAAGCATAGATAATAATGTTTCTCTTGATGGTAATTTTGCTAAAGTAATTATTTCTTCAGCTGTCATTACTTTTCCTTCGATAACACCACCTTTTATTTTATAAAATTCATTTGCTTTTGCAAATTCATATATAACTTTTGATGGTTCTAAGTAATCTTCATTACTCATAACTACTGCTACTGGCCCTGTTAATGTTTCGTTTAATCCTTCAATTCCACATTCAGTTAAAGCTCTTCTTGTGATATTGTTTTTGATTATTGTACATGTTGCGTTTGCATTTCTTAAATTTTTTCTTAATGTTGTATCATCTACAACGTTAATTCCTCTGTATTCTGTAAAAAGTATTAATTTTGCTTCTTTCATTTTAGCAGCTAAGTTAGATACTTCTACTTTCTTTTGATTTAATATTTTTTCACTTGCCATTTAATTTTTTCACCTCCTGGTACTAAAAATATTTATTTAATAAGTAAATAACACTCTTATAGTCCATTTAGGCACAATAAGAGTGTATACTCAAGTTGTGCCTAGGTAGGACTTAGTTCGCCTACTGTCTTTGGCTATATAATTATTTTTCGTTTATAAAGATTCCAGGTCCCATTGTTGTAGAAACAGATACGCTTCTTACATATTGACCTTTAGAAGCAGCTGGTTTAGCTTTAATTATAGCATCCATAACTACTCTATAGTTTTCTTCTAATTTAGCAGCTCCAAAAGAAACTTTACCAAATCCTAAGTGAATTATATTAGTTTTATCTAAACGATATTCTACTTTACCTGATTTAATTTCATTTATTGCTTTAGTTACATCCATAGTTACTGTTCCTGATTTAGGGTTTGGCATTAAACCTTTTGGTCCTAATACTTTACCTAATCTACCAACAACACCCATCATGTCTGGAGTTGCAACTATTACATCATAGTCAAACCAGTTATCATTTTGAATTTTTGGTATTAATTCTTCAGCACCAACAAAGTCTGCACCAGCTTTTTGAGCTTCTTCAGCTTTTGGCCCTTTAGCAAATACTAATACTTTTTGTGTTTTACCTGTTCCGTTTGGAAGAACTACTGTTCCTCTTACTTGTTGATCAGCATGTTTAGAATCAACACCTAATTTAACGTGTAATTCTAGTGTTTGATCAAATTTTGTTTTTGGCATTTTTTCGATAACTTCTAAAGCTTCATTTATTTCATATTCTTTAGAAGAATCAACTAATTTTGCAGATTCTGCATATCTTTTAGTCATTTTCATTTTTCCTCCTTTGGTATTAACGAGTTATTAACTCTCCCACTTATATATTTTTAAATTTTATAAACTATAATTAAATTAGTCTACAACTACTACACCCATTGATCTAGCAGTTCCTGCTACCATGCTCATTGCTGTTTCTAATGAAGCAGCAGTTAAGTCAGGCATTTTTTGTTCAGCGATAGCTTGTACTTGAGCTTTAGTAATTGTTCCTACTTTATCTCTATTTGATACAGCTGATCCTGATTGTAATCCTATTGCTTTTTTAATTAATACAGCTACAGGTGGTACTTTTGTTATAAATGTATATGTTTTATCTTTATATACTGTAATAACTACTGGTATAATCATTCCTGGTTGGTTAGCTGTTTTATCATTGAATTCTTTAACAAATTGCATGATATTTACACCACTTGATCCTAATGCTGGTCCTACAGGTGGCGCTGGTGTTGCCTTTCCTGCTTCTATTTGCAATTTAATAATATTTGAAATTTCTTTTTCTGCCATTTTAATGGCACCTCCCTATTTAATTTTTTTTACTTGTGAAAATTCTACTTCTACAGGAGTTTCTCTCCCAAATATAGAAACTAAAACTTTTACTTTTTGTTTTTCCAAATTAATTTCTTGAACCGGACCTATACATCCATCAAATGCTCCGTTAACTATTTGGACTTGTTCATTTACTTCATAATCAACATTGATTGGAACTTCTTCGAATCCCATGTTGCGTATTTCGTCTTCTGTCAATGGAATCGGATCCGTACCAGATCCTACGAAACTTGTAACACCTCTTGTATTTCTTACAATATACCAAGATTCTTCTGTTACTATCATTTTAATTAAAACATATCCAGGGAAAACTTTTTTCAAATTAGTTTTTCTCTTTCCATCTTTAATTTCAATTTGTTCTTCCATTGGAACTATAATATCGAAAAAGAATTCTTCTAATTCTCTATTCTCTATTGTTTTTTCCAGATCTTTTTTTACTTTGTTTTCATACCCTGAATATGTATGTATTACATACCATCTTGGTATCATATCATAATCTTTTTGAGACATTGTTCAAGCCTCCCTTTTTTAATATATTACTTTCTCAAACTGTTAATTTTAGTTAACTGTATTTTCATCAGTAACTATATCTTCAGTTGTTGTTGTGTTGTCTTCTTCCACAGTAGTTGTGCTATCTTGTTCTTCATTGTTTGTTTGGTCTTCTGTGTCTATATCAGTAGTAATAGTCTCTTCTTGAAGATTTTTCTCTACCAATTCAACACCTTTAGTGTTGATGAATTCAAAACCAATGTCTAATGCAATTACAATTAAAGCTGTAATCAAAACAATTACTACAACTGCTGTCGTATTATTAATCAATTGTTTTGGTGTTGGCCAACTTACTTTTTTAAGTTCTGCCTTGAATCCTTTAAAGAAGTTCTTTTTGCTTTTATTTTCTTTATTTTTTTCTTTACTTTTAATTACTTCTTTTTTAGCCACGATATTTCCTCCTTGAAATAGACTACATTATTTAGTTTCTTTATGTGTTGTACGTGTTTTACAGAATTTACAATATTTAGTTATTTCTAATCTTTCAGTATTGTTTCTTTTATTTTTAGAAGTCATATAATTTCTTCTTTTACATTCTGTACACTCTAACGTTATATTTTCTCTTGGACCTTTTGCTGCCATTTAAATACACCTCCGAATTTTACATTACTTTTTTTTAACGATGTGATCGTATGTCCGTAATATACATACGCTCAAATATTTTACCATTTTATTCGCTATTTGTCAATGGATTTTATTAATAAACTACATAAAGTTTACTTAATTTTTTTTATTTTATTATTTTTTATATTATTACTATTTTTATAGGCTTTTTTTCTAGGATTTTCAAACTTTCCATAATAACTATCTGATTTCTTTTGTTTAGATTTTGCTGTCATTTTTTCACCTAAATAATATTCATCTTCTCTATCTTGTGAATCTTTAGTATTTCTTTTATTAAATTTGGTTTTGTTATTTTTCCCATCTAGTTTGTATCCGTCTTTTTTATATCCGTCTTTCTTATATCCGTCTTTCTTATATCCGTCTTTCTTATATCCGTCTTTTTTATATTCGTCTTTTTTGTATCCGTCTTTTTTGTATCCGTCTTTTTTGTATCCGTCTT
>CAYJIP010000002.1:180863-182806 GCA_964370265.1 uncultured Clostridium sp. | reverse complement strand
GCTTTTAAACCAGGAACAGATGATTTAAGAGAAGCACCATCGATAGATAATATTAATTTATTATTAGAAAAAGGTGCAGAAATATATGCATATGATCCAGTTGCAATAGAAAATACAAAGAAAATATATGGAGATAAGATAAAATATGTACAAACACCACAAGAGGCTTTAAAAGATGCTAATGTATGTTTTGTATTCACTGAATGGAATGAAATTAAAGTTGTTAAGCCGAATGAATATAAAGAATTAATGAGAACACCATTAGTTTATGATGGTAGAAATATTTATGGGTTAGATGATATGAAAAATGCAGGTGTAGAATATTATTCTATAGGTAGATAAGAAGTGTTGAAAAAGTGTAATTACTAAAAGTTATGTATAAAAGCAGTTTAATTACAAAATAAAAAATCAAGATTAGATAAATATACTAATCTTGGTTTTTTAGTATTTAATGCGCTTTTTTAAATTTTGAATATGTTAAAAAAATTCAAATAAAAAACTTGTTGGTATTATATAATAATTCACATAAAATGTTAAGAGAGTGTAGTAGTTGCAGTTATTTGTTTCTTGATTCCATTAAATACCATTAAATACTATAATATAACATTATTCTACAAATAAATACATATGATATAAATATTCATATAAGGGGGAATTTATATGAAAAAAAGTATTAAAATTTTATGTGTATTTATCATATTAATATCTATTTGTATTAGTAATTCATTAGCACATTCAGGAAGAACAGATTCAAATGGGGGGCACTATGTCAGAACAGAAACACCAGGATATGAATTAAATTCATATCACTATCATAATGGTGGAGGAACAACAACTAATAGTAGTTCAAGTACATCTTCAAGTACAACAACATCTACATATGTAAAACCAGTTATTACAGTAGAAGAATTTGTAAACATAGATTATGGTATGGGAAAAGAATTAGTAGTTAATATTAGTAATTCTTCTAATACATATACAGCTACAAGTTCAGATTCTAATATTTTAACTTGTGAAGGATCAAAAGTTACAGCTATAGGTGTAGGAACAGCTAAAATAACAATTTCAAGTAATGGAGCAGATGATGTATCATTTGATGTTACTGTTGATAAGACTTTTCCAGAAAGTATAGGTGAAATTGAAGATGTATCAATTAAAATAGGAGAAACACATCAAATTATTCCTACATTGAATCCTGAAAAAATTTCAGAAACAAATGTAAAATGGAAAAGTAGTAATCAAAGTGTTGTTACAGTTGATGAGAATGGACTATTAAAAGCTTTATCTAAAGGAACGACAGTAGTTAGTTGTGAAACTGAAAATGGTCTTAAAACAGAGTTTAATGTCATTGTATTAGGTATAGAACCAGAAACATGTGATTTAGTAATTAGTGGAGTAACTGAAAATGAAAATGCAAAAAATGTCTTGACAATAAATCAGTTATATAAAATAAAGCCTGAGTTTACACCAAATAATGTAACTGAAACAGATATTGAATTAGTGACATCAGATATTAATATAAGTTTTGAAAATAACGAATTGAAAATATCTAAACCAGGAGAATATATTTTAGAATTTAGAACGGTAAATGGTATTACTATATATAAGAATGTAATAGTTGAAGATGATGGTAGTTATGCAATTGGAAATACTATATTAATAATTGTAACAATACTTATCTTTAGTGTTATGATAGTATCTGTAATTGCAATTATCACAATAGTTATTATAAATATAAATAAAAAATTAAATAGTAAAAATAAATAACAGGAGTAAATAATAAAAATAAGTTGAATTACTTAAAAAAGACAGATAAAATATTTAAATATTTTATCTGTCTTATCTTGAAGTGATAGAAAAAATTGAAAAGAAATTTAAAAATAAAGTTGAAACATAAGAAGTTTTGTAGAATGTATATAAATTTTAATATATATATTGTAAAA
>CAYJIP010000002.1:52100-180763 GCA_964370265.1 uncultured Clostridium sp. | reverse complement strand
GAGAAGATGACGAAAGAAGAAAAGCTAATGATATGAAAGAAAGATATACTGAAATCGGAATTAAACAAGGAATTAAACAAGGAATCGAGCAAGGAATAGACAAAGGAATTAAAATTACAAATATAGAAATAGCTAAAAAAATGATTAGATTAGGTGAATCTATAGATAAAATAATATTAATTACAGGATTAAAACAAGAAGAGATTGAAAAATTAGTTAAAGGATAATATAAGCTTAATATTAATTCACTAAAAAAATAAATAAGATTTTTAAAGAATATAAATACAAATAAGTAAACATCAATTTAATATATAATTGGTGTTTATAAATTTTGTTAAAATATTCTGTTTTTCTGTATATATAGTCTGTATGTATTGAAAAATATAATTTTAAATAGTATAATTGAACAAATAAAAAAGCAAAAGAAGAGGGTATTATGGAAGAAAATAAAAAAGATAAAAAAAATATACATAGTGAAAATGATAATAAAACAGGAAAGAGAATGGAAGATAAGAAAAATAAAAAAGTGAAAAAGCATAAAGGATTAAAAAGAGTTATTATTGTAATGTTAATATTATTAATAATAGTACCATTAGCTGTTATAGGAGCTGGATATTGGTATTTACAGGATAAAGCAAGTAAAGTATCAATTATAGAGATAGATGAGTCTAAATTAGGTATTTCTGAATCTGTAAAACAAAATTTAGATACATATAGAAATATTGTTATATATGGAATAGATGAAAATAGTACAAGCTATGAAGATGGATATAGTGATTCAATAATTATAGCATCTTTAAATGAAGATACAAGCGAAGTTTCACTTACATCAATTTATAGAGATACATATATGGAAATAGAAGGGCATGGGTTAGATAAAGTAACACAAGCATATGAATTTGGTGGACCACAATTATCAATGAATACATTAAATACAAATATGGATTTAAATATCGAAGAATTTGTGACTGTTAATTTTGATGCAGTTGAAGATATAGTGGACTATGTTGGTGGTATAACTGTTAATATAACATATGAAGAAATAGGCAAAATAAGTTATATTTCAAGAGCGGGTACATATACGTTAAATGGTACACAAGCATTACAATATGCAAGAATAAGAAATGCAACAGGTGGAGACTTTGGTAGGACAGAGAGATTAAGAACTGTTTTAGAGGCAGTTGCAAATAAGGTAAGTACATATAATGTTTTAGAATTAAATGAATTTGCAGATTTTTGTTTGGAAAGAGTATATACAAATATAAAAGTGGAAGATATATTAGGTATGATACCAAGTGTACCATATTTAACAATAACAGAAAGTCAAGGATGGCCATATGAAGTTGAAAGCATGACGATAGATTCATGGTGGTATAGTGTTCCTGTAAATTTAGAAAAAAATGTAACAGATTTACATCAAAATTTATTTAATAATTCGTATTATGAGCCAACAGAAACAGTTAAGAATATAAGTGAAGAGATAAAAGAAAAAAGTGGTTTGGAATAATATATATAATGAAAAACAAGAGAAGTTTTACATAAAACGCCTCTTGTTTAATTATGTAAAATTACTAGATTTTTATTTGTGTCTTTTTAAAAAATATTTTAAAAATTCATTGCTAAATGCCAATAAATATATTATAATGCGTTTTATGACTAATGAGAAAAAAATAAGAAAAATTTTCTGCCAACAACTGATAAAATATATTGTGAATGATTCAAAATATAATAAAAACAAAAGTTAAGTACAAAAGTTAAAAATAAAAGGAAGTATAAATAGGAGAAAAAAATGGATGAAATAGACTTAAAAGATTTGTTTTTGTTATTTTGGCGTAAAAAAATTATTATTTTAATTGTAATGGTAATTTTTACAATTATGGGAATAATATATTCAATATATTTTGTAACACCTGTATATGAATCATCTACATCACTTGTTTTAGCAGGAGTTTCAAAGAAAACAGATGATACAACATTAACAGCTGAAGATGCAGAAATTACGGAAACAGATTTAACACTAAACTCGAAATTAATAAATACATATAGTGAATTAATTAAAAGTAATAATATTTTAAGAGAAGTAATATCTAATTTGAATTTAGATATGGATGAAGAAGATTTAAGAGGTAAAATAACTGTTTCAGCAATAGACGAAACAGAAATAATTAGAATAAATGTTTTACTAGAGAATAAAGAATTAGCAGCAGAAATGGCAAATGAAACTGCCGAAGTTTTTACAAGTAAAGTTGCTGAAATATATAATATTCAAAATATATATGTTGTAGATGAAGCAGAAGTTGCAAAAGGACCATCAAATATAAATTATCCTAGAGATATTGCTATATTTGTATTAATTGGTATAACATTGTCAGTAGCATATGTATTAATAACTAATATGATGGATACTACAATTAAAAAGACAGAAGATATAGAAGCACTATGTAAATATACTGTATTAGCATCGATACCTCAATATTTAGAAAAATTAGATAAAGGAGGTAGAAGATAATGTCACAATTTTCAAAATTAACATATGAAGATCCTAAATCTCCTTTATCAGAGGCATTTAGATCTTTAAGAACAAATATACATTACAAGGTTACTCATAATGATATAAAAACTATAATGGTTACTTCGACAATGCCAGGAGAGGGTAAAAGTTGGGTAGTATGTAATTTAGCAATAACATTTGCACAAGCAGGAAAAAAAGTTATAATTATAGATGGAGATATGAGAAAAGAAGGTTTAACTAAAATATTTATTAATGAGGTTATACCAGGTTTATCAGACTATTTATCTGACTATGAATCTGATGTTAAAACATTAGGAAAATACTTGTTTACAACAGAAATCGAAAATCTAATGTTATTACCAGGTGGTAGTATAGCAGAAAATCCGTCTGAATTATTAACAAGTAATAAAATGAAAGAATTAATTGAAGGATTAAAATCATATTATGATATAATAATTGTAGATGGTACGCCAGTGCAATTAGTAACAGACTCAGTTATTATTTCGAGATTGGTAGATACAAGTATAATTGTAACTGCATATAATCAGACTAAAAAAGCACATTTTGCTGAAGTTATAAAAGAAATCGAAAATGTTGGTGGTAATATAGGAGGTATTATATTAAATAAAGTACCAATAAGAAGATCATCATATGGAAATAGAAAATATATTAGATATGATGAATATAACACAGAATCAAAAGCTAAAAAAAATATGCAAAAAGCAAAAACTAATATGAAGACAGGTAGTGAAAAAGTTTTCAAAATAGTATCAAGTTTTTTAGGAATAATTAAAAAAATAGTATTATTTATAAAAGATATTTTTGTAACCATAATTAGTAAAATTTTATATAATTTAAAAAAGATAGGTAAATCTATCTGGAAATTTGTAAAATATATATATGTAAGAACAAAGACAGCTATAACAAAACCTAAAGTATTATCGTTAGAAAAAATAGAAAAATAGATAGAGAATAAATAGAAAAATAAATTAATGAAATAATGAAAAAAAGTACCAATTTGGTACTTTTTTTCTTTGCTAATTAAAATCTCTAGCTAGTTGTTTTATCGAAGATAATAACATTGAGCTGCTATTTAGATTTTTTAATAAATTGAAACGAATATGCTGTTTGAACAAATCATTTACTCTAGCTCTAAATTCATCAAGTAATTTAGTAAAATCCTTATATGGAATTTTTGTAGGATATACTAAATATGCTGGCATAGAAGGATTTGTAATAATCACAAAAACACCAGTATTGGGATTTTCATAATGTTTTAACTTTTCATCAGAATCATATTCTAAATGTGGTATTAGAATATGATTCAAAATAAATTTTTCAACATTTAGATATGGAAGATCTGAATTAATAGAACCATTAGAATTTTCGATAAAAATTTGAATTTGTTCATTTGTAAATCCTAATGTTTCAAAGCGAGAAAAAGTTGTTTGTTCAAGTGGTCTTAGTGTGTTCATAATGTTAGCCTCTTTCAATTTTAATAAATTAAATGATATAAATAAATATCATTTGTAAATAAGTAAGTATCTAATTAATTATACAAAATGTTTACATAATTGTCAAATTATTCATAGTATAAAAAAAGATCTAATCTGTGGATTAGACCTTTTCAAAAAATACCGTTTTTGGGTTTAATATTTTACATGTTTGTAATTTTTTCTAATTCGTCAATTATTTGTTTTCGCTCTTCAAATGTTAAGTGATCAGGAGCTGCATCAAGTAATTCTTCAAATTTTAATGCAGTATCATAATAAAAATCTAATATGTCATCATTTTCATCATATTCAAAAAATACTATATACAGAGGAATGGTTTCATCTATATAAATAGCTATGCAATATGGTGTTAAAAAACAAAATATTGTTTCATTAGATGTTTCATCAAAATTTGGATGTTCGATCAAGAATGGAATTGAAATAAGGTTTTCAAAAATATATTTTTTTGCATTTTTGTAATCATAATTTAAGTAAATTTTAGAATTGTTATTTTCTGTTAATAATTCTAGAACATTTTCTGATAAATTAGGGAACATAGTTAAAAAATATTTTCTTGATTCTGAATAAAATGTATCGAATTGATTGAATCTTTGCATATAGTTTAATGTGAGTTGTATTCGTACATTGTTCTTATAACAAGTTGGTATTTTATTATAGATATCATAAAACCAAGAACATAAATTACCATAATAGTCTAAAATGTTAAGTGTATGTTCTACATGTTTTAGGGTATATACCGGGTAAGAAGCACCAATTGTTATTACTGCTGAGTATTTGGTTTTGTCAATTGAATTTATTTTCAGGATATGTAATTCAGGAAATACTGCTGTTGTAAGAAAAATTTCATTAAAAACAATAGCTTTAAAAATTTTTGTGAAAATAAAGTCAAAACAATGATTAGGGTTTGATATTACAGATAAATTACCATTACTCCGTTTAATGATGTTTGATATTTCTGTATCTGTAAGTAAAGGAATAATATTTTTTATGCGTTTTGCTGTTTCATTAGAATTAGACATAAAACACCTCTTTTCTGAATATATACATATACTCATATAATCTTTCATATAATAATTGCGTTTATTATACAGGATTAAGATTGAAATGTCAATTTGTATAATAAATAAAGGCGCAGAATTCTGCACCTTTTAAAGATTTTAACGATTGCTAAATATAACAATATAGCATAATGTTATTAGCATATTAATTCATCTTCTAATTTGTTAAAGATATTTTCTAAAACTGGAATTTTTTCAGAAATTGAATTAAAAGTTCTTGATTTAAAAGAACCAATGAAAGCAATTTCAAAATAATCAACTAATTCTGTATAAAATTCTCTTATACCTACTTCTAATGTATCATGAAAGATTATGTGTAAAGGAGTATTTATATCTCCATAAACAATAGTGCAATTAGGTGATATCATAATAAAAGTATAGTTTGAGACATCAAATTGAATCGTTTCTGAAATATATTTAAAATGATTTTTAAATAAATAATTAAAAATATGTCTCTTATAGTTATTTGGATTGTTACTAATACAAATACTATCACAATTTGCATTAATTAAAATTTCTTGTATAAGTTCAATTTTTAATTCTGGAAATAGGTATTTAATAAAATCTATTTTTGTTAAATAAAAACCAGTATCAAAAGTATCAATCATTAAATCTAATGTTTCTAAAATTTCATCTGTCTTTGTTTTTCCAGAAGATAATACCTTGAGATTTTTCATATAATCAAATAATCTATAATAATAGTCTTTAAATGATATAGCATCAGTATTATGAAATAATACATATAAGGGTTTTTCTGGAGAAATAGCGACGAAAGTGACTGATAAATTTCTTTTTTCTTCATCTTGAGTTTTTAAATTGAAAGAATGTGGTGTGAATCGTAATTCTTTTAATTTAGTATCATTTTTTGTACAATAATCAATTATTGATTGTGCAAAGAAAGTATCAAATATAAACCTTGTGAAATTCAGAGGTTCCCGTGAAAAGATTAACTCATAATTTGACATTTTAGCGATGGATATTAAAAGCTTTTCAGGTATTTGCGGGAATTCTGTTTTTAAAATTGCAATTGAGTTCTTCAAGCTATTATTCATAATATTGTCACCTCACATACAATGGTTTTTTTAAAAATACAGATAATCGTCAAGATTACTTTCGATAGAATTGAGTATTGTATGTAACTTGAAATCCAAAGACATAGAAGTGATATCACCGTCGTCATCATCTGTAGTCATACTTTGCAATCCATGTTTTAAAAGTTGAAAGTAATATTTGTAATATCTTGAAAAATCATTAAGAGATTTAATTTGATAATCATGATAAAATACATAAATAGGAAAGTCTTCAGACAAAATTATAACTGAGATTTCATGCTTAAAAGTTAGAATTTTTAAATCTGGTTCGTTAGAAGCAAAAAGTAACTCTGCATTTAAAATAAAATCTTTTACAAATATTTTAAATATATTTGTACAGTAATTATTTTTGTCTGTATAAATTTCCACTTGTGAATTTGAATTATCAAGAAGTCTTAATAGTGTTTTTTCAGATAAAAAAGGTAAATGCTTTTTTAATAAATTCAAGGAATGTGCATGTTTTTTCATAATACACCTCTTTAATACATTTATAATTATTGTTTTTGTAGTTATTGTTATGTATATTTATCCTTATTTTCTCTAAAATATGCGATTGTTACTTCAAGAGCGATATTGTAAGAATACAGTTTACTATTACTATTATGAATTTCATAAAATTCATCAAATAAGCTAGATACATATTTAATAATTGGAGATGTATCTGTGGTTATTTCACATTTTTTTAAAAATAGTAATGGGTAATTATTGTCAAGAAAGACAATAAACCAATCTTTTGAAAACTCTATTATTTTTAAATTAATATTCCGATTTTTATTACTACTATACTCAGCAATAAAGTTAAGAAAAATATTATCATATAATAGAGAGTGATTTGTGTCATAATTCAAGCTGAAAAGATATGTGCCATCACTATGTTTAAGGCATTTAGATATTATTTCAACATCCAAATCTGGTATTTGTTTATGTATTTTACGTGCATCCTGTAATATTTCTATATAAGTTGTCATGTGTGCCTCCTTTAATTAAACAGAGAGTTTATCTCATATAATATGATCGTATGAGATGTTAAAATTGATATATCAACATAATATTATGTTTTGGTGTTAAAGTCAATGAAATTGCAGAAATATGTAGGAAATATTTAGGTGATGAGTGGGGGAAGATGGAAAAAATGAGTAGATTAAAAATTAAGAAGTATAATTAGCATAATTACGCATATGTTAAGATAAAATCCCTGTTAAATTAAATGTAATATTTAATTTAACAGGGATGCTCTAAAATTCTAGATTCGTTAATAAATTTTCTTTTTCTTGAGTTAAATACAAAATGGTTTTGCTGCGAGCTTCTACAGGTTTGCAGTTGGTATAAGCTACTTCTAAATATGTATTTGCATCACCTACTAACTGAGAAATAAAATTAAAAATATTTGACATATTGTAACTTGAATCATTCTTTTTTATTAAGAGTATAGGATAACTTGGGTTTACTAACAAAATAAAATAATCAGGTAAATCTTCCACTATATTATAATCTAATTCAGGATTATAATATATGTATTGCATAAATGGAATAAATATTAAATCATAGATACGATCTTTAATTTCTTTTATATTATTTGCATAGAAAACTTTCTTATTTGAAGATGCTAATAATGCATGGATATCATTTGGTTTAAGCCCTATAAATTGTTTTTTTAAAAGCCGAAAAGTATTACCGTAATCACGGTTATATTTTGCGCTAAAATCATTGTTTGGCATAAGATGTCCTCCTTAATGATGTAAAAACTAATAATTATTAGTCTTTGCAATTGATTTAGTATTATAAATATATTAATATATGAATATATTAATATATTTTAGGTGCAAAGTCAATATTTGGAAAGTACTTAAGTATTTTGTGCGTAAAAAAAGAGACTATTAAAATAATCTCTTTCCTCTTCAAAACCAAATGTTTTATATGTAATTATTCTTAAATGTGTAAAAAAAATAACTTGTTCTTGAGAAAGCTATTTTCAAGTCATCTGATCTAAAAAGATCTAGAAACTTAATACAATATCTATTAAATAGATCTTGTAGATACACGGTAGTATCAATGCTATTTATGCTTGTAGGTAATATATACATAGGATATTTTTCACCAAAACATATTATAGAATATTCACCAGAAAATGTTTGAATATTTATTTTTAAGATATCTGAATAAAATTCTTTAATCATTTTAAGAAAAATTTCAGTATATAAATATTCTTTAGTTACAAGATCTGTTTTAATGATATTAATTTCACAACTTGAATTTTGTATTAAGTTATCAATGAAATCTACATTTTCTTCTGGGAAATAAATTTGGCATAAATAATCTGAAAGCGAAGAATATTGAGTCGATTGAATCGTGTCAATAAAATCTCTTACTGATATTTCTTGCATAATTGGTCTCCTTTATGTTGATGGTTTTGAAGAGTTTGTTATAAACAAAGAATGAATATAACTCTAATAAAAAATATTAGAATAATATTATATATTACAAATATTGGAAAGTCAATAGTTTAGGAATATAAAAACACTTGTTATTAAATGTTTTTAAGGAATTAAATGTGATTAAATATTGCAAAAAATAGTTCTTTATAATATAATGTAAATATTAAAAAATAGATTTAAAAAAATGAAAAAAAGATTAAAAATAGTTTGATACTATTGGAGTTGGAGGAAATTATGGCTATATTATTACCAGGTGGAGCAGGATATATTGGAAGTCACACTGCTATAGAATTATTAAGAGAAGGTAGAGAAATTGTAATTGTAGATAATTTTTCGAATAGTTCTCCTAAAATGTTGCCTTTGATAGAAAAATTAGGTGGGAAAAGTTTTAAGTTTTATGAAATAGATTATACTAATAGTGAAGAGCTAGAAAAAGTTTTTGAAGAAAATGAAATTGAAGCAGTAATGAATTTTGCTGGATACAAAGCTGTTGGGGAATCTGTATCTAAACCAATAGAATACTATATGAACAACATTACTGGTTGTTTAGTTGTTTTAGAATTGATGAAAAAATATAATTGTAAAAAATTTATATTTAGTTCATCAGCAACAGTTTACGGGGAACCAGAGATGATTCCATTAATTGAAACTTGTAAAACAGGTGGAACAACTAATCCTTATGGAACAACTAAATTAATGTTAGAACAAATGTTAATGGATTTATATAAATCAGATAATACAATGGATATATGTATATTAAGATATTTCAATCCGGTAGGAGCAGATATAAGTGGGTTAATAGGAGAGGAACCAAAAGGAATACCAAATAACTTAATGCCATATGTAGTAAGGGTTGCAAGTGGACAATTAGAAGAATTATCAATATATGGTGATGATTATGATACACATGATGGTACAGGTGTAAGAGATTATATACACGTTGTAGATTTAGCTAAAGGTCATATAAGAGCTTTAGAAAAATTAGAAAAAGAAAATAAAGGGTTATTTATATATAATTTAGGGACTGGAATTGGATATAGTGTTTTAGATATGGTTAAAGCATTTGAAAAAGCAACAGGGAAGGTTGTTAAATATAAGATAGCTGCAAGAAGAGATGGGGATATAGCTACATGTTATGCTGATCCTAAAAAAGCAAAAGAAGAATTAGGTTGGGTTGCTGAAAAAACTTTAGAAGATATGTGTATAGATTCATGGAGATATATACAAAATTTAAAATAATAATTAAAATACAAATAGGTGGCAAGTAATAGAGAGAATGATAGGAGAATAAAATGTTTGATTTTAAAAAATATATAGCAAATGAAATATCAAAAATAATTGAAGTTTCAGATGAAGAAATATATATAAATATAGAGATGCCAAAAGATAATAGCAATGGAGATTATGCATTCCCTTGCTTTAGTCTTGCAAAAGCTTTAAGAAAAGCCCCACAAATGATAGCAGGAGAAATTAAAGAAAAAATTCAAATAGATAATAATATATTAGAAAAAATAGATGTTGTTGGTGGATATTTAAATATTTATGTGAATAAAAGTTTAATAACAAATGAAGTTGTTTTAGAAATGAAAAATACATCGGAATTTGGTAAATCAAAAATTGGAAATGGAAAAAATATTTTGGTGGAATATTCATCACCAAATATTGCTAAACCATTCCACATAGGACATTTAAGAACAACATTAATTGGGAATAGTTTATACAAAATATATAAATATTTAGGGTATAATACGACAGGGATAAATCATTTAGGAGACTATGGAACTCAATTTGGAAAAATGATCGAAGGATATAAACTTTGGGGAAGTGAATATGATTTAACTGAAGATTCTATAAACAAACTAATGGATATATATATTAGAATTAATGATTTATGTAAAAAAGATGAATCAGTATTAGAACAATGCAGAGAAAATTTTAGATTATTAGAAAATGGAGATGAAAATGCAGTTCAGTTATGGAATACTTTTAAAGACTTAAGTTTAAAAGAGTTTGATAAAATCTATAATATATTAGGTGTTGAATTTGATTCATTAAATGGAGAAGCTTTTTATTCAGATAAAATGGATGAAGTTTTGGAAATTTTAGATAAATCTGGAAAATTAATTGATTCAGAAGGTGCGAAAATTATTGATTTAGAAGCGGAAGGAATATCTACACCGTGTCTAGTGCAAAAAGCAAATGGGTCTACTATTTATGCTACAAGAGATTTAGCAGCAGTACTATATAGAGCAAGAACATATGATTTTGACAAATGTTTATATATAGTAGCATATGAACAAAATCTACATTTTAAACAAATATTTTCAGTATCTAAATTATTAGTTGATGAAAAATATGCTAAAGGATTAAAACATGTATCGTATGGAATGGTAAGTTTACCAACAGGAAAAATGTCAACTCGTTTAGGAAATGTAGTTAAAATTGATGAATTGTTAGATGAAACAATAAATAAAGCTAAACAAATTATTGAAGAAAAAAATGCAAATCTAGAGAATAAAGAAAATGTTGCTAAAAAGGTTGGTATAGGAGCTATTATGTTTAATACATTATCAACTGCAAATGTTAAAGATCAAATATTTGATTGGAATACAGCTTTGAATTTCCAAGGTGAAACAGGACCATATATACAATATACTTATGTAAGAACAAAAAGTGTTCTTGAAAAATCAGGAAACTTAGAAAATGCGAAAGATATAGAGATAGATACGAGTTTATTATTAGATGAATATTCACAAACGTTAATAAAATTAATGTATAACTTTGAAGATATACTAATACAAGTTACAAGAAAAGAAGAACCAGCTATTTTAGCAAGATATTTAATAGAATTAGCTAAATCATATAGTGTCTTTTATAATGAAAACAAAATAATCTGTGATGATAAAGAACTTCAAAATGCGAGAGTGTTTTTAACATATAGTGTTAGTCAAGTACTAAAAATTGGTGGACAGTTATTAGGAATGGACATGCCGGAAAAAATGTAATTTAGGAGGAAATATGAGAAGACAGAGAAACCAAAGAGGAGTACAAAAAACATTTGTAATGCCAGACAAAAGAGTTCTAGTAACAATAGGTGTTATAGCTATTATTGTGATTGTAGCAATAACGATGTTTTTTAGAAGTGACTATAATGTATACAATACAGCATATAGTAATGTTCAAAATGCTGTTAATAATAGTATTAATAATATAGATCAAATAGATGATCAAATATTAATTAATGAATTAGAAAAGATTGGTACTATAGAAGAAGGTAAAGTAAGTGAATTTAAATTATCTTATCCGGTTAAAGTTAAAATTTCAGATATAGAATTATATATTTTTCAAGATAAAACAATAGCAAATGTATCTGATTTTGATATTGAAGAAGAAAAATATATAATAAATGAAGGTGAAACAATAACACCATTTTTATTAGAAGGAATGATACCAGTTGTAATTGATGAATTGTGGACTGTATCTAAATCAGGAACTAACAGTTCAGGAGAAAATAGTTGGTATAATTATGATGAAAAACAATGGGCAAATATGGTTATCGTAAAAGAAGATAAAAGAGAATACTATTTAAATTCTGAAGTTGGTACTGAAATATTAGAAGAGGATATATTACAATATTATACATGGGTTCCTAGATTTAAGTATGAAATATATAAACAAGGACCAATGCAAGAATTGAATATAGAATTTGAAAATGCAAATACAGATAAATCAACAGGAGTATATGAAGGTGAATGGAAAACACACCCAGTTTTTACAACTAGTGATGGAGAAGAGCTAGCAGGAATATGGGTTGCTAAATTCGAATATTCGCATGAAAATAACATGACAATAGGAACAGAGCAAATAATCAATAATGTTGAAGTTGAATTATCGAATGGATTAATAAATAAAAATAATAAAGAATTATTACAATATTCGTATTTAAATGCAGAAAATTATGAGAACTTAATAAATTCAATGACTATTTATGGGAATATATTCGGATTGAATAATAATGTTTCAAGTGAAATTCTGACAGATGATATAGCTGACGCTATATATAAATTAACATTAAGCAAATCAGGTGATTTAATAACATCTAACACAGAGTCCACAACAGCAAATAATAGTGGTATATTTAATCTTCCGGAAATGAAAAGTTCAGATATTTTAAGTGAGACTGTGCAAATAAGATTGAATCCAGAAATTGATCCTAATGTACAAGAAGAAACAGCTAATCAATTAATTGTTGAAAATGTAGAATATCCAAAATTCACAGGAACTGAAATAAATATCAAAAATGTTATAATAGCCGAAAGTGCAATTATATCAGGAGTTCAAACTAAACCAGTTGCTTATGGAGATATAGAGTTTGAAATAAAAGAAAATGAAGATTTAAATGAAGAGTCAAGTGAAGAGTCAAGTGAAGATGTAATTGATGATACGAATGAAGAAAACGAAGAACAAGAAGATGTGGAATACAATTATATAGTAGCAAATGATGGAATTGGAAAATTTGGTACATTAGAATTGTTATCAAGTGATAGAAGTAAATTTATATATAAATTAGATAATATGGACCCAGACACAATAGATATCGGTTATTTAGAAGTTGAAAATGAAAAATTCACAGTAAATGTGATAGAAAATGGAACGATAGTAGGTAATATTACAATATCAATTGAAATAACAGGAGGATTAAATACTATGATAGGAAGAGGAATATTATATTTCAATTAATATCTACAGAATTTTAAATAAAAGGGGAAATAATTGAAATAAACGGAGTATATTAAAATGAAAATAATTAAGATATTAGGAGCTATAGTATTTCTAGGATTAATAATATGTGTTATACTAGCAGGATTAGCTTATTGGTACTTTACTGATAAATATAGCAATATACAACAAGTAGAAATAAATGAACATGAATTAGGAATAACAGAGGAAATAGAGCAGAATTTAGAAACATTTAGAAATATTGTTATATTTGGTGTTGATGGTGATGCAGGATTAGAAGAAGGCAATAGAAGTGATTCGATAATTTTGATTACATTAAATGAAAAAACAAATGAAGTTAAAATGACATCAATATATAGAGATACTTATGTTAAAGTAGAAGGATATGGTTTGACAAAAATCAATCATGCATATTCATATGGTTCTGCAGAGCTTGCGTTAAAAACTATGAATACAAATTTTGATTTAAATGTTACAGAGTTTGTTACTGTTAATTTTGATGTAGTCGAAGATGTAGTTGATTATATAGGTGGGATAACTGTGGAGATAACTTCAGAAGAAGTTTCGCATATATCGGGGATAAATACACCAGGGACATATACATTAACAGGTAAACAAGCATTAGAATATAGTAGAATAAGATATGCAACAGGTGGAGATTTTGTGAGAACTGAAAGAATGAGAACAGTGTTAGAAGCGGTTGTCGGAAAAGTTAGTACATATAATTTATTTGAAATAAATGATTTTATGGATTACGTGTTACCTAAAGTTTATACAAATGTAACATCTAATGATATATTAGAAATGGTACCATTACTTACAAGCTTTAATATCACAGAAAGTATTGGTTTTCCATATGATACAAGAGGAATAACATTAGATTTATATTATGGAGTACCTGTAACACTTCAATCTAATGTAACAAAATTACATGAAAAACTATTTGGAAATTTAGAATATCAACCATCCTCGGTAGTAGAACAAATAAGTAATGATATAATTAGTAAGACAGGTTATTCTGAATAATTATAACTTTAAGAAGGATATTGAATTTGACTGAATGGTCTAGTTTTAAAATATTATTTTAAACTATTGAAAAATAAAAAACTTAAATGTATAATATAAAATGAAAATTACAAACAAAAGAAAAAGTGGGGGGAAATATGGAAGAATTAGATTTAAAAGAACTGTTTGGAATGTTTTGGAATAAGAAAGGTATAATAATTTTTATTGTTATAGTAGCAATGGCAATTGGATATATATATTCAGTTGGGTTTGTAGTTCCAATGTATTCATCATATACTACATTAGTATTAGCAGGAACTTCAACTAGTGATTCAGAAGAAGCAGTAATAACAACAAGTGACATAACAATAAATTCAAAATTAATTGCGACATATAGTGAACTTGTAAAGAGTAAAAATGTATTGAGAGAGGTTATTTCTAATTTAGATATAGATGTAACAGAAGAAGAGTTAAGAAGTAATATATCTGTTAATTCAGTTTCTTCTACAGAATTGATAGAAATTAAAGTAACAAATAAGAATGCAACATATGCGGCACTTGTTGCCAATGAAATAGCAGAAGTGTTTAAAGTAAAAGTTTCGGAAATATATAATATGGATAATATACATGTAGTAGATCATGCTGAATTATCAGAAACACCATCAAATATAAATGTTATGAGAGATATTGTTATATTTGCCCTTATTGGTGCTGTAATATCAGTGGTATATGTCCTTATAGCAAATATGTTAGATACAACAGTTAAAACAGAATATGATATTGAAAAAATATTAGATATGCCAGTTTTAGCTATGATACCAGAATATGATATGAAATTAGACAAAGGAAGAGGAGGTAAAAGATAATGAGAAAGGAATTAATTACTTTTAGAGATCCAAAATCTCCAATTTCAGAAATATTTAGAACATTAAGAACAAATATCCAGTTTATGTCATCACATAAAAAATTAAAAACTATTCTTGTTACATCAACTTTACCAGGAGAAGGAAAGAGTTGGGTTACATCTAATTTAGCAATTACATTTGCTCAAACAGGTAAAAAAGTAGTTATAATAGATGGTGATATGAGAAAGGGAAGATTAAATAAAATATTTGGTACACCTTCTAAACCAGGGTTATCAAACTATTTGTGTGATGCAGAATTTGATGAAAATACAGGATATGAAATTTCATCTAACCCAGAAAGTGATTTGGAAAATTATTTAGTAGAAACAGAAATAGATAATTTATGGATAATGCCATCAGGACATATTCCGCCAAACCCATCTGAATTATTGGTATCTGAAACAATGATGTTTTTATTAGAAAAGTTAAAAGAAAATTGTGATGTAGTATTAATAGATGGAACTCCATCAGACTTAGTAACAGATTCAATTATTTTATCGAGATTAGTCGATGCCACAGTAATTGTGACAGCACATAAAAAAACTAAAAAGGATTCATTAAAAAAAGTTGTAGCAAGTATTAAAAATGTTGGTGGAAATGTAGCTGGAGTAATATATAATAAAGTTCCAATGAATGAAAAGAAATATACTGAAAAATACTACTATAACAACCAACAAGATATAGAAATAAATGAAAGAAACAGACAAAAAGGTAAAAGAAAAGCAGTTAAAGTTGTTGAATATAAAGAAGATGAAGAAATAGATGATACTATGGAAAAAGAAGTAGGGGAAAATGTTAATGTAACTCATGCAGATCGAGCACAAGATATATTAAACCAAATGAATGAATATTTAGATGAGCAAAAGAAAAAATAGGAAGAAATAAAAGGAGCAAAGAACATGATAGACTTTCATACACATATATTACCGAACATAGATGACGGATCAAGAAGTATAGATGAAACATTTAATTTAATAAATGAGGCTAAAGCAGCAGGTTTTGAGGCTATAGTATTAACATCTCACTATATAGAACGGCTACTACGAGACCGATACGCCAGAAAGAGAAGTCTGGGTGAAAGCTATATATGATAATTTGAAAAATAGAAAGATAGATGTAAACCTATATTTAGGAAATGAAATATATTTTTCTGAAAATATGATTGAATTGTTAGAAGCTAATAAAGCTTCTACAATCAATGATACATCATATGTATTATTTGAATTACCAATGAATATAGAACCAATTAGTTTTTTTGATGTGGTATTAAAAATGTTACAAAACAATTTAATACCAGTATTAGCGCATCCAGAAAGATATTCTTTTGTTCAGGAAGATCCGAATTTAATATATGATTTGATAGAACGTGGTGTTTTAATGCAAGCGAATTATGGAAGTATATTAGGAATATATGGAAAAAAAGCAGAAATAATAGTAGAAAAATTATTGAAAAATAATTTGATACATTTTTTAGGAACAGATGTACATAGACAAAAGACAATTTATCAAAAAGTACCAGAAGCACTAGAGAGAATAAGAGCAATTGTAGGTGAAGAAAGATTGGAAGAAATGACAACACTAAATCCAAGACTTGCGATACAAAACAAAAAGATTGAAATAAGAGAAATTAGCGAAGTTGAATTTGATTTTAAAGAAAAAATAAAATTGAAATTTTGCAAATAGATATTGAAAGGACGTAATTATGAGAAAATACTTTGGAACAGATGGAATTAGAAGAATTGCTAATACAGAATTAACACCAGATTTAGTGTATAGAGTAGCAAAAGCAGGAGCATATGTTTTATCAAAACATACAGATCATGCACCAACAATATTAATAGGTAGAGATACTAGATTATCAGGAACTTTAATAGAGAGTTCAATGGTCTCAGGATTTTTAAGTTATGGAGCTAATGTAATATTATTAGGAGTTATGCCTACACCAGCAGTAGCATATTTAACAAAAAAATTAAAAGCAGATGCAAGTGTTGTTATATCAGCATCACACAATACATATGAATTTAATGGAATTAAGTTTTTTAGCAATAAAGGAACTAAAATCTCTGATGAAATTGAAATGGAAATAGAAGATATAATGGATTCAGGAAAATTAGATGAATTATCAGCAGTAAATGAAAAAATAGGTATTGCTGAATATAGATTAGATTTAATGGACGAATATGTATATTTTTTAAGAAGAAATTTTGATGAAAGTATAGAAAAAAATATAAAACCAGGATTTAAAGTTGCTTTAGATGTTGCAAATGGGGCTACATATGAAGTTGCAGAAAAAGTATTTAAAGCATTAGGAATTCAATATGCAATATTAAATAATAAACCAGATGGAATCAATATTAACCATGATTGTGGATCGACTCACATGGGAGGTTTGAAAAAATTTGTTATTGAAAATGGATTTGATTTAGGTGTTGCATATGATGGTGATGGAGATAGATGTCTAGCGATAGATGAATTAGGGAATGAATTAGATGGAGATAAATTATTAACAATAATATCTAATAGTTTAATGAAAAAAGGAAAATTAAATAAAAATACAGTTGTAGCAACTGTTATGAGTAATTTAGGATTTAATAAGTATGCTAAAGAAAATAATATTGAATTAATTCAAACAAAAGTTGGAGATAGATATGTATTAGAAGAAATGTTGAAAAATGGATATAACTTAGGTGGAGAACAATCAGGTCATGTTATATTATTAGACTACAATCCAACTGGAGATGGTATTTTAACATCTTTATTATTAATACAAGCAATATTAGAAGAAAATAAGAAAGCTTCAGAACTTAGTGCATTACTAAAAACATATCCACAAGTCTTAATAAATGCAAAAGTGAATTCAGATAAAAAATATGGATATGAAAGTGACGAAGAAATAAAAAATGCGATAGATAGTCTTGAGAAAGAATTTGCTGGAAATGGTAGAGTTCTAATCAGACCATCAGGAACAGAACCTTTGGTAAGAGTTATGATAGAAGGTGAAGACCAAGAATATATAACAAAAAAAGCTAAGGAAATTGCAGATTTAATACAAACAAAATTAGCATAAAGTTACTTCGAGATTCATAATAAGTATGAAATGAAAAATTATATAAAAAAACATATAGTAAAAAGGTGTATAACAAATGTCAGGAAATATTTTTCCATACATTTGCTATACATCTTTTTTTGTCATATATCGTATTATTTGGTATAAAATAGATTTTCCTGAATATATATAATAAGAGCTTATAGACGAAAGAGGAATATATGTTTAATGTTACTATATTTAGAATGAAAGATATACTAAAATATACAATAGGTTTAACTATTGTTATTAGTCTTGTTTTATGTATTAATGAAATTATAAAATATAATGAAGAAAACACAATAGAAATCAATGTGGGAAAAGAAATGGAAAATTTAAAGAACAAGTTACTAGATAATGTTTTGCAAGCAAATATTAGCAGTTTTGATATAATAATTGAGGATGGAGAAGAACAAAATTCCACTGAGCTAGAAGAAAATAATTTATTTGAGCTAATACTAAATTCGCAAATAAGTTCTATTAAACCTTTGGAAAATGATATAAAGATAGCGATATTAGAAAATGAAATTCACGTTCAGGAAAATAATGAGCCAGAAAATCTTGTTAAAAATGAAAATAGTAGTGAAGATATTATATTAGCTGAAATAGGATTGCCAACAGAAGTTATAACTCCAAATGCAATAACAGAAAGTTTTAATGTTCAATTAGGTTCAGTTAAGATTAAGAATGAAACTGAATACATAATTAGTGAAGATACATATAATTCGATATTAAATTTCGAGAACAAGAATATATTAATATTTCAAACACATACTTGTGAAAGTTATACACCAACAGAGTTGAATTCTTATGTAGCATCAGGAAATTATAGAACTATAGACTTAGAAAAAAGTGTAGCACAAGTAGGGGAAGAATTAAGAATACAATTAAATGAATACGGATATAGTGTATATCATGATCAAACATATCATGATTACCCGTCATATACTGGTTCATATACAAATTCACTTCAGACTGTAGAAAGTATATTGACCACAGTATCATCTGATATAATATTTGATATACATAGAGATGCAATAGGCTCAATAACAGATTATGCACCAACAGTTAGAATAGGAAATGAAGAAGCAGCGCAATTAATGTTTGTAATAGGAACAAACTCTGGAGGATTGTGGCATCCAAATTGGGAAACAAATTTAGCTTTTGCAGTTAAGATTCAAGAAAAAGCAAATGAAATGTATCCGGGATTATTTAAACCAATACTATTAACTGAATCAAGATATAATCAACATACAGGTAAGTATGCAAGTATAATCGAAGTTGGTGCGACTGGAAATACACTAGAACAAGCAGAGGTTAGTATGAAATATTTAGCTAAAGTAATTGATGAAGTTTTAAAGGGACAGTAATATGATATAGAAAAAGAATTTAGAATAAAAAATACAATAAAATTATTATAAAATTTATTGTATTTTTTATTTTGTTTGTATATAATAGGTGTAATAAAGACTAAAGAAAAAAATGGAGGATAGATACAATATGCCAAGTTTAAAATTGAATTATGAGACAACAGGAATTACAGGCGAACAATTAAACATGTATAGGAAAAAAGTTATGGAAATACATGATGTATTACATAAAAAAGCTAAAAAGAAAAATGATTTTGTTGGATGGCTTGAATTACCAACAAATTATGATAAAGATGAATTTGAAAGAATAAAAAAAGCGGCACAAAAAATAAAAAGAGAATCTGATGTACTTGTTGTAATAGGTATAGGTGGATCTTATTTGGGCGCAAGAGCAGTAATAGAATCGCTTACAAGTAGTTTCTATAATATGTTGAATGAAGATAAACGTAAATTTCCTCAAATAGTTTATGTAGGAAATAGTTTGAGTCCAAATTATATAAATGAATTAATAGAATTTTTACATGACAAAGATTTTTCTATAAATGTAATATCTAAATCAGGAACAACTACAGAGCCAGCTATTGCATTTAGAATTTTTAGAGAAATTTTAGAAAATAAATACGGAATAGATGAAGCAAGAAGTAGAATATATGCAACTACTGATACTAAAAAAGGAGCACTAAAAACACTTGCAACAACTGAAGGTTATGAACAATTTAAAGTACCAGATAATATTGGCGGAAGATATTCTGTATTAACAGCAGTAGGATTATTGCCAATAGCTACAGCAGGAATAGATATTGACGATTTAATGCAAGGAGCAAAAATTGGACAAGATAGATTTAATGATCCGGAAATTAAATATAATATATGTTATCAATATGCAGCATTAAGAAATCTATTATATAGACTAAATAAAAAAATAGAAATATTAGTAAATTATGAACCTAAAATGCACTATTTTACAGAATGGTGGAAACAACTATATGGAGAGAGTGAAGGTAAAAATAATAAAGGTATGTTCCCAGCGGGAGTCGATTTTACAACAGATTTACATTCAATGGGGCAATATATACAAGAAGGTAGAAGAAATTTATTTGAAACAGTTCTATATGTAGAAAAATCTAAATCTGATTTAGCGATAAATGCAGATGATGATAATTTAGATGATTTAAATTACCTAACTGGTAAATCATTAGATTATGTGAACAAAAAAGCTATGGAAGGTACTATAAAAGCTCATATGACTGGAAAAGTGCCAAATGTTAAAATAAGTATAAATAAACTTGATGCACTAAGTTTAGGAGAATTAATATATTTCTTTGAAAAATCTTGTGCGGTATCATGTATGTTATTAGGAGTGAATCCTTTTGACCAACCAGGTGTTGAAGAATATAAGAAAAATATGTTTAAACTATTGAAAAAACCAGGATATTAATAATTAAAAATGAGGTATAAGGGGAATGAAAAATGAAAAAACAAAAGATAAAACAGTCTAAAGGTATTACTTTAATTTCACTAGTGATAACAATAATTGTACTTTTAATATTAGCAGGAGTATCAATTGCAATGTTAACAGGAGAAAATGGTATATTAACACAAGCAATAGATTCTAAAAGGCAGACTAAGTCAGGAGAAATGGAAGAAGATGTGAAATTTGCGATATCAGAGTTGAAGTCGATGGATTATACTCAAGAAATTACATTAGAAAAAATATATAATATACTGAATGAAGATGGAAAGTTAAATGGAAAGCTATGGAATGAATTAAGTAATACAGAAGCTGAATATATAGATGAAAAAGATGAAGTTATAATTCTGATAAAATTAGAAAATGAGGAAATTACAATAGAAAAAGAATTACCTGAAGATTTAGCAAATAGAGAAATTCTTCAAATTAATATAGAAAAAATATATGACGATACTACAAAACAAACTAATATTAATATTTTTGCTAAATCAAATAAAGATATTCAAAAATTAATATTAATAAATTCAGATGGAACAGAAGAAGAATTAGATTCAAATATTCAAGCTAATGAAGTTGTTGAAATAACACGCATTGTAAATAAGGATGGTATATATAGAGCAAGAATAGTAGGGAATGAAAAAACAATAGAAAAATCTGTAGTTGTAACAACACATACATTAGCTCCAGAAATACAAATCACCCCAGAAAATCCAACTTCAGGAAATGTACAGGTAACAATAAATTATGATGAACACACAACATTAACTAAGCAATATAGCTTAGACGGTGTAACATGGAATACGGTAAATGAAAATGTAAAAATAGTAGAGTTTAAAGAAAATGGAGTAATATATGCTGCATATACAGAAAATGGTATACAAAAACAAGTTGAAACAGCAAATATAACTAATATAGATAGAATTTTACCAACAGTTACATTGAACTATAGTACCTTAAAGGAAACATCTTTTAGATTAAATGCAGCAGGAAGTGATGAACAAGGAATTTTGAAATATGAATTTTATGTTGATGATGTTTTAATAAGAACAAACACAACGACAGCAACTAGTTCATATGTAGATATTACAGGAAAAGATGATGATACATCATATACATGTTATGTTAAAATATATGATAAAGCTGGGAATGTTACAAAAAGTACAGACTTGATTGTGACAACACCGAAACTAAAATTATCATCACAAGTAGATTTAGGTGATTACTTATATTATTCCGCACCATCAGGCTCTGTAACGAAGTGGAGAGTTTTTAGCGAAAATTCTGATGGAACAATAGAAATAATACCAACAGCATCATTGAAAAATTATACAATTTCTGGAATTGATGGGTATAAAAAAGCAGTTAAATTATTGAATGATCAAGCACAATATTATATTAATAGAACATATGCAACATCAGCGAGAGCATTAGGAAGCAATAAAACTAATCCAAGAGGAAATGATACAATCACTAAACCAAATAGTTGGGACGATCATCAAGCTAAGGTCACAGTTGATTCGAATTATAGTGCAGATGCATCTAGATTAAATGCAATAGATCAACATGATTTTGGAGTACAGTATCTTTGGTTGGCATCACGTAACACTGAGAGAAAAAGTTATGAAGTAAAATATGGACTTAGAGCATATGCTTGTTATCATGAGGCGGTGTATACTAATTATGGAATATCGTTAGGTAATTGGAAGCCATCAGGTACAAAAAATTCATATTCACCATCAGCAGGGTTTGTTGCAGTAGTAACATTAAAGTCGGAAGTAAGTATCTCGAGTGGATTAGGAACATTAAGTTCACCATATAGAATAACAATAGAATAATGTACTAAAAAACCAGGATATTAATAATTAAAAATGAGGTATAAGGGGAATGAAAAAATAATACCTGAGTATCCAATTATAATAACAATAGATAGTGAAGAAATAATATTAAATGGAAATTATGAAATTATAAATCAAGATGCTTTAGAAAAAATTAAAAAATATGACATAAATGGGGATTGAATGATTAACATATCAGATTCTATGGCAATAATAGATAGTATAGATTAAGAAATAAAAATAGAAATAAAATTAAATATTAAAACATATAACAAATTATTTCTAGTTTGTTATATGTTTTTTGTATATGATTAAAATATTTCAGAATTTATTGTTTGAGAGTGGAATGATAAAAGTGTATATTCTTTTTATATTAATGATTTTTATTATAAATAAATGCTTAAAACTATTGAATATTTTTAATTTTATGTGATATAATAGCAATTGTTATTAATAAGGGAGGAAAGAAAGAAATGAAATCAAATTTAAGAAAAACTAAAATAGTAGGAACAATAGGACCAGCAAGTCAAAGTGAAGAAATGTTAAAAAAATTAGTAGCTGCAGGATTAAATGTAACTAGAATCAATTTTTCACACGGTGGTTATGAAGAAAATGGAGAAAAAATAGAAACAATTAAAAAAGTTCGTAAAGAATTAAATAAACCAATAGCTCTATTATTAGATACAAAAGGACCAGAAATTAGAACAGGTGTATTAGAAACAGGAAATGAAAAAATCTTATTAGAAGAAGGACAAACATATACATTTGTTAATGAAGAAGTTTTAGGAAATAAAGAAAAAACAACTATATCATATAAAGAATTATATAAAGATGTAACAGTTGGTGGAACTTTATTAGTTGATGATGGAGCTTTAGAATTTGAAATCATTGAAATAAAAAATAAAGATATCGTTTGTAAAGTATTAAATACAGCTAAAATAGGAAGTAGAAAAACTATGAATGTTCCTAATGTAAAAGTTGATTTACCAGCTTTAACAGAAAAAGACATAGCAGATATAACTGAAGGTATAAAAAGAGGATTTGATTTTGTTGCTGCTTCTTTCGTAAGAAAAGCATCAGATGTTATAGCTTTAAGAACATTATTAAATGAAAATGGTGGAGAAAAAGTTAAAATAATATCTAAAATAGAAAACCAAGAAGGTATAGATAATTTTGAAGAAATATTAGAATTATCAGATGGTATAATGGTAGCTCGTGGAGACATGGGTGTTGAAATACCTATGGAAAACGTACCAGTTGTACAAAAACATTTTATAAAAAGATGTAATGAAGTTGGTAAACCAGTAATAACTGCAACTCAAATGTTAGAATCAATGACAACTAACCCAAGACCAACAAGAGCAGAAGTTAGTGACGTTGCAAACGCTGTATATGATAGAACAGGAGCTATAATGTTATCAGGTGAATGTGCTATGGGTAAATATCCAATTGAATGTGTTGATGCAATGAATAGAATATCTTTAACAATAGAAAATGAAATAAACTACTGGAAAAGATTTAATTCAAAAACAGCTACAGAGCTAAAATCTACAAATACTGATGCAGCAGTAGCATATACTACATGTGTAGCAGCAGCTAATATAGATGCAAAAGCAATAGTAGCATATACAAACACAGGAGATTCAGCTAGAAAAATAGCAGGATTAGGACCAAAATGTACAATATTTGCTATAACTGATGACGAACAAACATATAATCAATTATCAGTATCATTCAATGTATATCCAGTACTATGCAAAGAAGGAAAAAATATAAACGAAATAATTGAATCAGGAATCGAAATATTAAAATCAGAAGGGTTACTAGAAAAAGGAGATACAATAGTAATCGCTGGTGGAGCAAAAATATTATCAAATAGTGAAGAAAATAAAATAGCAGCAGGAATTGCTAAAATATAGGACAAATCATAAAATATTAATAAACTAAAACAAAACACAATATATTAAATTGCTTAATATATTGTGTTTTTATATTCGTTATATATAGCTAATTCAGAAGGAATAAAAAATATGGATTAAGATTAGTATTAAGGTTAGTATTAAGATTAGTATTAAGGTTAGTATTAAGATTAGTATTAACATTAGCATTATATAAATATAAAATGAAAAGATAAGGTTGAAACTATATAGATAGAGGAATTAATCTAAGTATTGGAATAGTAAGTGCAAATTGTTAATTGCACCTTGTTATTTACTCCTAAAATATGTTATAATATACAAGTAAAAAAGAAACTATTAATTTTTAATATATAAATTATGCATGTGAAAAAGCAGTAAACAGAAAATAAATAGAAATAAATCAAGAAAGGAAGAATATATATTAACAATAGTTAGATATTTTAATATATATTAGGTGAAATATGGGGAAACCAATAGTAGCGATTATCGGAAGACCAAATGTAGGAAAATCAACATTTTTTAATTACATAGTTGGAACTAGGATATCAATAGTAGAAGATACACCAGGAGTTACTCGTGATAGAGTATATGCAGATACAAATTGGAGAGGTAGAAACTTTACAATAGTAGATACAGGAGGTATTGAACCTGAATCAGAAGATATAATATTATCACAAATGAGAGAGCAAGCTAATCTAGCAATAGGTATGGCAGATGTTATTATATTTTTAACAGATGTTAGACAAGGTATAACGGCAGCAGATAGAGAAATTGCATTAATGCTTAAAAAATCTAAAAAGCCAATAATATTAGCTTGTAATAAAGCAGATAATTTTGATAAAGGAAGAGAAGAAGCATACGAATTTTACAATTTAGGATTAGGAGATCCTTTTCCAATATCGGCGACAAATGCATTAGGATTAGGAGATTTATTAGACGAAGTATTTGAACATTTTCCTCCTAAATCAGCAGATGAAGATGATAGTGATAAAATCAAAGTAGCAATAATAGGTAAACCAAATGTAGGAAAGTCATCATTAATAAACAAAATTCTAGGAGAAAATAGAGCAATTGTTAGTAATATTGCAGGAACAACAAGAGATGCAATTGATACAGAGTTTGAAAATGATAAAGGAAAATATGTATTAATAGATACTGCAGGTGTTAGAAGAAAAAGTAAGATTAAAGAATCAATTGAAAAATTCAGTATTATGAGAACTTTACTTGCAGTTGAAAGAGCAGATGTTGTTTTAATGATGATTGATGCAGAAGAAGGTGTAACAGATCAAGATGCTAAAATAGCAGGTGAAGCACATGAAGCTGGTAAAGGTGTAATAATTGTAGTAAATAAATGGGATATTTATGAAAAAGAAACTGGAACATTGGAAAAATATGAAAAATCTATATATGAAAAATTAAAGTATTTATCATATGCGCCTATAATGTTTATTTCAGCAAAAACAGGTCAAAGAGTTCATAAATTATTCGATATGATTAATTATGTTGCAGAACAAAATAGCATGAGAATAAGTACATCATTATTAAATCAAGTTATTAATGAAGCAATAGCAATAGTACAACCACCAACAGATAAAGGTAAAAGATTAAAAATATTATATGGAACACAAAGTTCTACAAAACCACCAACATTCGTAATATTTGTTAATGATAAAGATTTATTCCATTTTTCTTATGAAAGATATTTAGTAAATCAAATAAGAAAAGAATTTGGATTAAAAGGTACACCAGTAAGGGTAATTGTACGTGAAAAAAATGAGAAAAAAGTTTAAGAAATTAAAATAATAAATACAATGGAGGAAATTATGATAGTATATATAATAGTAGCATTAGTTGCATATGCAATAGGTAGTATAAGTTTTTCAGTAATTATTAGTAAAAAAATGGCTGGATTTGATGTTAGAGAAAAAGGAAGTGGAAATGCAGGAACAACAAATGTATTGAGATCTGTAGGTAAAAAAGCAGCAGGGATAACTCTTCTTTTAGATGTATTAAAAGGAACTTTAGCAGTAGTAATTGCTATAATTTTAGGAAATGTAATACCAGATCTAAATAGAGAATTATTAATGCAAATAGCAGGAATTGCAGTTGTATTAGGACATACTTTTCCAGTATTTTTCAAATTCAAAGGTGGAAAAGGAGTTGCAACGTCATTAGGTATTCTTTTAATAACAAATTGGCAAATAGGGCTAATATGTTTAGTATTTGCAATAGCTGTAATTGTATTATCTAGAATGGTTTCACTTGCATCTGTAATGGTAGCAATACTATTCCCAGTATTAACATTATTTATAAACACTAACTATACAGTAATGTCAGAAGGAAAAGGTGGTATGGATTATTTAATATACAGTATAATATTAGCAATAATAGTAATATATAATCATAGATCAAACATCAAAAGAATAATGGCAGGTACTGAAAATAGAATAGGAAGTAAAAAAGCATAAATTACAAAAGAAAGGAAGATTAATTATATGAAAAAAATAGCAGTAATAGGATCAGGTAGTTGGGGTGTAGCACTTGCTACATACTTAGCCAGATTAGGGCACCAAGTACATATTTGGTCATTTAATAAAGAAGAAGCAAAATTATTAAATGATGAGCGAAAATGTGCATTTTTACCAGAATTAGTAGTCCCAGAAAATGTATATGCATCAGGAGATTTTGAGGAAGTAATAAAAGACTCAGAATTTATATTACATGTAACACCATCTAAATTCACAAGAGCAACTTTTAAGCAATATAAACAATATGTAGGAAATATTCCTGTAATAATATGTTCAAAAGGTTTTGAAAAAGAATCATTAAAAACATTAGATGAGGTAATAAAAGATGAAATGCCAGAAGCAAGAGTTGGTGTATTATCAGGACCAAGTCATGCAGAAGAAGTTTCAATGAATGTACCAACAGTATTGGTTATAGCATCAAAAGATAATGAAATATTAGAAATGGTGCAAAATACTTTTATGTCAGAAACAATGAGAATATATACAAATGAAGACGTAAAAGGTGTAGAACTAGGTGGAGCGTTAAAAAATATTATAGCATTTTGCGCAGGTGTAGCAACAGAACTAAAATTAGGAGATAATACATTTGCAGCATTAATTACAAGAGGGCTAGGAGAAGTTGCAAGATTAGGTGTTAAATTAGGTGGAAAAAAAGAAACTTTCTATGGATTAAGTGGATTAGGAGATCTTATTGTAACATGTTCTAGTGAACATAGTAGAAATAGAAAAGCAGGAAGATTAATAGGTAGTGGTAAAACTTTAGAAGAAACACAAAAAGAAGTTGGTATGGTAATTGAAAGTATAGACAATATAGAAGTAGCATATGAATTATCAAAAATACATAATGTAGAAATGCCAATAGTAGAAGGTGTGTATAAAGTTATACATGATAGATATGATCCTAAAAAAGGTGTTAAAGAATTAATGACAAGAGACAAAAAAAGCGAAGGATAATATGTATATACTAAATATTAAACTATTTAGATTAAAAATAATTATAAATTAAATTGATTTTAAAATGACTTAAAGGTAATTTGAAATCAATTTTTCTTTTAAAATGAATAAAAAAAATCAAAATATCCAATAATATATATATAATTAAAATTAAGGAGTTATTTATGGAAATATTGGATAAAATTGGTGTAGCTGCTAGTAAAGTCTATTGTGTAACAGTTGATAAAACAGATAGGCTTACAAAAGAAGCTAAGATAAAGATTAAAATGTCTAATTTAAAATCAGATATAGAAGATATTTATATGGCTATAGGTAAAGAGGTATATAACTTATATTTAACAAAACAAGATAAAAGTATAAATGAAAATTTAAGAATTGATTGTATGCGAATTGACGATATATCTTTTGAAATAGACGAATTATCAAAAAAAGTATTGGAATTAAAGAATAAAAAGAAATGCTATAATTGTTTTACTGAAATTGGTAGATGTGATAATTTCTGTTTTAATTGTGGTGAAGAACAGCCCCGAATAGGAAAAAGTGATAAAATTTGTAATAGAAATAAAGAAGAAAAGACAAAAAACAAGAATGAAGATATAAATTTAGGACTTGAAAAAAACTATTATGAAAAAGAAGAAGATAATAATGAAAAACAAGAAGAGTATAAAATATTTAGTGATAAACAATTAGAAAATTTACAAAAAACTATAGAAATAGAATCAAGTATTAATTTAGATAATGAAGATGAAGATGAAAATCAGATTAAATAAAATAATAAAGGAACAATAAAAAATGAAAATAGTAATACAAAGAGTTAAAAATGCGAAAGTAGAAGTTGATGAAAAAATAGTAGGAGAAATTAATAAAGGATTTTTAGTTTTAGTAGGAGTTACTCATGGCGATACAACAGTAGAAGCAGATTATTTAGTTAAGAAATTATGCAATTTAAGAGTTTTTACAGATGAAAATGGTAAAATGAATTTACCGCTAAAAGATATAAATGGTGAATTATTAATAGTATCTCAGTTTACATTGTATGCAGATTGTTCACAAGGTAATAGACCAAGTTTTACCAATAGCGCTAACCCAGATTCTGCAAATGAATTATATGAATATTTTTGTAATGAATGTGTTAAAAAAGATATTAATGTTCAAAAGGGTGTATTTGGAGCTGAAATGCAAGTTAGTCTATTAAATGATGGACCTGTTACAATTATAATTGAAAAAAATAAAAATAATGAAAGTAAGAAATAAAAAATAAAAGATAAAAGATAAAAGATAGAAGATATATAATATATTGTCTATCTTTTTAGTTAATATATATTTTTAGAAATTATATATTAAAAATATAAAAATATAAAAAAATAAAAAAATAAAGAAATAAAGAAATAAAGAAATATGAATTTTATAAAATATAAAATGTTAATCTATCAAAAGATATGTATAAAAATGACGTATATGTTAAATAATATATAATGAAAATTATATATAGGTTGGAGGAGGAATTTTGAAAAAAACAAAGGTATTATCATATATTATTTTACTTATTTTTGTAGTTTTGATTAGCTTCAGTGTGTATGTTAGTGCTAATTCAGGTAGTGATAAAACAATAGAAGAAAAAGTATTAGCAGAAGTAGAGTATTTGGAATCTGAAATAGTCGAATTGATGAACAAGATGAATAATATAGAAATATATGGATACAAAGTTGAAATAGAGCAGATTCCAGTAGAAGAACAAAGTGCAGGAACAGAAACAGATGATTCTCAACCAGAAAGTAATAGTGAAGAAGAAAGGTATGAAATAGTCAAAAATACTATATTAACAAATACAGAAGAAATTGATTGGGAAGGCATAAAGGTTCAGATTGAAAGTTTTTATGAAGTGCTACCAGCGATAACATTAGACTTTTATGAAGTACACACAAACACAGAAGATATATTGAATTTTAATAAAAAAATAGATGAATTAACATTAAGTATTAAAAATGAAAATAAAGAAGAAACTTTAAAAATATTATCAGATTTATATTCATATATTCCTAGATTTTATGCAAGTTCTTCAGCAACTCAACTTAAAATTGAGTTGGCAGATATGAAAAGATATGTATATGAGGCATATAGTATATTAGATTCAGAAAAATGGAGTGATATAAATACTTTATTAGACAAAGCAGAAGAACAATATGCTGGAATAATATCTGGAATTGAGTTAGGACAGGGTGAGAAATATAAAATAAACAAAGGATATATAATATTAAATGAATTGATATCAAGTACAGAATTAGAGGATATTAGTGTGTTTTTAATAAAATATAGAAATTTACTAGAAGAAATAAATAATGTATGATATAATATTGTTTGATAGTAAATTGAATAGTCGCTGATAATAATCCGAAAGGTATTATGAGAGGAAAGTCCGGGCTCCTTAGAGCAATAATGCTAGATAACGTCTAGTGAGGGAAACCTTAAGGAAAGTGCAACAGAAAATAACCGCCAGATAGAAATATTTGGTAAGGGTGAAAAGGTGAGGTAAGAGCTTACCGCTGATATGGTGACATAGAAGGTCAATGTAAACCCCATTTGGAGCAACACCTAAAAAGAAGATTAAGCTTGCTCTAGCAACTTCTGAGTTGAGTGGCTTGAAATATATAGTAATATATATTCTAGATAAATGACTATTTGAAATAACAGAACCCGGCTTATATGTTTACTGAAAAAACTGAAGGTTTACCTTCAGTTTTTATTTATGTCAATATTTTTGATATTAAAATAAAATATTAAAATAATATATTAAAAAAGACGAAAATATGTATGTGAAAAATGTGTGAAAATCACATAAAAATCTTTACTTTTCTGTAAATCAATTATATAATAGCGACTGTAAGGATGGTGCAGTTATAATGGAAAAAATAGATTTTCAATCAGTTGATAATGTATCTTTAACAGGATTTATATATAAATGTGAAAATGATACTAAAAGTGTGATAATATCAATACATGGTATGGCTAGCAATTGCTTAAAAAAAAGAGAAAATGAAGTAGCTAAAATGGCTATAGGAAACAATATAGATTTTTTTGCTTTTAATACAAGAGGAAGTGAAATTGTAAAATATATTGATAAAAAAGGCGAAAAGCAATTAGGTGGTACAGCATATGAAGATGTGTTAAACGGTTATGAAGATATTGTAGGATCAATATTGGAAATGAAAAAATTAGGTTATAAAAAAATATATTTAGTAGGACATAGTTTAGGAGCAACAAAAATTGTATATACTTATAACAGATTAAAAGAAGAGCAAAGCCCTGTATTGGAAGAAATAAAAGGTATTTGTCTATTATCTTTAATTGATTTACCAAAAGCATTTAAAGTATATATGAGAGAAAATGTGAATAAATATATGGAATATGCATTAGAAAAAGAAAAGCAAGCTAAATTTTATGAAATGATGCCTATTCAGTCTTTTTTACATCCTATATGTGTAAAGTCATTTTTGAGGTATTTAAGAGATAATCATGAAATTGATTTTGCAGGATTTGGAAGAGATTCTGAATTGAAAATTCTAAATAATATAAAAACTCCATTATTCATGAGATGGGGAAATGTAAATGAATTTATATTGCAAAAAGCAGAAGATCTAGTAAACATATTGAATCAGCAAATTTCTAATGAATTTAAAAATATTAATTACATAGATGGAGCAGATCATAGTTATACAAAAGTAGAAGAAATTTTATCAAAAGAAATTTTAGAATTTATTTTAGATGTAGAAAATATGTAGATATATTAGTTAAATTTGGGGGAATAGAAAATGTATGAAAGAAGTATAATTGTTTTAGAAAGATATTTACAAAAGATATTGGAGCTTAAAGATGATAATATAATAGAACAAAATTATATGAATTTCTCAGAGATAGTGAATGAAGTAGAAGAATTTCAAGATGTTACAATTGAGGAATCAAGAATAATTGAAGAATTTGATACTACAGTTGCAGAAATTGAATTTATGCAAAAAAAACAATCTAAATTAATAGATGAAAATCAAAAATTAGAAGAAGTTAGATCATCTTTGTTTTCAGATTTAGGCGAAGAAGCAAGAGTTTTAGAAAATAAATTTTTGAAAATAGAAAAAGTATTAGAAAGAAATAATTTAGAATTAGTAGAATTGAGAAAAGAATTTATTAAAAATCTTGATGATTTTGGTATAAGACAAAGAGAAAGAAATAAATGTGAAAAAACAAGAAGAATTACTGAGGCTAGACATATTGAATTTATTAAAGGTGCAGCACAAAAATTCAATAGTATTGACGTTAAAACTATTAAAACTTTAAAAGAATTTTTAAATTCAGATAAAGAATATATAAAAAATGAATTATTACAAATCATGGTTAAAAACGGAAAAAATGAAAAAGTTAAGTTTGATGAAAATGTAATTAAAAAAGTAATTAAAGTTAGAATGGACATTTCAGAAAGAGAAATTGAATCATATATATTAATATATGAAAGAACAAAAAAAATCTTGTCAGAAATAGACAATGAAAACTTAAAATTAGATAAATACAAAAAAATCATTAGAGATGTTGGAGCGAAAAATAAATTTTTTGAAGCACAAAAAGATTATATTGCTAGTTTTTTAGACTATGAAAGAATGTCAGCAATAAGTGGTCAAAAAGCGCATAAAAAATTAATGGAAGATGCATACAGTAATTTTGAACTAGATATGATGCAAGTAAACAAATTATATGATTTATTAATGAGAGAAATTGCTAGTAAATCAACTAAAAAAGCATATGATGAATTATATAATAATACATATTTGCAAAATATTGAAGATAAAGAGAAAAATTTTGAACAAGAAGTTACAACTATTAAAACAAATTTAGCTACTGTAATAAATTCGAGCTACTGGAGAATAGAAGGTATAAAAAATATATATACAATATTTGATGATATAGTTACAAATGAATATGGAAAAGATTTATCAGACTATAAACAAAAGGTACAAGAATTTAATTTCGATTTTGATGATGAGGATACAAATGAATATGTTAAATATAAAAGTAAAAGAAACGAATATGAAGAAAAAGAAGAAGTAAAAGAAATTGCAGAAAAAATAGTATTAACAGATGAAGAGGAAAAAGAAAAATATTTACAATCGATTGAAGATATTCTAAATAATTCAGATGATGATTATGAATATACCGATGAATACGATGATGATGAATATGAATCAGACTTTAAGTTTGAATTTGACGACTATAAAGATGAGTTAGAAGATGATGAAAATGATGATTCAGATGAAATCGAATATGAGATAGAAGAAGATTATGAAGAAGAAGATTACGACGAATTAGAGGATTATGAAGAAAATTTAGGTAACATAGATGACATTGAAGATGATATTGAAGCTATCTTAGAAAATGCAAGAAAACAGTCAAGAAACAAAGAGGGGAAAAAGAAAGCCAAACGAGAAAAAAGAGCTAAACATGAAAATGATACTGGGCTGTTTAATAAATTGTTTGGTAAAAATTAAGGAGGAAAAAATTAAATGTTAAAATTAGAAAACATTATTAAGAAATATGTGACCAATGGAATAGAGGTTGATGCTTTAAAAGGAATTAACATAGAATTTAGAAAAAATGAGTTTGTTTCAATATTAGGCCAAAGTGGTTGTGGTAAAACAACAATGTTAAATATAGTAGGAGGTCTAGATAGATATACTTCTGGAGATTTAATAATAAATGGAAAATCAACAAAAGATTTTAAAGATAAAGATTGGGATGCATATAGAAATTATTCAATAGGATTTGTATTTCAAAGTTATAATTTAATTTCACATCAATCAGTATTATCAAATGTTGAATTAGCATTAACAATATCAGGGATATCTAAAAAAGAAAGAAAACAAAGAGCAATTAAAGCGTTAGAAGATGTTGGTTTAAAAGATCAAATACATAAAAAACCAAATCAATTATCAGGTGGACAAATGCAAAGAGTTGCTATAGCAAGAGCATTAGTAAATGACCCAGATATAATACTAGCAGACGAACCAACAGGAGCACTAGATACAAAAACAAGTGTGCAAATAATGGAAATTTTAAAAGAAATTTCTAAAGATAAACTAATAATTATGGTAACACATAACCCAGAATTAGCTGAAAAATATTCATCAAGAATAGTTAAAATATTAGATGGTGTCATTATAGATGATTCAAAACCAGTTACTCCAGATGAATCTGATATAAATAAAGAGCCTAAAAGTGGAAGAACATCAATGAAATTTTTCACAGCACTTAGATTGAGTTTGAATAATTTATTAACCAAAAAAGGAAGAACTTTTTTAACATCTTTTGCAGGTAGTATAGGTATAATAGGAATTGCATTAATTTTAGCAATTTCTACTGGTGTACAAAACTATATTGATAAAGTAGAAGAAGAAACATTATCATCATATCCGATAACAGTAGAAGAAGAAAGCATTGATATGACAAGTATGATGCAATCTATGATGGGACAATTAAACCCAGAAGAATTTGAACAAGAAGAAGGAAAAATATATTCTTCAGATATTATGAATGGAATGATGTCTACGGTTTCAACAAAAATATCAAGTAACAATTTAGAAGAATTCAAAAAAGAATTAGACAATCCAGATAGCGAAATAACTAAATATACAAATGCCGTAGATTATAATTATGATATAACATTAAATGTATATAAAGCAGATACAACAAATGGTATTGTTCAAGTTAATCCAAGTACAGTTATGGATGTATTGAGTACAGATCAAGGGACAGGAATGTCAGGTATGTCAGGTATGCCGAGTATGTCAATGCCAATGATGATAAATAGTGATACATGGACAGAAATGATGGATAATCAAGAATTAAATGAATCTATGTATGATGTATTAGTAGGTACATGGCCGACAGCATACAATGAAGTTGTGTTATTAGTCGATGAAAATAATCAAATAACAGATTACACTCTATATTCTTTAGGGTTAAAAGATCAAGAACAATTAGAAGAAACATATGCAAAAATATTAAATGGTGAAGAAGTAGTAGAAGATGAGATGACATCGTATACTTACGAAGAACTGTTAAATCAATCATTTAAACTTCTATTGCCTTCAGATTACTATGATAATCAAAATGGATTGTGGTTAGATAAAAGCAATGATTCAGAATTTATAAAAACTCAAATAGCAGAAGCAGAAGAATTAAAAGTAGTAGGAATTGTTAAACAAAATGATCAAAGTACAGCAGCTGGAACACAAGGAGCAATCCTATATACGAAAGATTTAATAACACATATAGTTAATATGTCAAATGAAAGTGAAATAGCTAAACAACAAAAATCTAATCCAGAAATAGATGTATTTACAGGAGTAGAGTTTAAAGAGACAACAGGAGAATTTAATATGGAGCAATTATCTCCAGAACAACAAATGGCAATGAGTCAGTTATCACCTGAAGAAATTTCAGCGATGATGCAATCATTTACACAAAGTGAAAACGCATCATATGAAGGTAACTTAGAAAAAATAGGAGCAATAGACTTAGATAAGCCATCAAGTATTAGTCTATATCCAAAAGATTTTGAATCTAAAGATTTAATGATTGAAGCAATAGATAATTATAATCAAAAACAAAGGGATAATGGAAATGAAGCTAATGTAATAAATTACACAGATTTAATAGGTGTAATGATGTCATCTATAAGTCAAATTATAGATACAATTAGTTATGTATTAATTGCATTTGTTATGATTTCATTAATAGTTTCTTCAATAATGATAGGTATAATAACATATATTTCAGTATTAGAAAGAACGAAAGAAATAGGAATTTTAAGAGCTATAGGAGCTTCTAAAAAAGACATTTCAAGAGTATTCAATGCAGAAACATTTATTATTGGATTAATATCAGGATTACTAGGAATTGGGATAACAGTATTAATAACAATACCAGTAAATATAATAATATTTGCAGTAACAGGTGGAGTCGAAGTAACAGCTATGGTACCATTAAATGCAGGGATTATATTAGTAGTAATTAATATGATATTAACAATGTTATCAGGATTAATACCAGCTAGTATGGCTAGTAAAAAAGATCCAGTTGAAGCATTAAGAACAGAATAATTACTATATAATAAAAGGATAATATATTGTATAAATAAATAAATAAATAAATAGAATAAAAGATGCATAATAAATGTAGAGGAAAATAATTCCTAACATTAGTTATGCATCTTTTATAATTTTAGCAACACATCTAATTAATAGATATGCTATCCTCATAAAACTATTGAAAATACAAAGATATTGTTGACAATTAACATAAAGTATAGTATTATTATGCCATAATATCATTAGATATTAAATTTATATTATTAGACAACATTGGAGGTACATTATGAAAAAGGAAAAAATAGTAAAACCTGAAATTTCTCATTTAGAATTTAAAAAAACACAAGAAAGATTTCATTACGAAAGTAATAAAGACCAAATAACTTTACAAAATGGAATAATCTTGAATTTTGATTCAGAAGAAGGGAATATCGAAATCAAGCGGGATTCAGAATATGAACTTTTGGAAAATTCTGTGATAGGCAAAACAATTCATCAATTAATCCAAGAAATTAATAAAGAATTAGAAAGTGATGAAAGAACACAGTTTGTTGACAAGGTAACAGAGAAAGGCAAAATTAATTCCATAATAGCGCTAATTGTAGCTATAAAAACACTTGATGAAGAAAAATCACATTATGATGCAGTAGAGCAATATTTAGCAATATATAATGATTTTTTCGCTGATATAACTGAAACGAAAGAGATTTTGCCAGCACAATTAGAAAATGCAATTGCATGGATAAGAAAAATGTTAAAAGTTAAAGATTGGAAATTAACAGAATTAAGTAATGATTTTCATGTTAATATTTCAGGATCAGCAGAGTACCCAATCATAAAAGTTATGACAGAAGATATTTTTGTGGAATTTAGTAGAAGTCATGTAGAAAAAAATTTTAAAATCGAAGTGATGACAGTAGAAAAAGAAGGAGCTATAGTTGAATTAGACCATACATTAGAATGTAAATATACATATAATTTACATGATGATATGGAATTTATTGAAGTTAAAGAAAAAGAATTTTCGATTAGTAAAGTTAATTTAAAGACTTTATACACAGATTACTCTAGTTGTTTCCGTAAAAGGATTTCGGAAGAGGATTTAGAAAAAATAACGGAGATACTTGATAAAATAGTGAACAGAGTTAACACAGTCTGGATATAAATCTCTTTATAAAAAAGTAAAGAAGAGATAGAATAGCTCGAAAAGTATTTAGCCAGTTATTAGAACACTAAGATGAATAGAATATAAATTTAGATACCAAACCTAATAGGTTTGGTATTTTTAATAAAATATATATTATTCATATAAAATCTTTGAAATGGAAGAATAATGTTGCAAATTTACATAAAATATGCTATTATTATCCCATAATATCATTAGATATTAAATTTATATTATTAGACAACATTGGAGGTACATTATGAAAAACAGAGGAAATACTGGATTAGGAATTTCTAAATTGGAATGGGAAAAAGTATTAGAGAGCCTAAGTTTGAATGCATTTAACGAGCTAATTGCTTTTAATAATGGAATTGTTTTAAAACTAGGCTATCAGGATAATAAAGTATATATTCTAAGAGATTCTAAATACGAATTTTCAGAAGGAGCAGAACTTGGTAAAACAATTTATCAATCAATTCAAGAAATTAATAAAAAATTAGAAGGTGACCCTAGAACACGGTTTGTTGAAAAAGTAACTGAAAACGGTGAAATTACTTCTTTAGTAGCACTAATTATAGCTATAAAAGTTCTTGGTGATGGAGAAGAACAATGGGATCCAATAGAGAAGTATCTATCTATTTACAATGATTTTTTTAATTCAATAAATAAAAAAGAAGTTGTAATACCAGATGAATTGAAAAAATCAATAACTTGGATAAAAAATACCATGGAAGTGAAAAAATGGAAATTAAAAGAGTTGAATAATGATTTTCAAATTTCTATTTCAAACCCAATAGATTCTCCAAATATTAAAATAGTATCAAAAGATATTTTCTGTGAATTTAATAGTTCATCTAATTGTGGACAAAATACATTTGAAATTGAAGTATTAACATTGGAAAAAGATGGAGAAATACAACAATTAGAAGATGGGTTGAATTTTAAATATACACACGATGAACAAAATAGTATTGAACTTTTAGATGTAAAAGGAAATGGTTTTTCAATTGAACAAATCAATTTAAATACATTGTATGTAGGTTGTTATGATGAGTTTACAAAAAAGATTGAGCCAGAAAAGTTAGAAAAAGTTCAAGCTATATTGAATCAAATAATAGATAGATTCAATACTGTTCTAAATATTAATCTTTTCTCAGGTTCTTAAGAATAAAAAAAGAATTTGAAGAATAAAAGTTATGATCAGAAAAATAATCTTGAAGCAAAAAAATAAGAACTAACATTTTAACTTGAATAATATAAATTTAGATACCAAACCTAATAGGTTTGGTATTTTTATTTTAAATAAATTGTTCACAAAATAAAATCATTGTGATATAATTTTATATAGATAAACCATAATAAGGAGGAAGTCATGGCAGGACATTCAAAATGGAAGAATATATTAGCAAGAAAAACAAAAGTAGATGCAGCAAGAGGGAAGATATTCACTAAATTAGGAAGAGAAATATTTGTTGCAGTAAAACAAGGAGGACCAGACCCATCAGGAAATGCAAAATTAAAAGATGTAATATCAAAAGCAAAATCAGCAAATATGTCAAATGATACAATCAATAACGCTATAAAAAAAGCAGTAGGAGCAGGAGATGCAGAGAACTACGAAGATATAGTTTATGAAGGATATGGACCAAATGGTGTTGCGTTAATTGTTGAAGCATCAACAGATAATAAAAATAGAACAGCTGCAGAAGTAAGGCATGCATTTGATAAATCAGGAGGTAATTTAGGTACATCAGGATGTGTATCATATATGTTTGACAAAAAAGGAATAATCGTTATAGAAAAAGAAACAATTAAAATAGATGAAGAAGAATTTATGTTAGAAGTATTAGAACTAGGTGCAGAAGATTTTGAAATAATAGAAGAAATTTATCAGATTACAACAAGTGTAAAAGATTTTTCAAATATAAGAGATGAATTAGAAAATAAAGGAATAGAATTTTTAGAAGCAACAATACAAATGATACCAACAGTAACTGTTAAATTAAATGAAGCAGACATGGAAAAACTAGAAAAATTGACAGATAAATTAGATGAATTAGATGATGTCTTAAATGTGTATCATAATTGTGAATAAAATAATTGGGAGAAGAATATGAGTAAAAAAGCCAATATAATTTTAGTTATAATATTAATAATATTAATCGTAATATTTGTGACACTTTCTTTATTGATGTATTTTAATATTAATACAGATCTGTTCAAAAATAAAGAAGAAATATTTTTTGATAAATTAGTATATTTAACAACAGAAGAAAGCAAATTTATTGATAGTAATTTGAGTGAGTATTTAGATAAAAAACAAAATAATACATATACAAGTATGTCATCAATTGATATAGATATGGATGTAGATGGAGAAAAAGAAAATATTGTAATTGATCTTGATGGAGTTAAGAATGAGTCAGATAATAAGGCATATCAAGATATAGTAATTAATTATTCAGACAATGTTAATCTGAAACTAAGTTATGCACAAAATCAAGAATTAATAGGAATTCAATCAGATGTGTTGACAAGTAAATATATTGTATCTAATGAAGAAAAAATAGCTGAATATGATGATGTTAACAATGTTAAAGCTATATTGGAAAATATAGAAAACTTTACTAAAATATTAGAAGTAGAAAATGTGAATTTTACTGAAATTAATGAAATGTATTTTGAAACTATGAAACAATTCATACCTGATGATAAATATATTGCAGAAGAAGTTGAAAATAGTGATGTATTAATAGTAAATGTTTCAATAAAAGAAATTGCAGAAATGATAAATACATTAAATGGATTAAATCAAGAAAATAATGATATTAATCAAAATACTATTGAGTGGTTATCATGTTTTAATATTATTGAACTATTTGATATTGATATAGAAAAAGATTCAGATAAAAATGTAGAATTAAGAATATATTTTAGTGAAGAGGAATTATCTAAATTAAAAATGACTCTAGATACATCTAAAATAATAAGTTTTGAAAAAGTAACAGATACACAAAATCCTAAATACATATATAATTTGAAAGATTTAGATAAATATGATATTTTAATTTCAAAAGAATATAGAAGTATAACAAGTGGGAATGAAATTACTGAAAAAATAAATATTGAATATATAGATAATATAAATAACCAGAATTTAGAAATTAAAATAGAAGAAAAAATAAATTTTGTAGAGTCTACTGATAAATTTATAGAATTTACAAACGAAAATGCTTTGTTTTTAAATGAAAGAGAATTAGATGTCGTAAATCCATTTTTACAAACAGTAGAAGATAGATTAAAAGCTGTTAGTGAAAAAAATATGATCGAATTAGGAAAAGAAACAGATCCTTTAACAATAATGTCTAACATATTGAATGATTTTTCAGAATTAAAAAAATTAGATAATGAAAATTCTGAAGATGTAGAAGAAGGTAATGATAAATTAGAAGAAGATATTAATAATGAAAATACTGAAGATACACCGGAATTACAAAGTATTTCAGATTTCAATAAAGAATTAGAAGTATATGAAAGCACAAATTCACCAGGTGTTACTGTAAAAGGATTATTTACAGAAATAAAAGAATTAAATTTAAATAATCAAGAGTTAAAAGTTTCTGAACTAAGTTTAGAAGGTGAAGAATATATAATAACAGATGAGACAATAGACCAATTAAAAAATAAAATAATTACAGAAACAATATATAAAGTTGGGTTTGAAAAGGATCAAGAAACAGGTCAAATATATCGAGTAGTAATAACTGTGAAACCTGTGGAAGAGACTCAAGAAACTGAATAAATATTTTATGGAAATAAAATATAATAAAAATAAAATATAATAAAAATAAAAATATAAGTTCTAAAATAAAAATAGGGACATACAATATAGTAAACAAGCTATATGTATGTCTCTTTTTTTGGAGGTTTTATGAATAAAAATATTATTAATATATTAGAATATTTTCCTAACAGTATATATATGTTAATTAGGAATTCAATTATACAAAGTCAGAAAATAATGGAAGATTTAGAAGAAATAAGGATAAGGGCAGAAAAACCTATAATACTCAAAACTAGAAATTCAGATATTGTAATAGAACATAACATAACTAATGCCGAAATATTACAAATAGTTGAAAGATTATGTGAGAATTCAATATATGCATATCGAAGTCAAATATGTAATGGTTTTATAACAATTAAAGGTGGCCATAGAATTGGGATAACAGGAACAGCAGTCATTGAAGATAATAAAGTCATAAATATTAAATATGTAACAAGTTTAAATTTTCGTATAGCAAGGCAAGTATTAGATTGTAGTAATAAAATAATTAAAGATATTATAGATAGAAAAAATGACACTATATATACAACACTGATTGTTTCACCTCCAGGGAAAGGAAAAACAACAATATTACGAGACATAATTAGAAAATTAAGTAATGGAATAGAAGGAATTGCTTTTTCAGGAAAAACTTGTGGAGTTATAGATGAAAGAGGAGAATTAGCTGCAATGCATAAAGGAGTGCCTCAAAATGATTTAGGAATAAGGACAGATGTAATAGAAAATATTTCTAAGGCACAAGGTATGAAAATGTTAATAAGGTCAATGGCACCTCAGATAATAGCTTGTGACGAAATTGGGACTAAAGAAGATGTAGAAGCAATAGGACAAGCAATATCGGCAGGTGTAAAAGGAGTATTTACAATGCATGGAAAGACATTAGAAGATGTAAAAAGTAATTTACAAATTAATTATTTAATAGAAACAAAACAAATAGAAAAGGTAATATTTATATAATAAAGAAAGAAGGTGAAAAAATGGTATATATAAAATATATAATAATAGGTTCAGTCTTTATTTCTTGTATATTAATAGGACAACTTTTATCTAAAAAATATATAAATAGATTAAGTGAACTTGAAAATATGAAAAGTGCATTAAATATATTAGAAACAAAAATAAAATTTACATATGAACCTATACCACAAATTTTTAAAGAAATAAGTAATATGATGAATGTAAATACAAATAGAATATTTCATCAAGCATATGAAAAAATGCAAATAATGCCTGCAAGTACAGCATGGGAACATTCAGTAAAACATATTGAATGCAATCTTAATAAAGAAGATAAGAATGCTATATCATCATTAGGAAAACTTTTAGGACAAACAGACATTGAAGGACAAATTAGTCAGATTAAAATAACGCAAACTTTTTTAGATAAACAGATTAATGAAGCAATATTAGAGAAAAATAAAAATCAAAAACTATATAGTAAATTAGGTGTGACAATAGGTATTGCCATTGCAATAATATTAGCATAAAAGAAAGGGGAGTAAAATGGATATTGATTTATTGTTTAAAATAGCCGCAATTGGTATTTTGGTAGCAGTATTGCATCAAGTGTTAGTTAGAGCGGGAAGAGAAGATCAAGCAATGATGACAACACTTGGAGGTCTGATAATTGTACTTACAATGGTAATACAAGAAATAAGTACACTATTTGATACAGTTAGAACAATATTTAACTTATAGGTAGTGAATATGGATTTAGAAATAATTAAAATTATAGGTATTGGTTTTACAGCAGTAATAATGATTATTGTTTTGAAAAAGTATAAGCCTGAATTTGCGATATATCTAAGTATAATAGCAGGTATTTTAATAATATTTTTAGTACTAGATGAATTAACAGGAATAATATCTTTATTACAATCGATATCAAATAAGACAACTATTAATAATAGCTTTTTATCAGTCCTATTAAAAATAACAGGAATAGCTTTTTTAGCTGAATTTGCAGTAAGTATATGTAAAGATTCAGGTGAAGCAGCAATTGCAAGTAAAATAGAAATTGGTAGTAAAATAATAATAATATCATTATCTGTGCCCATAATATCAAGTTTACTAGAAATAATATTAGAAATATTGCCTACCTAATATTGAAGTATAGAAAGGAATTATATGAAAAAAATAATTAATATAATTAAAAGAATAAGTATAATCCTATCTATGTATATTATTATTAATATATTAATATATACAGTAATACCACCTAATATATCAACAATACTTGCAAATATATTGCCAAATATAACTAATCATTTTTCTAATGTATTAAATATATCATCAGCAAATTATATAGACTCAGATTTGGATATAAATGGAGTAGAAGAAGATGTAGAAATATACGATTTTCTAGAGGAAGCTGAAAAATATACAGGAGATTTTTTTGAAGGTATTGATATTAATCAGATATTTGTTGATGCTGTAGCAGGACAAACAGACAATCAAACAATTATATTTAGAATATTGGAATTAATATTACCAGATGTATTAGATAGCTTAAGAGTAGTACTTAGTATATTAGTAATAGTTATAATACACAGTATTTTAAAAGCTATAAGTGACTCATTAGAAAATGATGGAATTTCAAAAATGATATATTATGTACAATACATATTAATAATAACAATTATCATGGGGAATTTTGCTGATATTGTTAAAATGGTAGAAGATACAGTTTCGAATTTAGTAGGATTTATAAATTTATTAGTCCCTTTATTAATAACCTTGATGCTTTATACCGGAAGTATAACAACAAGTACAATAATAGAACCAATAATGCTATTTTTAATAAACTTTATAGGTAATGCAATACAAGTAGTAATAATCCCATTAGTATTAGTATATACAACTTTAGTTATAATATCTAAATTATCAGATAGAGTACAAATTGATAGTTTATCAAAATTCTTAAAATCAGGTATTGTATGGTTTTTAGGTATTATATTAACAGTATTTACTAGTGTAGTATCTTTACAAGGGAGCTTAGGGAGTACAATAGATGGGATAACAGCTAAAGCGACTAAATCAGTAGTTAGCTCAAGCATTCCAGTTGTAGGAAAGATTTTAGGTGATGTTGTAGATACGGTGCTTGGATCAGGATTAATACTTAAAAATGCAGTTGGATTTGTAGGCGTAATCTTAATAATTGGTATATCTATCATGCCAATTATTAAATTAGGAATAATAAGTGTTTCATATAGCCTATTAGCTACAATAATAGAACCAATAGCAGATAGTAAGATAACAAAGCTATTAAGTCAAATAGGAGATGTATTTAAAATACTCTTAGGTATATTATGTGCAATTGCATTTCTTTTAATCATAGGAACAGCACTTGTTGTTAAAATATCAAATGCAGGAATGATGTACTGAGAATAAATGATATAAGAAAGGCATGATAGTGTAATGATTGAATTTTTAAGTGAGTGGATAAAAAATTTAGCGCTAGGAATAGTTGTTGTATCTATATTAGAAATGTTAATACCGAATAATAAAAACAAAAAGTATATTAAAATGGTTATGGGAATATACATTCTATTTGTAATGATTTCACCATTTGTAAGCAACACAGAAATATTTGACTTAGAAGAAATTAATATAGAAACATCCTCAGGGGATATTCTCTTATCAGAAAATTCGAGTGAAATAAATCAAGAATTAATGAATAAGAGAATTGAAGAAATATATATAGAAGAAATAGAAAAAGATGTAGAAGAAAAACTAGGAGGACAAGGATATGAGGTTGAAAAATGTTATGTGGAGGTAACACTAGGTGATGCTGAAAAAGAAAGTGAAATAAGTTTAATCAAAGTAGAGTTGGAAAAAATAGATGGATTTGAAATTGAAGATGAATATATGGCAGAAGATATTATAATAGAGGAGATAAATAAAATAAAAAAAGTTGAAATTGGAAATAGTGATTCAAATAACAATGAAGAAGAAAAGGAAAGTACAATTTCAGAAATAGACATTCAGAATATAAAGAAATTTTTAATAGAAGAATATGGGGTGAATGAAAGATGTTTAGTGATAAATTAAAAGAAAGTATAAAAGAAAATTTGAAAATAAATTTAAAAGATAAATTAGCAGTTTTAAATTGGAGTATGAGAAAAGAGGATAAACGATTTCTAAAAATTGATAAAAACAATAATACTAAAGCTTTAATTGAATATACTGATGATGAAACTTTTAGTTTTGGAGAGGATAGAGTAAGTAAAACAGAAGAAAATGATATTGAATATTTTAATATAAGAAGTAATTTAATTGAAAGAGATAACAGATTATTAATGCAGGAAGAAGATTATAAAAATACAAATAAAAGTATGGCTAAAAATATAAATCAAGGGTTAAGTGAAGATAGCCTTGAAGATATTTTTAATGATAAACGTAATAGCAAAAATGGAAATAAAGAAAAAATGACAGAAAAAAATGAAAATAATAAAAAGGATAATAAAAAAGGGAATGATAAAAAGAAAATAGAGAATTTAGTATTTTTTATAATAATAGCAATAATAACAGTATTTGCAATAAATATAATTTGGGAAGGAAATGATGTTGAAGATCAAAAGATAATTGATGATGGAAAACAATTAGCTCACTCAGAAGCATTAACAGCATCCACATCTATTACATATAATGAAACAGAAGAAAAACTGAAACAAATATTATCAAAAATAGAAGGAGTTGGAGAAACAGATGTATATATAAGTTATTCTGAAACAGAAGAAGTTATAGCTATGTATAATGAAACAACCACAAGTAGTATGACAGAAGAAACAGACGATTCAGGTGGTGTTAGAAAAATAGAGGAGACAGATTCACAAAAAGATGTAATATATGAAGAAGATTCAGGAATAAAAACACCAGTAACTCAAAAAATAATAGAACCCAAAATAGAAGGTGCTATAATAACTGCTAAAGGAGCAAGTGATGTTACAATTAAAAATAACATAATTCAGGCTGTAGAAGCTGTGACAGGTTTACCTACCCATAAAATACAAGTATTCACAATGAATTAAAAGAAGGGAGAGATATTTTGAAAATATTCAAAAAAAATCAAATTATTATTTATGTTATTGTGCTTATGTTAATTACTGCAGGATATTTAAATTATCAGACAAGTATTACTGATCAATCGTTAGAAACAGCTATGAAAATTGAAATGGGAGGAGAAGCGGAAGGTATAGATGTTGCAGAAATAGGTGATGCAGAACTTGTAAATAGTTCGGATGTTGTTATAGAAGATGAAGAAGAGATACATGAAGAAGGAAATAGTAATACTCAAGAAAATAGTAATACTGAAGAAAGTAGTGGAAATCAAGAAGAAGGAGAAGTAGAAAATGTAAAAGAAAATAATATTCAAGAAGTAAATAATAGCGCTAATTTTGTTGCTGATGAATATTTTGAAAAATCTAAACTAGAAAGAGAAACTATATATTCTCAGATGATTGAAAACTATGAAAATATACTTAATTCAGAAATGAGTTTAGAACCACAAAGGCAGATTGCCACAGAAGAAATTGAAGAAATAAATGATGTTAAAAATAAAATAATGATTTGTGAAAATTTAATAAGTATTAAAGGATTTGAGCAAAATGTTATATTTGTAAATGAAGATAGCGTAAATATTATTGTTTCAGGTAGTGATATTCAACCAGAAGAAATTGCACAAATACAAAATATTATATCACGAGAATTTCAAGTGGAAATAGAAAATATACATATAACTAGTAAAAATTTAACCAATTAAAAATAAAAAATTTAAATAATAAAATAAGAAGTAGTTAATTTAGCAAAAAAATGACTACTTTTTATTAATTTGTCGAGCGAAATATATTAAAAATAATCGGAAAAGTGTTGTAAAAAATATAAAAATTGATATAATAAAGATATCAAAATACAAATGAACAATTTAGGAGGAAAACATGTTAAAAAAAGTAGGAATTTTAGCTAATGGAGGAGATGTATCTGGTTTTAATGCAGTAATAAGAGCAATTGTTAAAACAGCAGAGAATAATGGGATCGAATGTTATGGAATAATAGATGGATATAATGGATTGCTAAAAAAAGAATTCAAGTTATTGACAACAGCTATGGATGGTGATGCAAGAGGAATATTGCATAAAGGTGGATCAATAATTGGTTCATCAACAAATGCAAATGTATTTAATTATAAAGTTATTAAAGAAGATGGAACAACAGAATATCAAGATTTATCAGATGAGTGTGTAAAAAATATAAAAGAATTTGGATTTGACTGTGTATTTACATTAGGTGGAGATGGAACACAAAAGTCAGCAAGAGATTTTGCAACAAAAGGTATAAATATTATTGGCGTACCTAAAACAATAGACAATGATGTTGCTTGTACAGATATAACATTTGGATATAATACAGCAGTATCAGTTGCTATGGAAGCTTTAGATAGACTTCATACAACAGGAGAAACACATCATAGAGTAATGGTATTAGAAGTAATGGGAAGATATGCAGGATGGATAGCATTAGAATCAGCAATAGCTGGAGGTGCAGATATTGCATTAATACCGGAGATACCATTTGATATAAAAAGAGTAGCAGAAAAAGTTGAAAATAGAAAAAAACGTGGAAAAACATTTAGTATAGTAGTCGTAGCTGAAGGTGCTATAGAAAAAGATGGAGAAATAGTAGTAGCAGATGTTAGAAATAATGGAGCTGGTGTAGACAATACAAGATTAGGTGGAATTGGAGATAGAGTAGCTAGAAAATTAGAAGAATTAACAGGATTAGAATCAAGAAACACAACATTGGGATATATGCAAAGAGGAGGTACTCCTACAGCTTATGATAGAGTTTTATCAACTAAATATGGAGTACAAGCTATGGAACTTGCAATGCAAGGGAAATTTGGAACATTAGCAGTATTGAAGGATGGTAAATTAGATTCGGTTTCATTAGAGGATGTTGTAGGAAATAATACTAAATTAGGAGCAGTTTCTGGAAACACAGAAGAAAGTAACTTGAGAAAAGTAACAATGGATCATGATTTGGTTAAAACTGCAAGAGAAATAGGTATTAATTTAGGTGATTAAGTTTATATAACTGATTAATTGTATATAAATTAAACTAAATAATGAAATAATAAATTTAAATAAAGGAAAAAGAGGAATAAATATGAGTAAAAAGAAAATAATAATTATTGCTAGTATATCTGTAATATTATTGGTGTTAGCAATTGGTTTAAGTGTGTTTTTATATTTTTTCAATAAAACAAATGAAAAAGAAGATTTAGCAGGTTTCTATGAAAAAATATTATACATGGATACATATAGTGTATCATTAACAATAGATAATCATATAGAATTTTATGCTAAAACTGATGATATGGCATTTTTGAGTTCTAAATTACCAGAAGATACATATTCATATGATAGAATTATAAAAGATAGAAAAACATATATATTAGATCATGAAAGAAAAACATTTGATGAAATTAACAATGTTTCAGAATTGTTAAAAATACAAATTGAAGTAGATGCAATAGCAGGAAATGCATATGTAGAAGGAAAAGAATTTATTGATGGTAAAATATACGAATATGACGAATATGAAAAAACAAGTACATTAGCATTTAATAAAGATTTTGAAGGAGCTTTTGAAACAGCAAAAACAAGATTTTACTTTGATGAAAATGGAAATTGGGTATATATGAAAACTATCACAGAAACACATGAGGAATTAATAAAAGTAGAATTCAAGGAAGAAGTTGATACAAATATATTTGAAATACCTTCAGATTACGACCAAGAAGTATATGAAGAAAATATAGAAGAATAAAAAAATATAGACAAATTAATAAAAAGAGTGTATAATATATGAAAATGAAAAGACAATAAAAAAGAGGAGTATATTTATACTTAGTTATAAGAGAGTAGAAGTTTTAAGCTGAGAGCTTCTTAACAAAAAGATAAATAGAAGGTAGCTTTTTTAGTTGATATACTGAAATTAAGTAAGTTATACGTACAGCCTGCGTTAAAGGTATTAAGATATATATTTGGGATTAAATGTATAAATATTTAATTCAAAAGCAAATATATAATTAAGGTGGTACCGCGTATTTATAAAGATTCGCCCTTATTCAGGGTGAGTCTTTTTGTTTATTAAAATAAAAACAAATAAATATAGACAAATAAATAATAAAAACAAATAAATAATAAAAACAAATAAATATAGACAAATAAATAAAAAAAACAAATAAATAAAAACAAACAAATAAATAAAAAAAACAAATAAATAAAAAAGACAAATAAATAAAAACAAATAAATTAACAAATAAAAAAATAATAAAATTAAAGGAGGATGTTTATGAAAAAAACATTGAATCAAAAATTTAATCCACAAGATTTTGAAGATGGAATATACTCTTCATGGATGGAAAAAGGGTTATTTAAACCTAGTATGGATAAAACAAAAGAAAGCTATACAATAATGATGCCACCACCTAATGTAACTGGTAAATTGCATATGGGGCATGCTTTAGATGCAGCATTACAAGATGCTTTAATAAGAACAAAAAGAATGCAAGGATTTAATACATTATGGCTTCCAGGTACAGATCATGCCGCAATATCAACTGAAATGAAAGTTGTTGAAAAGTTGAAAAATGAAGGTAAAACAAAATATGAAATAGGAAGAGAAGAATTCTTAAAAGAAGCTTGGGATTGGACTCATAAATATGGTGGAGAAATAGAATCACAACAAATGAAATTAGGTTGTTCATGTGATTGGGATAGAAAACGATTTACACTAGATAATGAATTATCTAAAGCAGTAGAGCAACAATTTATTAATTTATATAATAAAGGAATGATATATAAAGGAACAAGAATGGTAAATTGGTGTACAAATTGTAATACGTCAGTATCAGATGCAGAAGTAGAATACAAGGAAGAGTCGGGGCATTTATGGCACATTAAGTACAAAATAAAAGACCAAGATAGATATATAGTTGTTGCAACAACTAGACCAGAAACTATGTTAGGTGATACAGCAGTAGCAGTACATCCGGATGATGAAAGATATACTGATCTAGTAGGTGAAAAATGTATTTTACCAATAGTGAATAAAGAAATTCCAATAATAGCAGATACATTTGTAGAAAAAGACTTTGGAACAGGTTGTGTTAAAATTACGCCAGCACATGATGCAAATGATTACCAAGCAGGATTGAGAAACAATTTACCTATAATAAATATATTTGACGAAAATTTCAAAATGGGAGATATAGTATCAGAATATAAAGGAATGGATATATTAGATGCAAGAAAACAAATTGTTTTGAAATTAAAAGAAATAGGAGCATTAGAAAAAGAAGAAGAATATACACATAATGTTTCAAAATGTGAAAGATGTAAAAATCAAATAGAACCTAAAATATCAGAGCAATGGTTTGTTAAAATGAAAGAGTTAGCAGAACCAGCAATTAAAAATGTAAAAAATGATAATATAAAATTTGTTCCTAAAAGATATGAAAAAACATATTTTAATTGGATGGAAAATATACAAGATTGGTGTATATCTAGACAATTATGGTGGGGACATCAAATACCAGCATATTATTGTGATTCTTGTAATGAAATACATGTTGGTACAGAGCTTCCAACAAAATGTACTAAATGTGGAAGTGGTAAATTTACACAAGAACAAGATGTATTGGATACATGGTTTAGTTCAGCATTATGGCCTTTTTCTACTTTAGGTTGGCCTAATGAAACAGAAGATTTAAAAATGTTTTATCCAGGAAATGTGCTAGTAACAGCATATGATATAATATTCTTCTGGGTAGCAAGAATGATTTTCTCTGGTTTAGAAGTTATGAATGAAAAACCATTTAATGATATATTAATACATGGAATTGTAAGAGATTCACAAGGTAGAAAAATGTCTAAAACATTAGGTAATGGTATAGATCCAGTAGAAGTTATTAAAGAATATGGTGCAGATAGTTTGAGATTTTCATTAATAACAGGAACAACAATAGGGAATGATATTAAGTATATGCCAGAAAAATTAGATCAAGCATCAAATTTTGCAAATAAAATATGGAATGCAGCTAAATTTATTGGTATGAATATAGAAAATGACGAAGAAGTAATTGAATATGGTGAAAAAATATATAATTCTGAAACAAAAGTATATACGGAAGAATTATTATCTATTGAAGATAAATGGATAATTTCAAAATTAAACAAACTAATAGGTGAAGTAACTAATAATATAGAAAGTTATGATTTAGGTACAGCACTAGATAAATTATATACATTTATTTGGGATGATTTTTGTAATTGGTATATTGAAATTTCTAAAATAAGATTAAATTCAACTGAGAAAGAAAGTAAATTATCTGTATTATTTATATTAGATCATGTGTTTAGAACATCATTAAAATTACTACATCCATTTATGCCGTTTGTTACAACTGAAATATATTCAAGTCTATTACAGTATGATGAAAAAGAGTTAATTGTTTCAGAGTGGCCAAAACAAGTAAAAGCGAATTTTGATAAAGAAGAAGAGTTAATTAAAAACTTACAAGAAATGATAGTTTCAATAAGAAACATTAGGAATGAAAAAAATATACATCCAAGCAAAAAAGCAAAATTAATTTTTATAACAGAAAAATATACAAAACAACTAGAAGAATCAAAAGAAATATTAACTAAATTTGGTTTTGCTAATGAAATTGTTATTCAAAAGGAAAAAGAAAATATACCTGAAAATGTTATAAGCATTATAAATAAAGGTATTGAATTGTATATGCCAGCAGAAGATTTGATTGACTTTGAAGAAGAGAAAAATAGAATTGATGCAGAGAAGAAAAAATTAGAATCAGAAATTCAAAGGTGTGAAAAAATGTTATCAAATCCTGGGTTTGTAAATAAAGCACCTCAATCTAAAATAGAAGAAGAAAAAATAAAATTAGAAAAATATAAAGAAATGTTAGCAAAATTAAGCTAAAAAACTAAATTTGTTTAAATAAAATATACACGCTTCAATATTATTAAAAATTAATAATGAAGTGTGTTTTTTATTTAATTGAAATTTTGGAAGTCTTGCAATATAAAACTTTAACTGATATAATACAAAAATAGTTTGAATTAATTAATTTAACTATTATAAATTATATAGCAAAGCATAAGCTTTATATAGGAGTGATATTATGAAAAATTTAAAAGGAGAAAGAAAAATACTTATTTGTAAGGAGGTACAAGATGAAATATAATTTTACCAAAATGCATGGAGCAGGAAATGATTATATATATTTTAATTGTTTTGAACAAGAAATAGAAAATCCTACAGAATTAAGTATAAAATTATCAGACAGAAATTTTAGCATAGGTGGAGACGGAATAATTTTAGTTTGCCCATCAGATATAGCAGATGCGAAAATGAGAATGTTCAATCTAGATGGATCAGAAGGAAAGATGTGTGGAAATGGTATTAGATGTGTAGGTAAATTCTTATACGACTATAACTTAGTAGATACATCAAAAGAAGAAGTTACTATAGAAACATTAAGTGGAGTAAAAACATTAAAAGTTTTTAAAGAAAATGGTATAGTAAAAACTTTAAGAGTTGATATGGGAAAAGCAGAATTGAACCCAATAAATATACCAGTAGATATTAAAAAAGATAAAATAATAAATGAAGAAATAGAAATAGATAATGAAAAATATAAAATGACATGTGTGTCAATGGGAAACCCGCATGCAGTTGTTTTTATGAAAGATATAGATAATATTGTGATAGAAAAAATCGGACCAAAATTTGAAAATAACAAATTGTTTCCAGAAAGAATTAATACGGAATTTGTTGAAATATTAGATGAAAAAACAATAAAGATGAGAGTATGGGAAAGAGGAAGTGGAGAAACACTTGCGTGTGGTACAGGTGCTTGTGCAGTAGCAGTTGCAGCAGTTGAAAATGGAATAGCTAAAAGAAATGAAGATATAACTATAAAATTAAAAGGTGGAGATTTAGTTATAAGATATACAGATGAAACAGTATTTATGACAGGACCTGCGGATAATGTATTTGAAGGAACTATAGAAGTTTAGTAAAATAGTTATGTGGTTAGAACATAATAAATTAATAAATAAAAAGAAAAGACAAAAAGAAAAAAATAAAATTAGAAAGCTGAGGAATTAAAATGAAAGTAAATTCAAATTATGATAAATTAGTACCAAGTTATTTATTTGCAGAAATAGCAAAAAGAGTTGGAGAATATACTAGTAAAAATTCAGATAAAAAAGTTATAAAATTGGGAATTGGAGATGTTACAAGACCACTTCCAAAAGTAGTAATTGATGCTATGAAAAAAGGTGTTGACGATTTAGCAAATGCAGAAACATTTAAAGGATATCCAGATTATGAAGGATATGAATTTTTAAGAAAAGCAATATCAGAGTATTATAAAAGCTATGGAGTAATAGTTGGTGCAGATGAAATAATGGTTAATGATGGAGCAAAAGAAGATTGTGGAAACATAGGAGATATATTTTCAGAAGATAATACTGTATTAGTAACAGATCCAGTATATCCTGTGTATGTAGATACAAACATAATGTCTGGAAGAAAAATAATATATTCAAATGCTAATAAAGAAAATAATTTTGTGTCAATGCCAGAAGAAAATGTTAAAGCAGATATTATATATTTATGTTCTCCAAATAATCCAACAGGAACAGCATATACAAAAGAACAATTAAAAATCTGGGTTGACTATGCAAACAAAAATGATGCAATAATTATATATGATGCAGCATACGAAGCATTTATTACAGAAGACTTACCAAGGTCAATATTTGAAATAGAAGGTTCAAGAACATGTGCAATAGAAATGTGTTCATTATCTAAAACTGCTGGATTTACAGGAGTTAGATGTGGATATACAGTGATTCCAAAAGAACTAGAAAGAGAAGGAAAAAACATATTTAAATTATGGTATAGAAGGCAATCTAGTAAATTTAATGGAGTTTCATGGCCAGTACAAGTAGGAGCAGCAGCAGTATTTAGTGAAGAAGGACAAAAACAGGTTAAAGAAAATATAAAGTACTATCAAGAAAATGCTAAAATAATTGCAAAAGGATTAGATGAATTAGGAATAAAATATACAGGTGGTAAAAATTCACCATATATTTGGTTAGAATGTCCTAATGGAATGACATCATGGGAATTCTTTGACTATTTATTAGAAAATGCTAATGTAGTAGGAACACCAGGTTCAGGTTTTGGAACAAATGGAGAAGGATATTTTAGATTAACAGCATTCGGTAGTAGAGAAAATACAATAGAAGCAGTAGAAAGAATTAAAACACTGAAATTTAATAAATAATAAAACTGAACAAAAGACATTAAATATTTGATGTCTTTTGTTTAATTATTTTTATTTTTAGGATATATAGTTATTTATAATAAATATTAATAAAATATATAATAGCTAATATATATTTGCACAATAGCTAATATATATTTACAAAAATAGGGAAAAGTGGTATACTTGTAATGTTGAATTTTGAAAAGTCAGCTTAATTACAGAGGAGGAATATTATGAAAAATATTAGAATAGTATTAGATCTGATTTTAAGTAATGGAAGGTTGAAAATGGAATATCCCGATAATTATAAAGATGGAAGTGTATACCTAAAAGTAAGTGAGATACAAGATGTTTTTGAATTTTTAGAAGATTTACAATTTTGCTTAAGGCGTGATTCTAGATTTTTTAAAACGTTTAATATTCTTAAAAGTAAGGATGAAGATGTAAACACATTCTGCTTTGAGGATAGTAAACTGAAATATTGTGTAACAGAATATACATGGAAAATTGAAAAAAAATATGCATTTGGAAAAAATTCAATTGAGTAAAAGCTGACGAAATAACATTAAAAGAAATCTTATTAAGGTTTCTTTTTTTTGTGGTAAAGATATAAATAGTGGAAAAAATACTAAAAAAGAATAAATTATGTAAAATATGATCATATAAGATTGGAAGAATTGCATAAATATGATTTTCAATATATCAAAGAATATACTATACATCTATAAGGTATATTTTCCTGGTAAAAGAATAAAATATAATTGACAAAAATATAATATATGATATAATAATTGTTAAATAAGTAAAAAACAAAAACAAGGACAATATAATTAATGTAATATCTTAAAGAGAACTAGAGGGAGCTGAGAATCTAGGAAGTAAAAATTAGTTATTATCACCTTAGTTGTTATTATACAGAAAGAAATGTTTCGAGTTTCAATTAAGTATAATCGTATATCTGCGTTAAAGAATAATGAGAGAATAAAATCAATTTATTGATATTTATTAAATTAGGTGGTACCACGGAAATTAAAGCTATTTCGTCCTATATATATGAAAATATATATTATGATGAATAGCTTTTTGTTTTATACTAAATATAGGAGGTTTGTATGTATAAAAAAGTAGAACTAAAAAATGGTTTTGTTGGAATGGAACGCGAAATTGCAAATGTTTGGAAAGAAAAAAATATTATTAAAAAAAGTTTTGAACAAAACGAAGGTAAAGAATATTTTACATTTTATGATGGTCCACCAACAGCAAATGGAATGCCACATGCAGGACATATTATAACAAGAGTAATGAAAGATATAGTACCAAGATATAAAGTAATGAAAGGGTACAAAGTAATTAGAAAAGCTGGATGGGATACACATGGATTACCAGTTGAACTTGAAATAGAAAAAAAATTAGGAATATCAGGAAAAGAACAAATAGAAGAATATGGAGTAGAGCCATTTGTTAAGGAATGTAAAGAAAGTGTTTTTAAGTATGTTCATAAATGGGAAGAAATGACTGAGAAAGTTGGATATTGGGTTGATATGGAAAATCCATATATAACATACGAAAATAACTATATAGAATCAGTGTGGTGGGCTTTAAAAGAAATGCACAACAAAAACCTTTTATATGAAGGACATAAAGTAATGCCATATTGCCCTAGATGTGGTACAGCATTATCATCACATGAAGTAGCACAAGGATATAAAGATGTAAAAGATTTAACATGTATAGCTAAATTTAAAGTTGTAAATGAAGATAAATATATATTAGCGTGGACAACAACACCATGGACATTACCATCAAATTTAGCTCTTTGTGTTAACAAAAAATATGATTACGTAGAAGTAAAAGTAAACAATGGAACTGAGGAAGAACCTAAATTTGAAAATTGTATATTAGCTAAAGAATTAGTAAGTAAAGTAATTGGAGAAAAAGAATTCGAAATAGTTTCAGAATTTAAAGGTCAAGAATTATTAGGTACTAAATATGAAAGATTAATACCATTTGGAGAAGTTGAAGGAAAAGCATTTGAAGTAGTACATGGAGATTTCGTAACTTTAGAAGATGGTACAGGTATAGTTCATTTAGCACCAGCATATGGTGATGATGATAATTTAACTTGTAAGAAAAATGGAATTACATTTATAAATTTAGTAGACAAAGCTGGAAAATTTGTAGAAGAAGTTACACCTTGGGCAGGAAGAATGGTTAGAGATTGTAATGAAGATATTTGTAAATGGTTAAAAGAAGAAAATAAGTTATTTAGCAAAGAAAAACATTTACATTCATATCCACATTGTTGGAGATGTGATACAGCCTTATTATATTACCCAAAAGAAAGCTGGTTCGTTGCAATGAGTAAATTAAAAGAAAATTTAATTGAAAATAATAGTAAAGTTAACTGGTATCCAGAAACAATAAAAACAGGAAGATTTGGAAAATTCTTAGAAAATGTAATTGACTGGGGGATTTCTAGAGATAGATATTGGGGAACACCACTTCCAATTTGGAAATGTGAAGATGAAGAATGTGATCATATTGAATGTATTGGAAGTATTGAAGAATTAAAAGAAAAAGGAATAGATGTACCAGAAGAAATAGAACTTCATAAACCATATATAGATAATGTACATTTAAAATGTTCAAAATGTGGTAAGAAAATGACTAGAACTAAAGAAGTTATAGATTGTTGGTTTGATTCAGGTTCAATGCCTTTTGCACAATGGCACTATCCTTTTGAAAATAAAGAAATGTTTGAAAATAATTTTCCAGCTGGATATATATCAGAAGCAATTGATCAAACAAGAGGATGGTTCTATACATTAACAGCAATTGGTACAGCATTATTTAATCAAACACCTTTTAAAAATTGTATAGTTTTAGGTCACGTATTAGATGGTAAAGGACAAAAAATGTCTAAATCTAAGAAAAACGGAGTTGATCCACTAATATTACTAGATTCAGTTGGAGCTGATAGTACAAGATGGTACTTCTATACAGGTTGTATGCCTTGGTTATCATCAAGATTATCAATCGAAAATGTACAAGAAAGTCAAAGAGGATTTTTAAGTACATTATGGAATGTATATTCATTCTATGTCTTATATGCGAATATTGACAAATTTGATCCAAGTAAATATGCGAATTTCGAATCAGACAATATAATGGATAAATGGATAATATCTAAATTAAATACATTAGTAAAAGATGTAGATAATAGATTAGAAAAATATGATATAACAAATGCAGGAATTGCAATAGATGAATTTACAGATGAATTATCGAATTGGTATGTAAGAAGAAATAGAGAAAGATTCTGGGCTCAAGAATTATCAGATGATAAAATAGGAGCATATATGACACTATATAAAGTATTAACAACTCTTATAAAAGTGGCGGCACCTTTTGTTCCGTTTATAACAGAAGAAATTTATCAAAACTTAGTTGTTGGTGTTAGTAAAAACGAATGTGAAAGTGTTCACTTATGTGAATGGCCAATAGTTGAAGAAAATAAGATTGATCTTAGTTTAGAAGCAGAAATGGACTTAGCATACAAAATTGTTAATTTAGGAAGAAGTGCTAGAAATGGTGCGAATATGAAAAATAGACAACCACTTTCTAAAATGTTGATATCTGTAAATACATTACCAGAGTATTATTCAAGTATTGTAAAAGAAGAATTAAATGTTAAAGAAATAGAGTTAGGTGCAGAAATGAGTTCATATGTTCATTTTGAAATTAAACCAAACTTACCTGTACTTGGAAAAGAATATGGTAAATTGATTCCTAGAATCAAGCAAGAAATAGCTAAGAAAAATCAAATGGATTTAGCAAATAAGATTAAATCTGGAAAACATGAAAGTATATTAATAGAGGATCAAGAAATTGTTTTAGATTCTGAAAAATTATTAATAACAATGCAAGGTAAAGATGGTTTTGCATTCAGTGGTGAAGGTGAAATTGGTGTTGTATTAGATACACATATAACAGAAGAACTTAAAAAAGAAGGTTATGTAAGAGAAATATTATCAAAAGTACAAAACATGAGAAAAGAAAAAGGATTTGAAGTTTTAGATAATATACGATTATATGTATCAGGAAATGAAGTTTTAGAAATTGTTATAAAAGATAATGAAGAACAAATAAAAATTGAAACATTATCTGTAGAAATAAAATATAATGAAGATAGAACAGATTATCAGGAAACAAATATTAATGGTGAAACATTAAAAATTGATGTTGAAAAAATATAGTAGTTTTAAAAAATATAGTATCTACAATTGAACCATAAAAATTTAGAATACTGAAATACTGAAATACTGAAATATTAAAATGTGAAAAAACAAAATATGATATATGTATCTTATTGATATATATGTCATATTTATATTTATGGGTTATAAAAAATTTGATTATAGTATTAAAGTATGATATAATTTAAAGGTAACATAATTATAACCTGTAGACAACAAAGGAGAGCAACATGAAGGAAACAAGAAGTATAAATGTAATAAGCAAGGAAAAATATGATTTATTACTTAAAGCGAAAAATGACGAGGTAGAGAAACTTGAAAAACTAAAAGAAGATTCAGCAAGATTAACAATATCAATTAAAGAATTGAATTTTCCAGCAAGAATATCTACAGCATTTAGGCAAGCACAAATTAATTTTTTGCAAGATGCTATAGAAATATATCAAGAAAAAGGAGATTTTACACGCATACGTAATATTGGAAAAGGTGCAGATGAAGAAATTAAAACTTATTTACAACCATACATCAACAATGAGAAAAAAATATATATTCTAGAAAAAGAGAATGAATATTATGAAATTCAAAAACAAATTCAGAACATTATGGAGACAATTGGTCCTATAGAACATTCAATTAATAAAAGTACCATATCACTATCAGATGTGGGTTTACCAGGTAAATTTGCTAGTCCTTTGAGAAGAAAAGGAATTACACATTTCTTGGAAGTAATATGGATATATCTAGAAAGAGGAACTTTTGTGTGCAGTAAAGTTGAAGATATTAAGTATAGAATAAGAGGTATTGATAAGGGTTTAAGTAAGCAACTCGTTGAGTTTACGGAATCATATTTAGAAAAAACAGGGCAAAAGATTGGATAATTCCAATCTTTTTTATTTAGATTTGTTATTGCCCTAAAAATTAATTTATGGTATATTAGTAAAATGATAAGGGGTATGCAAATGAAAAATGACAAAATAACAGTAGAAGAAAAAAAACAATTACAAATATTATTAAAAACTAAAATAGTATATTTAAATGAAATTACAAAAATTAATAGAGAAATAAAAAATTGCATAGAAAAATCAGATATTTTAATAACTGATTTAGAGTTAAGTAAAAAGACTCAAGATATTTTGAGTTCCAATGGTTTATGTATGTTGGCACAACTTATATCATATTATGAAAGAAAACAAAATTTTTTATCGTTATATAATATGACAATAGATGTTAACAGCGAAATAGTAAAATTACTTAAAAGATACATATAATTCAATAGTTAAAAGTATATACAATTAATTTAGATTGTGATATAATATTATGCATATGCTAAAAGCATTTTAGATAGATTTCTCTAATAATCAACAACAAATGTTGGTTTAAATAAATATTAGGAGGAATAAAATGAAAGGAAACAAAAAATCAATTAAAAAAATTCTTTCAAAACAAAATGAAAGAATAAAAGAAGTGACTGAGCAAGTTACTCTTTTACGGGCATCAATAGCAACGTTAATATTACTAATGGTGATATTGACAACTCATATTATTAAAAAACACAAATCCGAAAAATGTGATTAAATCAAAAGGAGAACATCATGAAAAAACCACTAGTTAAACCAGAAAACATAAAGGTACAAGACCTAGCATTATCGGTAAAAACACATAAAGCATTAAGAGCTGTAGGAATGAATACGGTTCAAGATTTAATTGATTGGAAAAATCAAAATGGCAGATTTTATAAAATTAGAAATGTAGGTACTTCAGCTGAAGGAGAGATACTTGAAGCAATAAAAAAATATATGTAAGAAGTATTGTCATTAAAAAATAAGACTAAAGTTTAAAAGCTTTAGTCTTATTTTGTTTTAATTAAATGTATAAATTATGAATTCCATATATTTCAATATTCTCTTAATTACCTAAAAATGCTTGACAGTTTACAATAATAAAGTTAAAATATAATAGAAGGATAAAATATATTAAAAATTAAATAAATAGATAAATATATATTATATTCGAACATTGAAAATTAAATAAGGAAGAGGTGCATATAATGGACATAGTAATCATTATTGTCATTATCGTCTCTGTATTAATCTCACTAGCAATTGGGGTTGTGATTGGTGCTATTTATCGTAAAAAAGTAGCAGAATCGAAAATCCAAGGTGCAGAAAATGAAGCTAAAAGAGTAGTAGAATTAGCTAAAATAGAAGGTGAAAACTTGAAAAAAGCAGAAATCTTTAAAGCTAAAGAAGAAATCATGAATGCAAGAAAAGAGTTAGATCAAGAGGTTAAAGAGAGAAGAGGCGAAATTCAAAGACAAGAATCAAGAATAATTCAAAAAGAAGAAAACTTAGAAAAAAGAGCAGATAATTATGAAAGAAAAGAAAAAGATTTAGAGAAAGAATTTGATTCAATAGAAAAGCAAAAACAAGAATTAAACGAAATGTATCAACAAGAAATTATTGAATTACAAAAAATATCTGGATTATCAGCCGAAACAGCAAAAGAAATGTTGCTTAGTGAATTGGATAAACAGTTAACAGCAGAAAAGGCAGCAATAATTAGAGAAAAAGATCAAAAATTTAAAGAAGATTCAACAAAAAATGCTAAAGAAATATTAGCATATGCGGTTCAAAAATGCGCAGCAGATCATTCACAAGAAACTACAGTTTCAATAGTGTCATTACCAAATGATGATATGAAAGGTAGAATTATAGGTAGAGAAGGAAGAAATATAAAAGCGTTAGAAACATTAACTGGTATTGATTTAATTATAGATGATACACCAGAAGCTGTTATATTATCTGGATTTGATCCGTTAAGAAGAGAAGTTGCAAAATTGGCTTTAGAAAAACTAATTAATGATGGAAGAATACATCCAGCAAAAATTGAAGAAATGGTTGAAAAAGCTAAGGAAGAAATTGATAGTACAATTAAAGACGAAGGAGAAAGAGCAGTTCTTGAAAGTGGTGTAATTGGATTGCATCCAGACTTGATTAAATTAATTGGTAAATTAAAATATAGAACAAGTTATGGACAAAATGTTCTTAATCATTCAATAGAAGTATCAAATTTAGCAAGAATAATGGCAGAAGAATTAGGATTAGATCCTAAAATAGCACGTAGAGCAGGACTTTTACATGATATAGGAAAAGCTCTTGACCATGATATGGAAGGAACACATGTTGAAATTGGTGTGGAAATATTACAAAAATACAAAGAAAATACAAAAGTAATAAATGCAGTTCATGCTCACCATGGAGATGTAGAACCTCAAACATTAGAAGCAGTTTTAATACAAGCAGCAGATGCTATATCAGCTTCGAGACCAGGAGCTAGAAGAGAAACTTTAGAAACATATATTAAAAGATTACAAAATTTAGAACAAATTTCTGATTCTTTTGAAGGTGTTGAAAAATCATTTGCAATACAAGCTGGTAGAGAAGTAAGGGTTGTTGTAAAACCTGAAAAAATATCAGATGATAAAATGACTATATTAGCAAGAGACATCGCAAATAAAATTGAGAAAGAAATGGAATATCCAGGACAAATAAAAATCAATTTAATAAGAGAAAGTAGAATAACTGATTTTGCAAAATAATATGTACGAGTTAAAATAAACAGTATAATGTAAACAATTAAATATATAAAAATGAAAAATAAAAAAATAACACAATAATTAAAAACCTAGTTAAATTTTAAATTTAACTAGGTTTTTTTTATTTTTAAATATGCTGTATCCAAAACATTCAAAAGAAGAGATTTGTATATATTAAAATAATATAAATGCAATTTGTCTATGAAATCAAACGCATTAGGATTGTTAATACTATTTTAATAATGTATATTAAATTAATTATGAATGATCATGATATAATTTAGTAATGTATCTCTTCTCAGAATGATGTAGAGAAACAGGTTGTGTTAAAATCATAATGCACTCAGTTGAAATTAATTTATGTTATAATTCTGTTTCGATATACAAATAATGTATATATATGTATTATACTCCCTAAATTTGGAAGAGTCAAACATATAAGAGAAAAAAATAAAATATAATATGGAAAATTAAAATTAAAGCTAAAATCAAAATCAAAATCAAAATCAAGATTAATTAATATATATAATATAAACAACAAGAGAATTAAACTGTAAATAATACCATAAATTATTGATAAATACAGTTGTATGTAGTATGATATTAGTATCTTAAAAAGAAAGAAGGAATAAAATGAAAATATTGGTAGTAGGAGATATAATCGGTAATAACGGAATTAAAGAATTAAAAAGAAGAATAAATGGAATTGTAGAAAAAGAAAAAATAGATTTTATAATAGTAAATGGTGAAAATGCAGCAGAGGGAATGGGAATTAATGAAAAAAACTTTTCAGATATATTAGAACAAAACGTAAATGTAGTGACAATGGGAAATCATACATGGGCAAAAAGAGATATATTTAAAATTATAGATCATCCTCAATTAATTAGACCAGCTAATTATTCAAAAGGTGTTCAAGGAAAAGGTCATGTGATTCTTGAATGTAATAATAAGAAAATATGTGTAATAAACTTAATTGGACGAGTAGATATGAATGTATTATCAGAAAATCCATTTACTGTAGTAAATGACATAATTAACGAAGTTAAAAATAAAGTTGATATAATAGTAGTTGATTTTCATGCAGAAGCAACAGCTGAAAAAATAGCATTAGCTAATTATTTAGATGGAAGAGTAACTGTAGTTTATGGTACACATACACATGTACAAACAGCAGATGAGGTAATATTACCAAAAGGAACCGGATATATAACAGATATTGGAATGACAGGTCCAAAACATTCAGTTATAGGAATGAATATAGAAGCATCAATTAAAAGATTTGAAACAACATTACCAGAAAGGTATAAAATAGCAGAAGGTCATTCTATATTTAATGGAGCGATATTTAATATAGATGATACAACAAATAAAGTAATAGATATAAAAAGAGTTAATTTAAAATAAATGTCGAAAAAACGTTGAAATTGCGATGAAATAAATAAAAAAACCAGTCAAAAGCCTTTACAATAATTTCCAAATAATGTAAGATGAGAGAGTACAAGTTGTAACAACAAATAAATTATAGGAGGCAAAAGAAAATGGAAATTTTAAAAATTTCATCAAAATCAAACCCAAATTCAGTAGCAGGAGCTATAGCAGGGATGGTAAAAGAAACAAAGAAAGCAGAAATGCAGGCAATAGGAGCAGGAGCTTTAAATCAAGCTGTTAAAGCAGTAGCTATTGCTAGAGGATTCGTTGCACCAGCAGGAGTTGACTTAGTATGTATACCAGCATTTGCAGAAGTTGAAGTAGAAGGTGAAGACAGAACTGGTATAAAATTAATTGTTGAATCAAGAGCTTAATTATATAAAGTTAAAAACTATACAATTAATTGTATAGTTTTTTTGTTAAAAAAACAAAGTTGCTTGATTTTTTAATTCAAATATTATACACTAAATTTACCATTAAAATAAAAATAAAATCAATACGAAAAAGAAAACAAAAGTTAAAGACTAAAATAAAAGATGAAAAAGAGGTATAAATGAAATCAGGAAAAGCCAAATTGCTATTTATATTTTTTATTATAATTCTTGGAATAATAACTTTTTTTGTTATTAAACAAAATGAAGAAGTAAAGCAACGAGAAGAAGAATATATAGCTAAGACAAATGAACAAAATCAAATAACAGAGATTAAAATAGGTATTGCAGGTCTGGATACAATTAATCCATTAATCAGTAATAATAAAAATGTACATGATGTTTCTAAATTAATATATGAACCATTAATAATGTTGAATGAAGAATATAAAGCAGAGGGAGTTCTTGCTACTGAATGGGCAAAACAATCAGATACGTCGTATATCATATATTTAAAAGAGAATGTTAAGTGGTCAAACGGAAAAAAATTCACAGCATATGACGTTAAATTTACAATAGATATGTTAAAACAATACTCAACTTCATATTCATATAATGTAGAGGAAGTTTCAAGTGTTGAGATTATAGATGATTATTCAATAAAAATCAATCTGAAAAATGAAGTTCCATTTTTTGAATATTATTTAACTTTTCCGATATTATCTAAAGAATATTATTCAGGTGAAGACTTTTTGACTACTTCCAAAAATTCTGCTCCAATAGGTACAGGGATGTATAAAATTTCTTTAGTCGAACAAACATATCTAACTTTAGAAAAAAATACTAATTGGTGGAATAAAGAAACTGAGTTAAAAATAAATAAAATCAATATAAACTTATATTCAACTATTGATGAAGTATATAACAGTTTTAAATTAGGAAACATAGATATGATAAATACATCAAATATAAATGTTAAAGAATATATAGGAGAATTGGGGTATAATGAAAAAATATCATCAGGTAGAGAACATACTTTTTTAATATTAAATAATGAAAATCAAATACTGTCAAATCAGGCTGTAAGAGAAGCGATAATATACTCTATCGATATAAATAGCATAGTTAACAATGTATTAGCCAACACAGTTATACAAAGTGACTTTCCTCTAGATAATAATAATTGGATAATAAAAGAGCAAGATTCAGGTAGTAAGTATAATTTGAATCAAGCAAAATCAGTTTTATTAGAAGATGGCTGGGTATATAAAAATTCAAAGTGGCAAAAAACAGAAAATTATACGACTAAATATTTGGAATTGAATTTATTGATAAAAGCGAGTGATGCAACGAAAGTTGCAGTAGCTGAAAATATTAAAACACAATTGGAAAATCAAGGGATAAGAATAAATATATTATATGCTGGTGATGAAGATTATTCGAAAGCAATAGAAGCAAAAAGTTATGATATATGTTTAGCTACAATGATTATGTCACAAACACCAAGTTTAGAATCATTTTTTGGTGAAAATAATTATGCTAATTACTATAATGAACAAATTTTAAATATGTTAAAAGAAGTAAAAAATACAAGTGATGAACAAATTTTATTAGAAAGATATAAAACATTATATGATACATATAAGTCTGAAATACCATATATAAGCCTATATAATAATAAGCAAACAGTTGCATATAATAGTGAATTATCAGGAAATATATATGGAAACTGGTACTATCAATTTTATGGAATAGAAACATGGTATAAATAAAAAATATTTTTGAATTTGTATTGACAAAACAAATATTTGGTATATAATAAGAATATCAAACAAAAGTTCAGTAAAAATAAGGAGGATAAAATGAGCGATAACGCAGAAAAAAGAAAAGCACTAGAAATGGCAATGGGTCAAATTGAAAAACAATTTGGAAAAGGTTCAGTAATGAAATTAGGAAATTTTAAAGCAATGGAAATAGAAGCAATTCCGACAGGAGCTTTGAGTTTAGATATAGCTTTAGGTATAGGTGGAGTACCTAGAGGAAGAATTATAGAGGTATATGGTCCGGAATCTTCTGGTAAAACTACTTTAGCACTTCATATAGTAGCAGAAGCACAAAAGATGGGTGGAGATGCAGCGTTTATAGATGCAGAGCACGCATTAGATCCGGTATATGCTAGAAAATTAGGTGTTGACATAGAAAATTTAATAGTGTCACAACCAGATACAGGAGAACAAGCTTTAGAAATAACAGAGAGTTTAGTTAGAAGTGGAGCTTTAGATGTAATAGTAGTTGACTCTGTAGCAGCATTAGTACCAAAAGCAGAAATTGATGGTGATATGGGTGATTCTCATATGGGACTTCAAGCTAGATTAATGTCACAAGCTTTAAGAAAATTAGCAGGAGCACTAAACAAAACAAAGACAGTAATAATTTTTATAAATCAATTAAGAGAAAAAATTGGAGTTATGTTTGGGAATCCTGAAACTACAACAGGAGGTAGAGCGTTAAAATTTTATGCTTCTGTAAGAATGGATATTAGAAAAATTGAAAATATAAAACAAGATGGAGAAGTAAGTGGTAATAGAGTTCGTGTAAAAGTTATTAAAAATAAAGTTGCACCACCATTTAGAGAAGCAGAATTTGATGTTGTGTATGGAAAAGGTATTTCTAAAGAAGGTAATATATTAGATATGGCTGTTAACTTAGAAATAGTAGAAAAAGCCGGTTCTTGGTTTAGTTATGATGGAGATAGAATTGGACAAGGAAGAGAAAATGTTAAAAGATATTTAAGAGAAAATAAAGAAATATTAGACAGTATAGAAGAAAAAGTAAGAGCAAATTTCAAAAAAGCTTTTGAACAGAGTTTAGGTGAAGAATTACCAGACGATGAAGATGAGGATATTGAAGAATAAAATAATTAAAATAAGAAAAAGCTGAATTAATCAGCTTTTTTCATGCAATATAACTTATTTGTTAAATGGCTTTTTAGTAATAATCCTTCTAGTGATTGTAATGAAACAAGATTTTCTTTAAAAAGACTTTCAAAAGCATAAATATTATTGAAAATTGGAATATTTAGCCTTAAACATTCAGTTTGACAATCTTGTAGATTATTAAAAATAGTTTGTTTTAACAATGTGCAATTTGATGGTTTATCCAAAATAATATATGAGCGGGACTTTCTGTTATACTCAACTACTTTTGTTATAAAAATAGTCGAATTAAGTGAATTAAAGTCATTATTTCCTAGAGTACAGCAATTTGAAATAAAACCTAATGGAGTATTATCGGGTTGCATCACCAGAAATGGATAATAGTGTTGTTTGATCATAATGAATCTCCTTAATATAAAGTTATATTGGCACATGAAATTTAACATTATAATTATATCACAAAAAGTAAAAAAATGGAAGGATGAACATGGATTTCCAAGAAAAGACGCATATCTTGATTTTTCAAGAAAAACATGATAAAATAAATAGTGCAAATAAATTTAATTTCTAGAAGGAGACAGAGACATGAAGATGGGATTTTTTGAAAAGAGAAGAAAAGACTACATTGGAAAAAAAATAGCTCTTGAACAAGAGATATTTTATGAAAAAAAGATAACAGGAAGAATCCCATCAAGCGAAAATCGGAAAAAATATGAGATAAGTAAATCTAATTTCATTAAGTTTAGACCATTGAATAATGGAGACAATAATCCAAGTTGTGAGTGGTATGTATATATGCCAGATGCTATGTATCTGAAAATAGACAATATGACTTCATTTGACACTATTTTAAATTTGGAAGAGATCCTAATTACGATGGTTGAAATCTATATTAACAATATAGAAAAAGAACGAGCAATAAGTTCTTTGGGATTTGGTTTGCAACTCATAGAAGAAAAAAATTTCGATGAGGAGAATCAGAATAATCAATATTTTACAGGGAAGGCAAACTTAGTTATAACTAGAAGAGCGATAGGTGAAAAAAATAAGAAACAAAAAATAAAGGAAATAAATTATTTTTTGGATATATTTTTAGGACTAAACTTTGGAAGAGTTATAAAAAGTAGTCCGAAACTTTTTGAAAAAATATTGAGACTTAATGATTTAGTAATCCTTAAAAATATGAGGAAAAAATCAAAGAAATTTCTAAATTCGACTGAAAACAAATATGTATTTCCATTTGAAATACATGTAGACTAGAACTAATAGAGGGTATTACCCTCTATTTTTATATAATAAAGAAAAAAATATATTTCTTGACATAAATGCATATCTCATATATTATAATTGTATAAATCTTTGAAAATAAAGGAGAATATGTATTTAGATGTATACAAATGAAGAATTTGAAAGATATAAAATAAAAGTAATGAAATTTGTCTTATATAAAAAAAGAACAGAATATGAAATTAGAAATAAATTTAAAACGATTATAGAAGAAAATATGTTAGAAGATATAATCAATTATTTAATTGAAGCAGAATACATAAATGATAATCAATATGTAGAAAAAGCTATTAATAATTTTAAAATATTAAATAATTTATCTTTAAAAGAGGTAAGATATAAATTGTTAACAAAAGGATTAAATAAAAACATAATAGAAGACTATATATATAATAACAAAGAAGAACTTGAAGAATATGAAATAAAATCAGCACAAAATATATATTATAAAAAATCTATATCATTAGAAAAAGATGAAATAATACAATTTTTACTAAAAAAAGGATATAGGAATGAAAATATACAAAAAGTGATAGAAAATGAATAAGAGATTGGAATGATAAAATGGCTATATTAACTTTAGAAACATCTAAATATGCAATTAAAACAGAAGAATTTGAAGGTCCTTTAGATCTACTTGGACACTTAATAGATAAAAATAAAATGGATATACATAAAATAAATTTAAGTGATATAACAGATCAATATATATTATATATTAATGAATTAGAAGATAGTAATTTAGAGATTAAGAGTGAATTTATATTAATGGCATCTACACTATTATTATTAAAATCAAAAAAATTATTACCAAAACAAGAAAATGAAGAAGAAGACGTAACAGAAGAAGAATTGATTAGAAGAATTATTGAATATAAAAAATTCAAAGAAATAAGTAAAAAATTAAAAGAAGAATATTTGATTTTTTCTAAAAGAACATATAAAACACAAGAACAAATTATATTCCCAAAACAAAAGTTAGAAAAAGATTATGATAGAGAAATCATACCAAATATGTATAAGAATATATTGGAAAAAAGCAGTGTGAGATTAAATAAAAATGCAAAAAATATTGAAAAAATAGCACTTGTTGAACATTATACTGTATCTGGAAAAGTCAAAGAAATGATAAAAATACTTCTAAAAGAGAAAAGATTTATATTTAATAGGGTGTTTTCAATAACTGAAAAAGATAAAAAAGAAGTTGTTACAGCTTTTTCAGGATTGTTAGAACTATCTAGAAGAAATAAGGTTCAGACATCACAAGATATATTATTTGGAGATATAAAAGTAGAAAAAAATAACAAGAAAAATTCATAAAGAAGAACAAAAAAATAACAAAAAATTTGTGTGAATAATTACAATAAAGAAATAATAATATAAAATTAATTGTATAAATATGAAAAATATGGAAAAACTAATATAAATCCTCTAAAGGAGGTGAGAATATTGGTTTTTCTTTTTGGTATAATACTTATAATTATAGCTATATTAATAGGTATTTTAGTTGTATATAATTCTTTAATTAATGTAGAATTAAAAAAAATAGAATTTAAAATATGTGATAGTAGGAAGATACAATATAGATATTATATAAATATAAAGGTTTTGATATTAAAAAAAATACCAGTTTTTAAATATAAAATTGAGTTAGAAAAAAATCAAAAAAAATTAATAAAAAATAAGAAAAAAGTTAATAAACTTGAAAATATGATTATGAAAAAAATAAATAATAAAGTAACTAACGAAATAAATCATAAATTAAAAGAAATAAAACAACTAAAAAATATACACAGTTTTGACATAGAACAATTTTCTCAAATTATATTTGGTGACATCAAAAAAAAGATATATATTTTAAATATATTAAATGAATCTGTAAATAAATTAAATATTAATATTCAGTGTGGAACTAAAAATCCTATCAATACATCATACATTATTGTTATTATATCAACAATTTTATCAATATATTACAAAAAATATATTAAAGAAGTTAATAAATCAGAATTTTTAGTTGAACCAAAGTATCTAAATCAGAATATATTTAATTTAGATTTATCAGGAGTAATAAGTATAAGGATAAAAGAAATAATACATATTATTAATATGTTTAAAAATAAAAAAGGAGTGAAAAAATATGAAAGAACATCCAATAGAAGGTCTTATGCATACAGCCATGAGTAGCATAAAAGATATGATTGATGTTAATACAATAATAGGAGATCCTATTGAAACGTCAAATAGCACTGTTATCATACCAATATCTAAAGTGTCTTTTGGATTTGCTTCTGGTGGAAGTGAATTCCAAGGAGAAGCAATAGAAGGATACAGGAAAAAGGAAACAGAAGAAGCAATTGAATATAGATTACCATTTGGCGGAGGATCGGGAGCAGGCGCGTCTGTAAATCCTATAGCATTTTTAGTAATTCAGCCAGATAATGTAAAATTGATGCCTGTAAATCACACATCATCTGTAGATAAATTAATAGATTTTTTACCAGATTTAGTTGATAAAGCAACAAAAATATTTAATTCAGAGCAGAAAGAAAATAAAACAAAAAAAATAAGAGATAAAAGAGAAAACATTATGAGTAAAATTGATAAAATGGAACAAGAAAAAAATAATATAAAGAAAAAAATAAGTGAAGATATAAATAACAAAAATAATAATGATATTAGAGATACGACTTATGAGTTTGAATATAATGAAATTCTAGAAGATGAATAAATATTAGTTTAGCTGATGAATGCAAAGTAAGAATGATGGGATTTGTACAAATTGACATAATGTGGTATAATATAAACATAAAATTTTATTTAAGAAAGAGGAAAACAACATGAAAGATTTACAAAAAGAGAACCCTTTTGAAAAAATACCTAATTTAGAAGTACGTTTTTTGGAAGTATATGGCAGAATCATGAAACAGCAAGATGATAATATGGAGAACTGGGACTGGGAAAAAGCAGGGTTTGAAAAAAAGTATGAAATGTTTTTAAATGAAGACACAAGAACATATGAAATATTAGTTTATAAGAATAATAATTGGGAAACTCAAACAACTAATGTAATAACAGCTTGTGTTAATACTAGATTTTTCAAAGAATATTATGATGAAAGTAAACTTATACCAAAATTAGTGGTTCCAAAGGAAATTCAAGAAAAAGCAAGAGAAATCCCAAGTTTATTGCATAGCACATATGCATTTATGCACTCTGCTAAAATAATAGCAGAAAACTACAAAAACAAAACAGATAATTAGGTAGAAAAAAGATAGATAATTCTATCTTTTTTTATTGAATAAAAATTACAAAAGGAGTAAATAATATTAAAAAATAATTAAATAACAAGTAAAAATAAAAAAATAAATAATTTTTAAAATAGTATTGAAAAATTTTTTATAAGAAGTTATAATACGAACGCAGTTAGGACGCTAAGCTAAATATAAACACAAAAGAAAGGGAAAATATGAGAAAAGAAACTTTAAAAGAAAGACAAAAAATGAACAAAAATAAGGGGATAACGCTTATATCACTTGTTATAACAATAATAGTACTTCTAATACTAGCAGGGGTATCAATAGGTTTATTAACAGGAGATAATGGAATATTAAATCAAGCAGAAGATTCATCATCTGAATCAAAAAAAGCAGCAGCAGAAGAAAAAGTTAAAGTTGCAATATTAGGAAGTCATAATAATTCAGGAGATTTAGTAGAATCAAAGTTATTAGAAGAACTTTGGAAAATATCAGAAAAAATAACTGGATTAGAAACAGGTAATGTACCAGAAGGGACTTTAGACTTGCCGGATAATGATTATCCAATAACAGTAACAGTAGATGGATATGATATAGAAGTTGAAAAACCAGATAGTATGGGAACAACAGCTATTTATCCAGATGTGTTTTTACCAGATGGAGCCATTTTATCACCAAATACAGATGAAGATGAAATAGAAGAAGGTTTAGTAATGACGCTAGACGGGAACGAATTTGTATGGATTCCTATGCCAGAAGAAGAATTTAGTGAAGATACAAAAATAAGTGACCACGATAAGATAGAAGAAGATATAAATAGATATGTATCAGCATATAAAAAAGAGGTACACACAGATCCGGAAAATTCTGATGTTAAAGATGCTATACTTGAAAGTATATATGAATATAATGGATTTTGGGTTGGTAGATATGAATCAGGTATAAGTGAAACAATACAAAGAGATTACTCTAGTTCTAGCACTAACCAAATATCGACAATGGTAGTACAAAAAGATAAGTTTGTATATAACTATGTTACAATAGGACAAGCAACTACTGCTGCAAAAACATTGAGCAATGAAGAATATAATTCATCACTAATGTTCGGATTTCAATGGGATTTAATATTGAAATTTATGCAAATTTCAGGTGATGTGGAAGAAAGTACACTATTAATTAATAGTACGAATATAGGGAATCACAGAAATACAAGTTATCAGTTAACAAGTGGAAAATATCAAGAATATATAGCAGGAAGAATGCCACAATATTTAACTGTGGAAAGTAGTGTAACTAAAGCACAAAATGCAGCATTCTTATTAACTACAGGAGCTACAATTACAGGGAATAATGTGACAAATGAAATACTAAATATATATGATTTAGCAGGAAATGCTTATGAATTCACATTAGAAAATAGTAATGCATCTTCTCAATATCCTATTGTTAGTAGAGGCGGAAATTATTTACTTTCAGGAATGAATGGTACACAATCACAAGGGTCTGTGGCAACAAGAAGAATTCATTCAACAACATCATATTTAGAAGATGTTGGATTTAGAGTAGTTTTATATTAATCAAATAATTTAAATCATCAAGTAACAAAAAATATAATTAAAATATAATTAAAATACAATTAAAAGATAATAAAATATTAAAAAACAGAGTAATACATAGTGTATTACTCTGTTAACTTTTATTAACAAAAACTAACAAAAATACTATTATTAAAAATATTTACAATAAAATATAAGTGTGTTATATTATATTTAGAATACAAAATATTTTAAATATAACAAAGAAAGAGGTAAAAATTATGGGATTTATTAAAGCATTTACAGATTCATTAGGAGCAACTTTTGCAGACCAGTGGAAAGATTATATTATGCCAGTATCTGGAATAACTAGTACTGTAGCAGTTTTTCCAGGAGTCGCAGTTGGACAAAATTCAGGAAGAGGAGAGAACACAAAAGGTTCAACAGCAGTTATATCAAATGGGAGTAAAATATTAGTACCAGAAGGGACAGCATTGATTACGATGCAAGATGGAGGAATAACAGGATGTATTATGGAACCAGGTGGATATACTTATTCAAGTGATGATGTTAATTCAAAGTCATTCTTTGGTGGAGACAATATATTTACAACTGTTATACAACAAACTTGGGAAAGATTTAAGACTGGTGGACAACCAGCAGCAAATCAACAAGTGATATATGTTAATATGAAAGAAATACCAAACAATAAATTTGGAACACCATCACCAATAAATTGGTTTGATAAATATTTAAATACAAAAGCAGCAGCTATGGCAAGAGGAATATACAGCTTAAGAATAATAGATCCTATATTATTTGTTAAACAATTTGTACCTGCAAATTATTTATTAGCTAATAAAGTATTTGATTTTGGAGATATGAATAATCCATCAGGAGAGCAAATATTTACAGAATTTTTAACAGCTCTGCCAGCAGCTTTTACAAGATTTAGTAGTGAATCTCCAGAAGGAACAAGTATAGAAAAAATGCAAACTGATCAAGTTGGAATAGCAAGAATTTTGTCTGAAGAAGTTGAACAAGTATTTAACTGGAAAACAGACAGAGGTTTAGTTATTGAAAGAGTTGCAATAGCTGCAATTGAATATGATGAATTGACACTGAAAACATTGGAAGATGTTAGAAAAGCAGATTCATTAATGGGAGCAAGAGGAAATTCATTTATGCAACAATCAGTAGCTAGAGGGTTTGAAGCAGCAGGAAGCAATCCAAATAGTGGAGGAGCTATGGGAATGGGATTCATGGGAATGGGAATGAATGCCACAGGTGGAGCAATGGGAGCATTTCAACAACCAGTGCAACAACCGGCACAGCAACAACCACAAGCATCACAACAAGATGATCCAATGGTAAAATTAGAAAAATTAAAAGCTTTACTTGATAAAGGATTAATAACACAAGAAGATTATGACAAAACAAAAAACGAAATATTGGGGAAAATATAATATGAATATTGTTAATGATGAAGAAATAAAAATCGTTGATACAAATAGCGGAAAAGGTATGGGACAATCTAAATGTCCTAAATGTGGAGCTACAGATATAACTTTAGATCCTAAAACAGGAATGTTAGTATGTAACTTTTGTAGACATAGATTTAAACCAGAAGTTGTAGATGGACTTGTTGGGAATGTTTCTGAATTAGAAGGTTTAACAATAGGATCAGGAACTAAAAATATTATTGCAGATGAAAAAGATATGCTGACATTAAAATGTACTAGTTGTGGAGCAGAAGTTGTTATTGATACAAATGAAGTAACACAAGCAAGATGTCATTGGTGTCGAAATACATTATCAATAAATGAGCAAATACCAAACGGTGCTGTACCAGATTATGTATTACCATTTAGAACAGAAAAATCTGACGCACGTCAAATGATAGAAGATTTTGTTGGTAGAAGAAAATTTTATGCGCATCCGAAATTCAAGCAAGAATTTACTACAGAAAATATAAAGGGAGTATATTTTCCATATTATGTTGTTGACGTAAATGCACATGCTAAATTAGAAGGACATGCAGAAGTACAAACAAGAACATACAGAGTGAAACGTGGAGATAATTATGTAAGATATTATGATGCAGATTGCTATAATGTTGAAAGAGAATTTGATATTCATATAGATAATCTAACTGTTGAGTCAAATAAAGATAAACTAAACTATAAAGATAGCGTTAAAACAACAAATATTATAAATTCAATAATGCCATTCGACATTGAAAATAGTGTGAAATGGGATGCGAATTATATAAAAGGATATACATCTGAAAAAAGAGATACAAATATAGATGAATTATCTAAATTAGTTAATGCTCAAACAAGAGATATTGCAAGACATGCAATAAATAGTGACTTGACAAAATATAATAGAGGTGTTTCTTGGAAAAAAGAAGCAATTGGTATAAAAGGACAAAAATGGATTTCAGCATATTTACCAGTTTGGTTATATAGTTATCAAGAAGTTTCATCAACAAAAAAACAATTACACTATGTATCTGTAAATGCTAGAACAAAAGAAACTATGGGGAGTGTTCCTATTCATAAACCTAAGTTATTTGGTATATCATGTATAGTCGAATTATTAGGTATAATATGTGCATTGATTTTGGATTTTGATGGATTAGAATATCTAGGATTTTTAGCTGGACCGATATATTATGCTCTGATATATTCAAAGTATCGTAATTCAAGCGCAAGACATACATATGAAAAAGAAACTAAATCAGAAATTCAAAATATTTCAAGAAATGATTCACTATTTCAAAGAAGGAAAAATTTATCAAATTCAAGAATCGAAGGAGAAAATGGTAATAGTGTAAACACTAAAACATTTAATGAATTATAGGATAAAGGAAAATAATAAAATATATAATAAAACGGCTCAAAGTCAATAGTTGGGGTGGAAAACGTTAAAAGTTTTCTGCCTCTTCTTTTTTATCATTTTTAATATAAATATTTAAAATACGCGAAATATATAAATTTAAAGCATGTTTAATAAAAGAAACGTTTTTTTAGTATAAGTGTAGTAGGTTTTAATTGTAAAGGAATATTTTTAAGGTGTTGTATTCTGTAATCTTTAATTTTTTTAGTTTTGTGGCTACAACAAGGACAAAAATGTTCTTTTGCAGGTAATTCTATTTCAAAACTAATAGAATTTTCATTGTTTTTTACTTTTTTTTACTAAAACCTCTTTAAAATTTAATAAATTTTTAATAATAGTACTTTGCATTTATTTAAATACCTCCTTGGATTTGGTTTTGACGCTTTAAATTCTATCAGGTTTTTTAAATAAATGCATTATTTTTTTGTAAAAAAATAAATGTTGAAGTCTTACCCCAACATCTATTATAGAGTCAATAAAACTACTAATTTAAAATTAGTAGTTTTAATTTTTATTAGCGTTTTAAAATTTAGAAAGTGTAAACCAGTTTTTAAAGAGTATAGAAAAAGTATTAAGTAGAGATCTTTTTTCAATACTGTTATTTGCTATTAAATTCACATTACATATAATTGAACCATCTAAAGTATAGGAAATTTCTCCGATTTTTTCACCTTCTAAAATAGGTGCTTCTAAAGTGTCTGGAATAGTTATTATTTGTTCTACTTTAGATTCTTCTCCTTTTTTGAATACAGAACTTAAATTGTTTTCAAGAACAATTTCAACAGAATCACTTATCCCTTTGTGAACAGGTAAATTTCCAATAATTTCATCTTTATTTCCAAATGAATTGAATGAATATGTATTAAAACCATAATCTAGTAACTTTTGAGCTTCACTAAATCTAATTGCTGAAGTAGGTCCTTTCATTATAACAGCAATAAGAGAAAAACCTTCTCGTGAAGCACTGGCAGATAAATTATATAATGCAAGGCTAGTTGATCCTGTTTTCAAACCAGTAATTCCACTATATGAATTTATTAATTTATTAGTATTTAGAAGTTCAGAAGTTCCATCTCTCAGAGAATCCATCCAAATAGTTGAATAATTAGTTATACTAGGATGGTTATTTAATAATTCTTGAGACATAAGAGAAATATCGTATGCTGTAGTAACATGGCCATCTTCATCAAGTCCATGACAGTTTTTGAATGTAGTATTATTCATATTTAATTCTTCTGCTCGTTTATTCATTAAAGCTACAAAAGCTTCTTCAGAACCAGCAATATATTCAGCCATTGCAACGGAACAATCGTTAGCAGATGAGACACATATTGATTTTAACATTTCATCAACTGTCAAAGTTTCACCGGGCTCTAACCAAATTTGAGATCCACCCATCGATGATGCGTTATCACTACATGGAACTTCATCAGTTAGTGAAATTTGACCGTTATCAATAGCTTCCATGATTAATAATATAGTCATAATTTTAGTAACAGAAGCAGGTCTTAATTTTTCATGAGAATTGTGTGAATAAAGTATTTGTCCAGTTGTCTGTTCAATTAATATTGCAGAGCCAGATTCTAATCCTAGAAAGTTATCAGACACACTTGCTGTTGTTGAAGTTGGAATAGATTCACCAAAATTAGACCATACATAAGCAGTATCTTCAGCATATATTGATATAGGGATAGATAGAAATAATAATATAAATAGTGTACAAATAATTAAAAATTTGAATATTTTTTTATATAAACTTATAGTCATCGATTTACCTCCAATTAATACTAAAATATATTCTGGAATATACAAAAAAGAACAAAGAAGGTAAAATAAATAAAAAATAAATATTAATTTAATGATATTAAGGAAACAGTTATTTCGCTTTCGGTAGAATTAATAGATAAACGTATATCAGAATTAGTATTATTTTTAAATTTCAAGTCCATAGAACCATAGGCAACTGCTGCATCATAACCTTTTTCAATATATGGTACATCACTACTGTGTGGATGTCTTTCAACAATTTCTAAACCAGGTATTTGTAAAGCAGCATTATAAATTGTGGTACTTACTTGACAAATACCTCCACCAAGCCCACGAGCCTTATTTCCATTCTCATCAAATATGTCAGATTCTTGATAACCTTTTTCTGAAGTTGCAGGGCCATTAATATTAGTGAAAGAAAATATTTCTCCTGATTTTATTATATAATTATTAAATGTGTTTATAACTATTTGAATATTGTTTTGTCTTCCTGGTTCCTTATTATGAATTGTTGTAGAAAAAGACGCAAGAGTAGTTTCAGATTCTATATCAAGATTGATATTTGTTTTTTCAAAATCAGTAGTATTTTCTTCTGATGAGATAGTATCTTCATTATTAGAATTATGAGAAATGCTGTACTCATCTTGAACACTAGTATTTTGAATATCTTTCGTATTATTTGTATTTATATAGTTTAAGAAAAATAGTATTCCGGAAAAAATTAAAATTAGCAATATACAAGTAAATATAATTATTGATTTAAAATTATTTTTCATAAAATCACCTCTGGATAGTATGGATGTAAAATGATAAAAATATTATAAACAAATTATATATATGTTTAAATCAATATTTAAAATATTGACAAGTTAATATAAAATAAGTATAATATATTTGTAATATTTTTTAAGGAGAAATAAATGTTAGCAAAATATTGGAAGAAAATAGGGATGTTAATATTAATAATAGCGTGTATTTTTAATATTATGTATAAATTAGTAAATAAACTTTCACTTGATAGTGAAATGATACAGTCAGCAACATATATGTATGAACAACAAGATACTAATACAGAAGAAGTTAATACTAATTAACTAAAAATATTCAATTTAATATTAAATTGATAGTTTTTTTGATGTTAATTTGAAAAATATGCGATAAAGCTTGAAAAAAAATATAAAATGTGTTATCATAATAAACAGTCAAATTATTTTGAGAAGAGAAAGAGGTGAACATAGATGAAAGAAGGATTACATCCAAATTATAACGCAACTTCAATTACATGTGCATGTGGAAACATAATAGAAGCTGGTTCAACAAAAAAAGATTTAAAAGTAGACGTATGTTCTAAATGTCATCCATACTGGACAGGAAACTTAAGACAAGATACTGTAGGTGGAAGAGCAGATAAATTTAGACAAAAATATGGAATGAAATAATAATTAGAGTAGCAAGACTACTCTTTTTTTTATGAGAGTATAGAGTTGCAAAATATGTAGAAATGTATTAAAATAGAATTGCTTGAAAATATCAAGGAAATGAAAGGATAATCAAATAAATTAATGAACAAAATAGAAATTCAAAAAAATTACTGTAAAGAAGTAAAAGAAATAAACGAAAAACAAAATAAAAAATTAAAGTATAGTATTCATACAATGGGATGTCAATTAAATGAAAATGATTCTGAAAAATTAGCTGGAATGTTAGACGAAATGGGATATATATATACAGAAGATACAAAAGAATCAGATTTAGCAATTTTCAATACTTGTTGTGTAAGAGAAAATGCAGAAGAAAGATTATTTGGTAAACTAGGCGAATTGAAAAATTTAAAAATCCAAAGAGGAACAACAGTAGCTATAGGTGGTTGTATGATGCAAGAAAAACATATTACAACTAAAATTAAAGAAAGCTATCCTTTTGTAGATATAATATTTGGAACACACACATTACATAAATTCCCAGAAAATTTATTAAATGTATTAAATAACAAGAAAAGACTAGAAGATGTTATAGATATAGATGGAGAAATTTATGAAGGATTACCAATTAAGAGAAATTCAACTATAAAAGCATCTGTAAGTATAATGAATGGATGTAATAACTTCTGTACATATTGTATAGTACCATATGTAAGAGGTAGAGAAAGAAGTAGATTACCTAAAGATATAATATTAGAAGTTCAAGAACTTGCAAAACAAGGATATAAAGAAATAGCACTATTAGGTCAAAATGTAAATTCATATTTAAGAGTTGAAAGAGAAAAAGGTGTAGAGTTTGAAGAATACAATGGAATCAATTCATTTGCGACACTATTAAAAGAAGTAAATAAGATAAATGGTATTGAAAGAATTAAGTTCGTATCTCCTCATCCTAAAGATTTTACAGATGATGTTATTGAGGCAATTGCAACATGTGATAGAGTTTCAAAATCAATACATTTACCAATACAATCAGGTAATACAAAAGTATTAAAAGAAATGAATAGAAAGTATACTAAAGAGCAATTTTTAGATTTAGTAGAAAAAATGAAAAAACAAATACCAAATTTAGCATTATCAACAGATATAATTGTAGGATTCCCAGGTGAAACTGATGAAGAATTTGAAGATACATTAGATGTTATAGAAAAAGTTAAATTTGAACAAGTATATATGTTTATTTATTCAAGAAGAATAGGAACACCAGCAGATAAAATGGAAAATCAAGTACCAGATGAGAATAAACATATACGATTTAATAAATTGAAAAAATTAGTGGATTCACAAATATCTGAAAATAATAAAAAATATGTTGGAACAAAACAAAAAATATTAGTTGAAGGTACAAGTAAAAATAATGAAGAAATGTTATCTGGAAGAACAGATGCGAATAAAATTGCCATATTTGAAGGTGATAAGAGTTTAATAGGAACAATGGTAGAATTAGATATTATTTCAGAACATTTATGGTTTTTAAAAGGAAATTTAGCTAAATAAGATGAAATAGATTATAAAGTAATATAAAATATGTTAATATGAAATATACAAGATAATATAAAATAAATATATCTTTATACAAAAGATAAGAAAGAGGTAATTATGGATATGAATGATATAAATCATGATAATGTAGTTGTTTTAGTGAAATTAGGAATAGATGTAAAAGATCTTATAAATATATATTATAATATAACATCAAAAGGACATGATATTGATAAAAATGTATATATAAAAAATCTTACAGAAATGCTTAAATTTTTTCAAACAAGAAATGCAACTTTAAAAGAAGATGATGAGGTTATTTTAAAAGAAGATGTTTTAGAAATGATTCAAAAAAATAAAAAGCTTGTAACATTAGATTTAGAAAAAAAGATTAAATATATGTGTGAAAAATTAGATGGATACTATTTTATGAATCCAAATTATACAAATAAATTAATAAAGAAAAACCCTAAAATATTTAGTGTTAACCAAATTGATTTAGAAGTATTTGCAGCTGTAACATCTGAATTTGCAATTAAAATCGATAACAATATAACAAATCTATTCGAATATGTCATAAAACATAGAAGCGAATTATTAAATGAAAGTGTAGAAAAAGTATTTAGAAGAATTATGTATTTTAAAAACACACGAAATTCTAAGTTGATAACAAATGAAGATATAGATGCAATGATAAAAATTGAGTTTGAAGTTAATGAGGATGGAATAAAAGAAAAATATATATTACCTAAATATAATTTAGAAGATGTAAACATATATAAAGAAAAAATATTAGAAATAGTAAATCAAAGTATATAAATTCATGTAAGAACTATAAATGAACTATAAAAAAATATAAAAAAACCATAAAAAATAAGAATTAAACCTACTTAATAGATATAAATCTAAAAGGTGGGTTTAATTCTTTTAATATATATTGAAAAAAGTTTAAAAATGCTGAAAAAGATTGAAAAAATACTAAAAATGTCATATAATCTACAAATAATTTAAAGATAAAATTAATAAGAAAATAAATAAAAAAATTAAAATTGAGGAGGAAAAAGAGTGACACAATATTCACCTATGATGCAAAAATATCTTGAAACAAAAGAAGAATATAAAGATTGTATCCTATTCTATAGATTAGGCGATTTTTATGAAATGTTTTTTGATGATGCAATAACAGTATCACGAGAATTAGAATTAACATTAACAGGAAAAGCTTGTGGAGCTGAGGAGAAAGCACCAATGGCTGGAGTTCCGCATCATTCAGCAGAAACATATATAGCAAGACTAATTGAAAAAGGATTTAAAGTCGCAATATGTGAGCAATTATCAGACCCTAAAGAAACAAAAGGTATTGTTGAAAGAGGTGTTGTCAGAGTAGTAACACCAGGAACAATAGTTGAAAGCAATATGCTTGAAGAAAAAAGAAATAATTATATAATGTCAATATATAAAACAGGTATATATTTTGGAATAAGTGTATGTGATATTTCAACAGGTGAATTTTATTCATCTGAAATAAGAGGAACACATAATTTTCCATTATTACTTGATGAGATAGCAAGATTTACTCCGTCAGAATTAATAGTAAATTCAATGATGTACGATTGTAGTGATGAGATAGCTAAAATTAAAGAGAGATTCGAGTCATATATTACACGATTTAATGACAAATTCTTCACAAATGATGCTGAAAACTTATTAAATAAATATACAATATATGGTCCGAATAATACTGAAATAGAGAAAATAAATGAAGATGCTATATATGTGAGTTCAATTAATGCTTTAACAGAATACATAGCTCAAACTCAAAAAACTAGTTTGGAACATATAAATAAAATTAATATATATCAAATATCAAAATATATGGCTTTAGATATAAATGCTAGAAGAAATCTTGAATTAACAGAAAGAATGAAAGATAAATCTAAAAAAGGAACTCTTTTGTGGGTATTAGATAAAACATCTACATCGATGGGGGCTAGACAATTAAGAAGATGGATAAATGATCCATTAATTGATGCTTTAGAAATAAGTAGAAGATTAGAATCGGTACAAGAATTAAAAGATAATATTATGCTTAGAGGCGATATTATAGAAAATCTAAAAAAAGTATATGATATCGAACGATTGGCAGCGAAAATGACATATGGAAATTGTAATGCAAGAGATATGATAACACTTAAAAATTCACTTCAACGATTACCTGAATTGAAAATAGAAATATCTAATTGTAATTCTGAATTAATAAAAAAATTAAATGAAGAGTTAGAAGATCTTCAAGATTTAGAAAAAATAATAGATAAAGCAATAGTAGAAGAACCACCAATAACAATTAAAGATGGAGGCATTATAAAACTTGGTTTTGACGCAGAAATAGATAAATTAAAATTGGCAGGGACAGAAGGAAAGAATTGGTTAATAAATTTAGAAGCAGAAGAAAAAGAAAAAACAGGTATTAAAAATCTTAAAATTGGATTTAATAAAATATTTGGTTACTATTTTGAAGTTACAAAATCGTTTTTAAGTGAAGTTCCAGATAGATTTATTAGAAAACAGACATTAGCAAATTGTGAAAGATATATAACAGAAGAATTGAAAAATTTTGAAGAACAAATATTAGGAGCAGAAGAAAAAGTTGTTGTATTGGAATATGAAGCTTTTAATCAAATAAGATTAGAAATTGCTAAAAATATTAGAAGATTACAAAAAACAGCAGAAGCTATTTCTACACTTGATGTATTAACATCATTTGCAATAGTAGCAGAAGATTTAAACTATTGTATGCCTAATATTAATACATCAGGAGTATTGAATATAGAAGGTGGAAGACATCCAGTTATTGAAAAAATAATAGGAATAGGGCAATTTGTTGACAATGATACATATTTAGATAGAGATGATAATAGGTTGTCAATAATAACAGGGCCAAATATGGCAGGTAAATCAACATATATGAGACAAGTTGCATTAATTAATTTAATGGCTCAAATAGGTTCATTCGTGCCAGCTAATAAAGCGGATATAGGAATTGTAGATAAAATCTTTACAAGAGTAGGTGCATCAGATGACTTAAGTCAAGGACAAAGTACTTTTATGGTTGAAATGATGGAGGTTGCAACAATATTAAATGAAGCAACAAATAAAAGCCTTGTAATCCTAGATGAAATAGGTAGAGGAACATCTACATATGATGGATTATCTATAGCATGGGCAGTAGCAGAATTTATTGCAGATTCAGAAAAATGTGGTGCCAAAACATTATTTGCAACACATTATCATGAATTGGTTGAATTAGAAGATAAACTAGAAGGTGTTAAAAATTATTCAGTAGCAGTTAAAGAAAAAGGAGAAGATATAATATTTTTACGTAAAATAGTAAGAGGTGGAACTGATGATAGTTATGGAATACATGTAGCACGTCTAGCTGGGGTTCCAAAAGTTGTAACACAAAAAGCAAATGAAATATTGAAAAAATTAGAAAAGAAAAGTATTATGTCTGATAAAAAAATTGAAAAAGAAACTAAGAAACAAGTTGAAGGTCAATTTGATATGTTTAACTATAAATTAGCAGAAATAGCACATGAAATTGATAAAATAAATTTAAATGAATTAACACCAATAGATGCATTAAATACACTATCAAGAATAAAAGAGAAAATGCAGTAACAAAAAAGAATAAAGAATAAAAAATAAAAATAAAAATAAAAATAATCACCTCGAAATATTTTTTGACATAAAATATTTTGAGGTGATTATATGCTTAAATATAGTGAAATATTAAAATTAATTGATGACTTAAGAGAGAGTCGAATTCAAAATGTTCCTAAAATACCAAAGCATAAAAAATATATGGAGATTATTGATAAATATATTTTAGAAGAATATATTTCGTCTAATCAATTCATATATCAAAAAGAACTATTTGTTAGAAGTCAAGAAATGACTAATATACTTGAAAATATAATCAAAAAGAACATAGAACATATTAAAGTGTTGAATGAAATAACAATTAAGCTTGGTGGTACAGACAAATTGATAAATGAGTATGCTGAAAAGGTTCATGAAGAAAATTTGGTATATCAAAATCATGATTTAAGAGAAATAATCAAATATAATATTGAATTTGAAACAAATAGAATACAAAAGTATGAAGAACTAATTGAATTAACAAATAATGATATATTGATAGAAATTTACAAAACAATTAAAAGTGATAAATATAAAATTATTGAAATATTGAATGGTGTAGTATAAGCAATAGAATAGTTATAAATAGATATGTTTAAAATAATTTTGCATAATTATATATTATATTAATTAAGTCATTTTAGTTATTTTAGGAAAAAATATATTTTATTTCAGAAAATATGATATAATGTGATAACAAAACATTATTAAAGAAATTACAATAAATTTCTTTAAACTACATATCTGAAAGGAGATATTATGGAAAATAGATCATATTTTGATGGCGGATTATTAAGTTATTTATGGTGGTGGATGCTGGCAACAGTACTTACTACGATAACATTTGGTTTAGCATATCCTTGGGCTATGTGTATGCTATATAGATGGAAAATAGAGCATACTGTAGTTCAAGGTAGAAGATTGAAATTCATCGGAACAGGTGGGAGTTTATTCCTAAATTGGATAAAATGGTGTATTCTAACTATAATAACATTAGGTATTTATGGTTTTTGGGTTTTCATAAAAATAGAAAATTGGAAAGCAGAAAACACAGTTTTTGAATAAAAACTTTCGAGAGTAAGGTATGAAAAATAGACTTGTATTATACAAGTCTATTTTTATTGATATATCCAATTCTGTATGATAAAATAAAGGAAATTAATAAATAGAGAGACAAGGGAGAAACAATGGGAGTAAAATGGACAAAAGAACAACAACAAGCTATATATGAAAAAGGTCAAAACATATTAGTTGCAGCTGCAGCTGGTAGTGGTAAAACGGCAGTATTAGTTGAAAGAATAATAAATAAAATTGTAAATGATGGTGTAGATATTGACACCCTATTAGTTGTTACATTTACAAATGCTGCAGCTTCAGAGATGAGAGAAAGAGTATTAGAAGCAATCTATTCAAAATTAGAAGAAAATCCAGATGATGAAAATCTACAAAAACAGATAACGTTATTAAATAAATCAAGTATATGTACAATAGATTCTTTTTGTCTTGAAGTAGTTAAAAACAATTTCTTTGAATTAGACAATATATCTCCTAATTTTAAAATAGGAGATAAAATCGAAATCGATTTATTAAAACAAGAAATAATAGAAGAGATATTTGAAGAAAAGTATGAAAAAAATGATCAAGATTTTCAAAAGCTTTTAACAACATATACATCATATAAAGATGATGCACCATTAAAAGATTTAATTTTAAAGGTATATACATATATTCAAAGTGATCCATTTCCAGAAAAATGGTTGAAAGAAAAAATTGAATTATTTAATCTAGAAGAAAAAATAGAAGCAGACTTCAGCACTACAATATGGGGTGAGAATTTATTAAGTGATTTAGAAGAAGAATTAGTAGATTATATTAAAATATTGCAGAAAGTCGAAAAAGAACTAGCATTTGATCCTGAATTAGATAAATTCCAACAAACCATAACAGATGATATTAGAAAATTAATGTCAGTAAAAGAAACTATTGATAATTGGGACAATACAGTAGAAAAATTAAATAATTTTGTATTTGCGACATGGCCTCGAAAAAAAATAGAATCAGATTTAAAGGAATATGCAAAAACAGCACGTGATAATATTAAAGACAAACTAAAAGCAAGCACTAAAAAAATATTCACAACAGGATCTAAACAAGCAAATCAAGATATATTAGATATGTATGAAATTTTAAAGAAGCTAGAAGCTATGGTAGTAGAATTTAAAGCTAAATTTTCTACGAAAAAAAGGCAAAGAAATATGGTTGATTTTCACGATGTAGAACATTTTGCTTTAAAATTATTAATAAGATTAGATGAAGAAACAGGAGAAATTATATATACAGATATTGCAAAAAGATACCAAGAAAAATTTAGTGAAATAGCAATAGATGAATATCAAGATAGTAACTTAGTACAAGAATATATACTAACATCTGTTTCAAAGAAAAATAATATATTTATGGTAGGTGATGTTAAACAAAGTATATATAAATTTAGACAAGCAATGCCTGAGTTATTTTTAGATAAATACCATACATATATGAAAAAAGAAAATTTAACAGAAAAAGATAATTTAAAGATACAGTTATTCAAGAATTTTAGGAGCAAGAAAAATGTATTAGACTTTACAAATGTTATATTTCAAAACATTATGAGTAATGTATTAGGAGATATAGATTATGTAGAAGAAGAATATCTGAATTTAGGAGCAAATTATGAAATGATAGATCAAAATCAAGATATTGAGATTGATATATTAAATATTAGTTCATCAGATAATGAAAAAATAGAGCAAGGAATCCAAGACGAAGAAGATAGCAAAAACTTTAATATAGAATCTAATACAGAATTTGAAAGATTAGAAAATATAGAAATAGAAGCGAAATATGTAGCTAATAGAATAAAAGAATTTATAGATACTAAATATCAAGTATGGGATAAAAGAAAAAATTGTTATAGAGATATAAAATACAAAGATATAGTAATTCTATTAAGAGCAACATCACTACCAGCACCAGTTTTTGAACAAGAATTAATCAAAGCAGGAATACCAGTTTTTTCAGATAGTTCACAAGTATATTTAGAAAGTATAGAAATAGAAACAATAATAAGCCTATTAAAAGTGATAGATAATCCTATGCAAGATATACCATTAGTAGCTGTATTAAGATCAAATATAGGTAATTTCACAGATAATGATTTGATGGAAATTAGATTAGTAGATAGATATTCTAATTTTTATACTTGTATGAAAAAAGCAAGTGAAGAAGTAACAGGTAGTGTAGGAAAAAAAGTAACTGAATTTTTAAATAATTTAGAAATGTGGAGAAACGAACAAGAATATTTAGCACTTGATGAATTTATATGGAAAATCTATTCTGACACAGGATACTATAATTATGTGAGTTTAATGCCAAATGGAATTTTAAGACAAGCAAATTTAAAAATGTTATTTGAAAAAGCAAGAAAGTTTGAAAGTGCAACATTTAAGGGGTTATATAATTTTATTAGATTTTTAGAAAGATTAAAAAAATCTAGTGGAGACATGGAAGCTGCTAAGATAATTGGAGAAAATGAAGATGTCGTTAGAATAATGAGTATTCATAAGAGTAAAGGATTAGAATTTCCATTAGTGTTTTTATCAAACACTGCAAAACAATTTAATTTTATGGATTTAACGGATAATATTGTATTACATCAAAAGATGGGATTAGGAGTTAAGTATATTGATTATGATATGAGTATTCAATACGACACAGTTACAAAAGCTGCAATAAAAAATCAGGTAAAAGTAGAAACTATTTCCGAAGAAATGAGAGTTTTGTATGTGGCATTAACAAGAGCGAAAGAAAAATTAATAGTAACAGGAATAGTAAAAGACTATCATAAAAAAATGGAAAAATTAGAAGCTCAAAAAGAAATTTATGATAAAGAACATGATAAAATAAATCCAATATTTACTAAAAAATTCAAAAGCTATTTAGACTGGATTATCCTTGTATATATGTATGATAAAAATATTATGGATGAATATACAAGATATAACATATATGATGTGAATGAAATTAAAAAAGAATTCAAAGCAGATGTTAAGAAAGAGGATTGTAATTTAATAGAAGAAATGGATAAGGTACATATAGATAAGAATATTTTATCTGAAATTGCTAAAACAGTTAATAAAAAGTATGCAAATATTTTAGCAACAACAATACCAACTAAATCGTCTGTTACTAAACTAAAAGAATTAGCTAATGAAAAGAGCATAGAAAAAAGAATAAATAAAGATATTCATAATAAAAGTAATGAAAATAATACAGAAATTAAAGAAGAAACGAATATTAAAAATTATAAAAATATATTTAATATGCCAGACTTTATTAAAAATTCTAAAAATGAAAAATTATCGGGGGCACAAAAAGGTACACTAATTCATTTATGTATGCAGAAATTAGATGTTAAGATACAATATAATAAGAGTGTTTTAGAAAATATGATTAATGACTTAGTATGGAAAAATATTTTAACAGAAAAAGAAGCTGAAAATATAGATATTGAAAAAATATTAAGTTTTACAAAGTCTGATTTATGGAATGATATGAAACTAGCTAAAAAAATATATCAAGAAAAACCATTCTATATTAATGTACCAGCTAGAGAGATTTATGAAGAAGAGGTAGAAGAAGAAATATTAGTTCAAGGTATTATCGACTTATATTATATAGATAAAAACGATAATATAGTACTTGTGGATTACAAAACAGATTATATCCCAAGTGGAAAAGAAGAAGAGTTTATTAAAAAATATAAAGTTCAATTAGACTTTTATGAAAAAGCTTTAGAAGAAGCTTTAGATAAAAAGGTATTTAAAAAGGTAATATATTCTACATATTTAAATAAAGAATTAATTTTAGTAGATTGACATAATTCTTAATAGATGATATTATTTAAGAGTAATTAAGATAAGGAGAAAAGCTATGGATAGAATGAAACAACTAATAAAATATGTATTATGGATAATTGGATTTTTTATACTTTCAAATTTTTTAATAAATGTAAGTTTAAATTCATCATATAATGGTATGCAAAGATTAGATAAAAATTATCAAATAGACGTATATCAAGCAGAATCTACAAAAATAAATGGGAGAATAAGAGGTGTAATACTATCAGAAGAAACAGACGAAATATCGGGTAAATATTTAAAAACAGAATTATATTCAGAAAGAGATATTTTGTTAGGTACAACATATGTTGAGCTAGGATATATAGAAGAAACAGAAGCATTTGAAATATTGTTTGATGTAGATAATGTAGAAAGTTACAAAATGGAAATAGTTGATACAAAGCCAGAAGCGGAACCAATTACATTATTATCAACGGAATTAACTCAATCACAAATAATATTTGGAACAATAGTTGTAATGCTAATATTTTGGGCATAATTAAAGTGAAATTCAATTTTTGTAATTGCTATGTATGTGTAAATGTGATATAATCCGTTTAATAGCAAATGCTATAATAAAAAAACGACTTTGTAAAGTCTATGACAACGGAGGAAAGACAGATGGTAAAAATTAAAGTAGCAGAAGTACCACAAGAAAATTGTTCAATAGTAGCAAGTTTTCCAAGAGAAGGTGAAGAAGAGGTTTTAGGGTTTATTGTAAAACCACAAAATGTTCAAAAAAAAGATGAAAATACTTATACATTTTCATGTATAAAAGGTACAGAATATTTAGCAATCGTTGTTGCGAAAATATATGAAAAACATGAAAATTTGCAAAATCACTTAGATTAAAAATATAAAATGAGTAGAAATGTGAATTGATCTAAAAAACAAAGAGTCCTCAAGTTTTTGAGGGCTCTTTGTTTGACATCAAGTATAAAATATGGTAATATATAGAGTAGAGAAAAAATTGTTATAGGAGAATAAATGGATAGATTAAAACAAATAACAAAATATATATTATGGATAGCGTTATTTTATATATTTTCTAATTTTTTAATTAATGTTAGTTTGAATTCAGCATATAATAAAATTGAAGAAATAGAAGTATCGCAAGAAATAGAAATATTTCAAGCAGAAGCTACAAGTATAAATGGAAGAATAAGAGGTTTTTTATCTGAAGAATTAATATCAAATAATTCAGAACAATACTTAAAAATAGAGTTATATTCAGAAAGAGATAATATATTAGGTGTAAAATATCTAAAAATAGCGGATTTACCTCAAAATGATTCGAATATGTTTGAATTCTTTTTCAATGTACATGATGTAGAAGGATATAAAATAGAAATTGTTTCAGAGCGACCAGATGTAAAAGAGATAGAAGACGTAATAGCAGAATTAGTCACACCAGAAGTTATTTTAGGAGTAGCTATTAGATTAATAATATTCTTCTAAAATAGAATATAAAAAACTAATGCTAAAATAAAACTAAAGTATAAATAGAATTGTAAAATTGAATAAAAATAAAACGAAAAAAGACAAAATATTAGAAATAATAATTTTGTCTTTTTTGATTCTAAAATATGATTATTACAAAACATATAATTACTCTATAAAACATATAATGTTTTATTATTTGTATAAATAACCATGCCAGGTTTTGAGTTATTGGGTTTTTTCACAAATTTCACTTCGCAATAATCGATAGGTACATTAGAAGAATCCTTAGCTTTACTATGTTTTGCAGCGATTTCAGCACATTTTAATAATATTTCATCAGAAGGTATAGTATTTTTATCTGCTAAACTTAAAATGCAGTGACTTCCGTGAATATCTTTTGTGTGAAACCAAATATCACTTTTTTGAGCATACTTTAAAGTTAAATAATCATTTTCTTTATTATTTCTACCAACCAAAAGAGTATAGTTATCTATTACATATTTGATAGGGTTAAAATTCAAAGAATTTTTTGTGCTAGAAGTAGATTTTTTAACAGTATTTGATTTAACATTTTTATTTTGCTTGTTATTTTGTTTTTTACTTAAATTTTTAGCATTATTTTGAATATTTATTTTTTCTTTAATAGTAATATTTTCAGTAATTTCATCAGAAATATCAGTAATATCTTCAATAGTATGTGAACCTTCTAATGCAAACATGATACTCTCAATGTATTTTAATTCTTCATGTGCTTCGATTTTTTGTTTAGTAACAATTTCTAAGGTGTTTTTTAATTTGTTATATTTTTTGTAATATAATTTAGTATTAAACGTAGGTGAATATTTTTTATCTAAAGGAATAATAATATCTGAATTAGTATAGTAATTAAAAACTGTTATTTCTGATAGATTATATGAAATATTTTTTATAGAATACAAATTAGCAGTTAGTAATTCACCATACAGCATATATTGATCCATATTTTCACAAGATTTTAATTTTTCATCCATATTTTTTAATTTTTTTAATATTTTTTTATGTATGTCAGATATTGTTTTAGTTAAGTTGTTTTTTTTGTTTCTAAAAGTTTCAGAATTTTCCTTTTTATTATATAACTCATCTAAAGCATAATTAATTAAAAATTGATTAGATTCAAATTCCTTATTTAGACTATTATCACATAAGATGAAATCTTTAGGAAAATCATTTATATAAACTGGTCTTATAGCTAAAGAGCTACCATCTGTTTTAGAAATTAGTTCAATAATTTTAGTTAATAATTTTTGTATTGACTGAGAAGAATTATCATTAATATAAATATTTAAATCTGAAACAATAGAATCAACAAAAGATTTAGATAATCCCGTATAAATAGTACAAATTGTTTCAGATAAAGTATTTGTAAAATTATTTTGTATTTTCTCTATATTTTCATCTATTGAAAAATCAAGAATATATAATTTATCACTTTTAGGTGTAATATATTTATGATGAGGTAAAATACTTCTTGTATTTTCATCACCTAAAATATGTCTAAGACTATCAATGATTATGCTATTATCATCTAGAAGTATAATATTACAATGTTTTCCCATTAATTCAATAACTAATTTTTTAGATATTACATCATCAATATCATTTAATCCTTCAAACTCTAAAGTAATAATTCTTTCTAGATTAGTTGTTATAACATTTTTTAAAAATAAACCTAAAAGATGTTTTCTTAAAATCATACAAAAGTTGGTCGCAACTTTTGGATTAGGTTTAGGGTATTTTGTTAATGTCATTCTATAATTACTAGAATCTATACAAATATTAAGTAAGTGATTAGTTCTATTTGTATAAAAACCGAGCATAACGGAATTTCTAATAGGATGTAATATCTTATCTATTCTTGCACCTGAAAGTCCTTGGAGTTCAGTTGCTATTGCTTTTGTTACTATACCGTCAAAGGCCATAAAGTTTCTCCTTTATAATTAAATTTTAATAGGGAAAGTATACCATAAATTAACTTAAAAATCTATTGAATTAAAAAATATAAAGAGATATAATATTTAAAAGAAGAAAAAATGTAGAAGTGCAGGTAGTAGTATGAATATTAATAATCTTAGTTTGGAAGAAAAAATAGGGCAAATGATTTTAGTTGGAATTAATAAAAATGGACCTATATCAGTTGTTGAAGACTTGATTTTAAAATATAAAGTTGGAGGAATAATGATTTATAGGAAAAACTATAATAATTATTCAGAAATGATAGAATTAATAAATTATATTAAAAAATTAAATAGTGTAAATAAAATACCACTTTTAATTGCAATAGACCAAGAAGGCGGAAGAGTTAATAGATTACCTAAAGAATTTTTAAAGATGCCTTCACCATATTCAATAGCTCAAAAAGACTATAAGCTAATAGGAAAATCAAGCGAAATAACGTCACAAGTTTTAAAAAATACAGGGATAAATATGAATTTTGCTCCATCATTAGATATAAAAAGATTTCGTGAAAAACATGCAATTGGAGACAGATGTATAAGTGAGAATAGAGAAAAAATAGTTAAAGCAGGAAAACTATATATAGAAAAACACGTGGAAAATGAAGTCGTACCTGTAATAAAGCACTTTCCAGGTCATGGTGTGACAAAAAGAGATACACATGTGATGATATCAATTACGAATAAAAACTTAAGTGAATTAGAAAATGAAGATATGTATCCATTTAAAGAATTGATACATAACGGAGCAGATGTTATTTTAGCGAGTCATATAAAAATATTAAAAATGGATAAAATAAATCCAACGTCTTTTTCAAAAAAAATCATATGTACATATTTAAGGGGAAAATTTAGGTTTAAAGGAATAATTATAACAGATGATTTAAGAATGAAAGCTATATCATTAAGATATGGTTCATACAAACCGATTTTGAAAGCATTAAAATCCGGAAATGACATAGTTTTATTTAAAAGTAAAAATAAGGATAAAATATTTAGTAAAATATACAGAGAAATTGAAAAAAATAAGATTAAAGAATACAAAATAAATAAATCTGTAAAACGAATATTAGAATTAAAAGAAAAATATATGATTAATGATGAGTTGATAGAGGAGAATGAAAAAACTTACAAAGAATATAATGATGGAGTTAAATACATAGAAGAACAGATAGGAAAATAGATATAGATAAGGATAAAATAAATATTAAAGTTCAATTCTAATATTTATTATAGAGTTAAAAATAAAAAATTAAAAATAAAAAATGAGAAAATAAAAAAAGCTTACAATATGTAAGCTTTTTATTGTGATAAGAGTTTTTGAAGGACCGATAAAATTATAATAATTCAATTAATATTTCTAATTTAGATGTTAAAAGTTTAATTTTATCTTGTTCTAAATATTCATCCCATATGATAGATTCGTCTTCAGTTATAGAAGAATAAACAGCTGATAACATGTCTGAATTAGGTTCTAATAATTCAATTAGATCATCACAGTCAGAAAAATCATTAGAAAGGTTTGATATATTATGGAATATATCAAAAAAGTCATTAAGATTGTTATCAATGTCTGGACTTTCGATATCTAGCTTATAGCTAAAATCATTTTCATATAAGTCATCTTCAATAAGAATTTGTGCTAAGATATCAATAAGATTTTGTGCTAAAATTAAAATGTTAGTCATAGTTTTGTCTCCTTTAAAGTCTGTCAATATTCTGTTTCTTATCACTTTCAAAATGTCCTCTCAAGTATTATATAGTAAGATAGCATGTTATGTCAAGTTGTGGTATTGGAAGTGAATATATATTAAATGTATAGAAGTATACATTGTAAGATGACAAATAAAATATTTTGACAAAGTATATATGATTAAAAATGAGAAGATTAAAGAACTGATAAAAATATTAAAAACAGTAGTTTTGATAATAATAAATTGTATGAAGCAATATAATTTTATCTTCTGATGCACCCAAAGAGAGATAGAATAATATCTAATAAGTATACAATCTAAAATATGTAAGTAGCTAAACTACTTATATATAGTATAGAAGAAAGGAGTAATAATGGAAGAATTGGTAAAAAAAGCTAAAAAAGGTGATGAATTCGCATTTAGGGAACTTGTAGAAACTTTAGAAAAGGATTTATATAGAATCGGTAACTTACGATTAAAGGAAGAAGAAGATATTAAAGATGCAATACAAAACACTATGATTTATACATATAAAAATATTAAAAAATTGAAGAATAATAAATATTTCAAGACATGGGTAATAAGGATTTATATAAATGAGTGTAATAAAATTTATAAAGAGCAGGCAAAAAGACAAATTAAAATAGTAAATATAAGTGAATCTTTTGAAATATCAGATCAAAATATTCATATCTCAAACTTAATAGATAAATTAAATGTATATGATATTATAGAAGAATTGGAATTCGATGACAAACTCATAATATTATTACATTATGAAAGCGGATTTACAAACAAACAAATTTCAGAAATTTTAAAAATAAATATAAATACTGCTAAAAGTAGGCTAAGTAGAGCGATACAAAAATTGAGAAAAAAATTTGAGGAGGAAAAAAGATATGAAAGAATTTGAAAAAGTATTGAAAGAATCTATGAAAAAACATGAAAAAGACACTCCTTTATATATAAAAGAAACAATACGAAATGTAGATTTAACTAGTGTGAAAAAAAGGAAAAATAATGTACTTAAACGAAATATAGCTGCTGGATTAATAGTAGTTAGTTTGTCAACAAGTGTGGTATTTGCAACAAACATTTCTGACAGAGTTAATAAATTTTTCAACAATAATAAAGGTATGGATATAGCCATTGAAAATGGTTATATAGAAACATCAAAAATGGATTATGTTCATTCGGCTGGAGTTGATGTTAAGTTAAATAACATATTAATGACAGATAATAATTTGAGTTTTAGTATCAATCTTAAATTACCCGCTGATTTGGATATACAAAAAATTGAAAAATTAATGTTGTCTAATTTAATAATAGTAGACAATGAAAATCGAATTTTATATTGTGAAGATGAAAAAACATTTAACGAATTTATTAGAAATAATAGTTTGGACTATAAATATAATGAGACATTTGATGAAAATTATATAAATCCAGGTATAAACTATTATATAAAAACAAAACAAATAAACTCTAATGAAATAGAATTAGTATACAACTTAACAGCAGAAAATTTCCCTCTAAGTAAATCTATAAATATTTCTTTCGAAGAAATATTTATAGAAAGTTTAGAATCAATTAAAGGTGAATGGGATATAATGGTAGATTTACCAGAAAAATTTTATAATAGAGAAAGTGTTGAATATAAAGTTGTAGATAGTACGAATGAAAAGTTAGTAATAACTAAAGCGACTTTAAATGATACTAACATGAGAGTAGAGCTTGAAATTAAAGAAGATGTGATTTACGAAGAAAATGATACACCAGAAATCATTAATAATAAAATATCAGAAAAATTAGAAGTTCTAAAAGAAGAATTCGAAAAAGGGGATTTAAGCAATTTGCAGTTATTTGGTGAAGATGTATATATTGAAACAAGTGAAGGTGAAAAATATTTTCCAACTAATAGTAGTAGCGAAGATAGTGGATATGCAGATGATTATATGACAGGAGTAATTACTTATTGGCAAACATTTGATTTAACTAAATATGATATTTCAGAAGAGTTAATACTAAGTATTGTATACAAAGGGGAGTTAATTAAAATAAATTTAGAATGTGAATATTAAAAAATATTTTTCCTTTTTAGTGATATTTTTGTAAATACAATATATAATTTGAATATTCTATAAATTTTATAAGAATAACAAGATAGTTTTAGTTATTTTAAGAATTATATATGTAAATATGTACCAAATAAATATATACACATAGAATATACAAATTAATTAAAGAGGAGTATATTTATGGATTATGAATTATTGGAAAATAAGAATCTTAAAATAGGTGAAAAAGCACCAGATTTTTGTATAATGACAACAATGGGAGAAGTTAAATTAAATGATTATGAAGGTAAATGGTTAATATTATTCTCACATCCAGCAGATTTTACCTCAGTATGTACAACAGAAATGATAGCATTTGCTAATGCATATGATTTTTTTAAAGAATTAAATGCAGAATTATTGGGTTTAAGTGTAGATAGTAATAGTTCTCATTTAGCGTGGGTATATGATATGTTTTTAAAAACAGGAATTAAAATACCTTTCCCAATAATAGAAGATAAAAATGGAATATTAGCAAGGAAATATGGAATGATTTCAAAAGATATTAGCAATTATGAAACAGTTAGAAATGTATATATAATAGATCCTAATGGGATTGTTAGAGTGATATTAAGTTATCCAATGAATATAGGTAGATTTATTCCAGAAATATTAAGAACATTAAAAGCATTACAAACTTCTGAACAAGAAAAATTATTAATGCCAGCTAATTGGATGAGTGGGCAACCAGGAATTATACCTCCTCCTAAAACATATCAAGAATTAGAGCAAAGATTAGAGTATATGAAAGAAAACAATAAAGGTATTAGTTGGTATTTGAATTTTAAAGAAATATAGAATATAGGCGAAGTTGACATAAAGTAAAAGAAGTGATATAATTATAGTCATGTAAATGAGTATATAACTTTACTAAGATTCTAGTAGAGTTAACACTCCTAGAATTAATTTTATTTTAGGAGGAATGTATAATGAATGAGAAATCGAAGAAAAAGAAAGCTATAATAGGTAGTGTTATTAAATTATTATGTATGGAAGGATTAATGATATCTTCTATATTCAGTATGTTTCGGGAATATAATAGTACAATGATTTTAATGATATTATTAAATATAGGAACAATTATTTTGTCAGTTGTAAAAGGTAATATTATTAAAAAAGGCATATATATTGAAGAATGCCTTAAAGATTTTTGTAGTATTTCAATACCGCTTTCTATTTTTGTAATCATACATATATTAAACAATTAAAATGAAAGTATTAGAAAAGTGAAGATATATTAATGTCTTCATTTTTTTATGCTGTTATATAATAAAAATATAGAAGTTGGAGATGAATGTTGCATAAAATAGTAAAACTATAGACATACATTAAAAATGAATATATAATGTGATTACTTTAAAATATAACTATGTTAATAATATTAAAAAATTAAAATATTTTAATTTACCTAGTTAATTAATTCAATTAATTTTAAGATTTAATTCAAATAATCATAAAATTTAATTCAAACAATTTTAAATCAGTAATTATTTTAAATTACGAAAAACAATTCAAAATAAAAATATAATTTAATTCGAAATCATAATAAAAATCAAAATTAAATACCAAGGACTGAACATAAGAAAAAAGATAAAATATATAAGTTTAAACTAGACAATATTTAATATATAAGTTGAAATTTACTCGTTTTTATGTTATCATCAGGAGGTAAAATATAGATATAGAAAAATTCATAAATAATAAAGTGACACTAAAAAGAGATTTCATATTTAAGTTAGTATTTTCTAAAAATAAAGAACCATTAATAGATTTATTAAAATCAATAACAAAATATGAAATAAAAGATATAAAAATATTAAGTAAAGATTTTACATTAGAAAAATATAGAAAAGATTCTAAATTTGGAATATTAGATATATTAACAGAATTAGAAGATGGAACAAAAATAAATATAGAGATGCAAGTAACAAATGAGCATAATACGATAGAAAGATTTTTGTTTTACCAATCTAAAATATATACAGAAAGTATGAAAGCAGGAGAAGACTATAGTAAAGCTAAGAATGTAATAGTAATAGGAATTTTAGATTTTGAGTTATTCATAGATGAATATAACTACATATCAGAAACAAACTATAAAATAGAAAAAGTAGATAAAAATGGAGTTGTTCATGAAGTGCAAAATTTGAATACAAAAATGAAAATGTTTTTAATAGAATTACCAAAATTCAAAAAAGTAAAACATAATTTAAATGAAAAACTAGTACAATGGTTAATAGCAATACTATGTGAAGATATGAAAGAAATGGGAGAAGTTATGGGGATAAATAATAATATTGTAAAATTATATAAAGAAGTAGAAAAATTAGTAGAAGATGAAGATATATTAGAATATATAGAAAGAGAAGAAGATGATAAAAGAAAATATAATGATGCAATGAAAAATAATTATGATAGAGGATTAGAAGAAGGAAGAGAAGAAGGAATTCAACAAGGAAAAGTAATAATTGCAGAAAAGCTGCTAAAAAACAATATGAGTATTGAACAAATTTCAGAGATTACAACTTTATCAAAACAAGAGATACTAGAAATAAGAAATAATAAATAATAAATAATAAATAATAAATAATAATTAATAATTAGAAGTATATACAAATTTAAAAATAATTAGTATTTAAAAAAATAATAACATATATATTTTAAAGTAAATAAAAATAAAATAACATAAAAAGAGTAAATATCAGTAATAATAATATTTAATTAGTGTTGATATTTTAATATCAAAAGAAAAATTTTAAATAATATAATAAAAAAGAATAATTTTAAGACTAAAATTCATAATATAAATATAATGATTTAAAAGGAAGGTAATATTATGGAAGATAATAAAATAATTAATTGCGATGTTGCAACATGTGTTCATCATAATGAAAAATGTATGATGTGTAATTTAACTGCTATTAATATCTCTTCATCAAGTATGTTTGATGCTAAGAAACCAGAAGAGTCAATGTGTTTAAGTTATAAAGGTTTAGAATAAGAAGAAAAAACAAGTTATTTAAATTTAGAAATAAAAACATAATATAAAACTTATAATATTCATTTAAACAATATTATAAGTTTTTATATTTTTTGCTTGAAACACTAAATGCATAGTGATATAATGACTTTGAATTTAAAGGAATGTACAAAAATAAATTTAAATTCTAATTAAACTAAATACAATATGGAGGTATAAATTATGTTAGTAACAACTAAAGAAATGTTTGAAAAATCAATGAAAGAAGGATTTGCAATAGGTGCATTTAATGTAAATAATATGGAAATAATACAAGCTATTGTAGATGCAGCAGCTGAAGCAAAATCACCAGTAATATTACAAGCATCATCAGGAGCAATTAAATATGCAAGAATGGGATATTTAATGAAAATGATAGAAGCAGCAGTAGAAGAACATCCAGAAGTTCCAGTAGCAATACATTTAGATCACGGAGCAGATTTTGAAACTTGTAAAAAATGTATAGATGCAGGATTTACATCAGTTATGTTTGATGGGTCTAAATATGATTTTGAAGAAAATATAAGATTAACAAAAGAAGTAGTAGATTATGCACACAGTAAAGGTGTTGTAGTTGAAGCAGAATTAGGAAAATTAGCAGGAATAGAAGATGATGTAAATGTAGCAGAAGAAGACGCAAAATATACAGATCCAGAACAAGCAGAAGAATTTGTAAAAAGAACAGGAGTTGATTCTTTAGCAATAGCTATTGGAACAAGTCATGGTGCATATAAGTTTAAAGGTGAAGCAAAATTAAGATTTGACATATTAACAGATATTAAAAAAAGAATACCAAATACACCGATAGTATTGCATGGAGCATCAAGTGTTGTTCCAGAATTATTAGATAAATGTAATAAATATGGAGCAGAAATACCAGGAGCAAAAGGTGTACCTGATGCAATGTTAACAGAAGCTAGTAAATTAGGAGTATCAAAAATAAATGTAGATACAGATTTAAGATTAGCTTTAACTGCAGGAATTCGTGAAGTTTTTGCAGAAGAACCAAGTGCATTTGATCCAAGAAAATATTTAACACCAGCAAGAGAGTTAATTAAACAAACAGTTAAACAAAAAATTGAAAATGTATTTTGCTCAAGTGATAAAATATAAATTAGAAAATGTAATATAAAATAAATTACTAAATAAAAATAAGAATCTGATATGATTTATTGAATTGAAAAGTATTTAACTTTTAATTCAGTATATTATGATAGATTCTTATTTTATGTTATAGAATAGTATACTTTTTCAGTAACGTATGATAAACTTATCGTAATTGTCACAAGTGATATAATAAAAGGAGAACAGGATGAAATTAGATAAAAAAATAATATCGATCGATTTAGATGGTACGCTATTAAATGAAGAAAAAACAGTTCCAGAAAGCACAAAAGAATATTTTAGAGAATTAAGAAAACAAGGTCATATAATCATAATAAATACAGGTAGATATTATGCTGTTGCAATGGATGTTTTAGGTAAATTAGATTATATAGATTATGTCGCATGTAGTGCTGGTGGATTAATTTATGATGTTAAAAAACAAAAAACTGAAATATATTCCGAATTTTCATATGATATAGTTAAAGAAATATTCCATAGAACACAAAAATATAATATAAAATCATTAAATATAGCAACAGATAAATCAATATATACATATGATAAAATGTTCAAATTGCTAACAGAATGTAGAGAGAATACAATAAGATATAATACTATAGAAAAATTATTAGAAAACAAAATATGTGTAACTCATATGTACATAAATTTAAATACATATAATGATACTGTTAAATATCTTAATGAAAATAATAACCTTGAAGGATATAATATGTATATTATGAAAGAGTCAAATAATGATGAATGTTGGATAGAAATTAGAAAAAATAATATAGATAAATATTCAATTATTTCAAAAATTTCAAGAGTACATGATATATCAGAAAAAAATACCATCTCATTTGGTGATTCTATAAATGATTTAGAAATGATTCAAAATGCTGGAATAGGTGTTGCTATGGGAAATGCTGTAGAAGAAATAAAACAGAATGCAAATTCGATTACAATATCTAATAATGAAAAAGGTGTAGAAGTATGGTTGAGAAATTATTTTAAGAATTAAGAGATATAATAAAATATAATACTAGAATATATTTTCTTAGTAATATATGATAGACTTACCATGATTATGACAAATGAAGCAATAAAGGAGAAAAGAAATGAATATAGATAAAAAAATAATATCAATAGATTTAGATGGAACTTTATTAAATGAAGAAAAAATAGTTCCAGAAAGTACAAAAGAATATTTTAGAAAATTAAGAAAACAAGGTCATATTATTATGATAAACACAGGTAGATATTATGCTGCTGCAATAGATGTTTTAGGTAAATTAGATTATATAGATTATGTTGCATGCAATGCAGGTGGACTACTATATGATGTTAAAAAAGATAAAAATAAAATATATGCTGAATTTTCATATGATATAGTTAAAGATATATTTTATAAAACAAAAAAATATGATATAAAATCATTAAATATAGCAACAGATAAATCAATATATAGTTATGATAAAATGTTAAATTCATCACCACATGGTGTGAAAAATGTAATTAGATATAATGATATAGAAGAATTATTAGAAGAAAAAATAGATATTATTCATATGTCTGTCGTTTTAAAATCATATGATGAAACAGTTAAATACTTTAATGAAAATAATAAACTTGAAGGATATAATATGTATATTATGAAAGATTCAAACAGTCATGTATCTTGGATAGAAATTAGAAAAAATAATATAGATAAATATGCAATTATTTCAGAAGTCTCAAAAATACATGATATCCCAGAAAAAAATAGTATTTCATTTGGAGATTCTATAAATGATTTAGAAATGATTCAAAACACTGGAATAGGTGTTGCAATGGGAAATGCTATAGAAGATATTAAATTAAATTCAGACTCGGTTACAAGCTCTAATGATGAAAAAGGCGTAGAAATGTGGTTGAAAAATTATTTCAAGAATTAATATACAGAGAAAGAATAATAAATACATAAGTATAGAGATATATTTATTTGACAAAACTTAACTAAGATGTTAATATATATAAATACAGCGCAAAATAATATAAAAAATTTTTAATATTAACTAAAGGAGAATTATTATGCAAAAAGAACCAAGAATCATAGTATTAGCAACAGCAAATGCACATAAAGTTGAGGAGATTTCAAGACAATTAAGTCCAAAAGGATATATTGTTAAAAGTGCAAAAGAGTATTTAGGATATGATTTTGATGTAGAAGAAACAGGAACAACGTTTATTGAAAATTCTATGTTAAAAGCAAAAGCATTACATTCTGAGTGTAAAAACAATGTAATAGTTATTGCTGATGATTCAGGACTTATTGTAGATGCAATGCCAAACGAATTAGGGTTATATACTGCTAGGTACAAAAAAGAATTACCAATTGAAGAACGTTTCAAATTAGTAAATGAAAATGTAAAAAAAGCTGGTATTGACACTGCTCGTTTTGTTTGTTGTATTTCAGCTATTTTTGAAAATGGTGACACAGCTATTATTGAAAAAAATGTATTCGGTACAATTGTAGAACCAAAAGGAACAAACGGTTTTGCGTTTGACCCTATATTCTTAAACCCTGTTTTAGGAATTACAAATGCTGAAATGACAGCAGAACAAAAAGAAGCAACATCACATAGAGGTCTTGCAATTAAAGAGCTATTAAAATTGTTTTAGAACCATAATAATTAAACTAAAAGTAGAGAGGGAAGTATTATTAATATTTCCCTCTCTACTTTTACAAATCTTTTATTAAAAAATCTTGTAATATGTTTTATCTTATGATAATATTGGAAATGATTTTCAATAAGAAAAAATAAGGAGGAAGGAGACAAATGAAAAAAGCAACCCGAAATACCAAACAAAAGAAAATGATAATTGAATTTTTAAGGAATAATCCGAATATTCATTTATCAATTCAAGATATTAAAAATGGAATAAATGATGATATAGGTTTAACAACTATATATAGAATAATAAATCAACTAGTTGAAACAGGTGAAATAATAAAACAACCATTAGAAAATACACAAGGGTTTTGCTATCAGTTTAACGAGAAAACTGATAAATGTTCTGAGGAACACCATTATCACTTAATATGTGAAGAATGTAATAAATTAGAACATTATGAAAATAAAGAAATATCAAAAATTAACAAAGATATTGAAAAAGACTTGAATTTTAAAGTGAATGGTCAAAGAATAGTATTTTTTGGTAAATGTAAAGAATGCGAATAAAAATAAGAAAGAAAAGGTGAAAAATGAAAAAAGTATTTTTAATAATCTTATTAGCAGCTATAATAATAGGAATAGTAACAGTTATAGCTCTAAATTTAAACGTAAATAAAAATCAAGATAATGGTAAAATAAATGTTGTTGTAAGTAATTTTGCAAGTTATGATTTTTTAAGAGCAATTACAAAAGACACAGATAGTGTTGAATTGAATTTTATATTAGGTCCAGGTAAAGATAGTCACACATATGATCCAACACCACAAGATATGATAGCAATGCAGGATTCAGATATGTTTGTATATATAGGTGGAGATTTAGAACAATGGTCAGATAAAATTGTAGAAACTTTAGAAAAACCAGAACAAAAAATAGTACAAATTTCAAATGCAATAACATTACAAGAAGAAATTGAAATTGAAGGTGCAGAACATGGACATGCTCATGACGAAGAAGAACACAATCATGACGAAGAAGAACATGTACACGAAGAGTTTTCTTTTGATTCACATATCTGGACATCACCAGAAAATGCAATATTGATGGTACAAGAATTAGAAAAACAATTATCAAGTATTGATACAGAAAATTCGGAAAAATATAAAGCAAATGCAGAAGAATATATAAATCAAATAAAAGAAGTTGATAACCAAATAAAAGAGGTTTTAGATACAAAAACAAGAAATAAATTAGTATTTGGAGATAAAATGCCAATGCAGTATTTTATAGAATATTATGACTTAGATGTATCAGCAGCTTTTCAAGGGTGTAGTACAGAAACAGAACCAAGTAGTAAAACAATAGAATACTTAGTTGATGTTGTGAAAAATGAAAATATACCAGTGGTAATATATACTGAAATGAATGATGGAAGAATTGCAAATTTAATTGTAGAAGAAGCTAATAATGGAAGTGAAGCAATACAATTACAAACATTACACAATCTAACAAAAGATAATTTTGAAAATGGAGAAACATGGGTAAGTTTAATGCAAAAAAATATATCTGTATTAGAAAAAGCACTTAAATAGTGAATAAAAGGTATTAGAAAGAGATTGAATGAATATGAATATAAATATAATAGAGATAAAAGATGTATCATTTGGATATATAAACAGACATGATACATTAAAAAATATAAATTTAGAAATCGAAGAAGGTAAATTTACTTGTATAATAGGTGCTAATGGATCAGGAAAAAGCACATTGATTAAATGTGTTTTAGGATTAATAAAAGGATATTGTGGTGAGATAAAAATAAGTGAAAGAGTTGGATATTTACCACAAAGAATGAATATACAATCAGATTTTCCAGCATCTGTTAAAGAAGTTGTATTATCAGGAGCAATAGCAAAAAGTTTAAACAAAATTTTTTATAAAAAACAAGATAAAGAACATGCAACTAAAATAATGAAGGATTTAGAAATATATGATATAAGACATAAATCTTTTGCAGAATTATCAGGAGGACAACAGCAAAGAGTTTTAATAGCAAGAGCATTATGTGCAGATAGTAAAGTATTAATATTAGATGAACCAACAAATGGTTTAGATCAAAAAATATCAATACAGATATATGAACTATTAGAAAAATTAAAAAAAGACTTTAATTGTACAATAATTATGATATCACATGATATAGATAGAAGTTTAAAATGTGCAGATAAAGTAGTTGAATTACAAGAAGGTACAATTAAATATAATGGTACACCAGAAGCATATTTAGGAGGTGCTAAATAATGTTAGAAATAATCGTAGATATGATGGAACATACATTTATGCAAAGAGCAATAATAGTAGGAGTACTTGTTAGTATCTGTGCAGCTCTACTAGGTGTAAGCTTAGTACTAAAAAGATATAGTATGCTTGGAGATGGATTATCACATGTGGGATTTGCAATATTAACTGTTTCTACAGTATTTGGATTTGCCTCACCATTATACATATCAATACCAGGTGTTATAATAACAGCAATAGTTCTTTTAAAAGTAGGAAACAGCAAAAAAATGAAAGCAGATAGTAGTATTGCATTAATATCAAGTTCAGCACTTGCAATAGGTGTTATGATAACAGACTTAACCACAGGCTTAAATACAGACATTTGTAATTTTATGTTTGGTAGTATATTAGCAATGACAGCAGCAGATGTATATTTAAGTGTAGGTGTAAGTATAGTAGTTGTACTTTTATTTATAATATATTATAGGAAAATATTTATAATAACATTTGATGAAGATTTTGGAAGAGCAAGCGGATTAAAAACTAGTAGATACACAACTTTACTTGCAGTTTTAACAGCTGTAACAATAGTTGTTGGAATGAGAATGATGGGAACACTATTAATTAGTAGTATCATAATATTCCCAGCACTTACTTCTATGAGGTTATTTAAAACCTTTAGAAAAGTAATATTGAGTTCAGTAATAATTAGTGTATTATCATTTTTTACAGGAGTTCTTTTATCATATATATTTGGTATAAGCACTGGATCAATGATTGTAATTGTAAATTTAATACTATTTATAATATTTACTCTATTAGATAAAATAATTAATGAATAGTCGAAAGAGGTAAAATGGCAAACAAGAAAATTTTATTCATAATACTGTTAATAGCAATTCTAACTTTAATTGTAACAGGAATTTTGGTATTAAATAAAAATATATCAAACTTAGAAGAAATACAAAAAATAGTAACTGCTCAAAATGTAGAAGAAAATATAGTTAATGGTGCATTTTCTGTTAATGATAATGAAGAAACAAGTCAACCTAAACTAGAAGAATTAGAATCAGTAACACTAGATAATACAGGAGATTATATAGAAATAAATGAACAATGGTTTATGACAGAATTAAACGATATATATTTGAATTGTGCAGAATATGAAGGGAAAACAATAGAATATGAAGGTTTTGTATATAACCATGCACCAACAAATAGTACTGTTGTAGGAAGAGAATACTATTGTTGTGGGTATGACGCATATGTTGTTGGGTTTGAAGCTGTATCAGCAGATGGAGAAAATATTTTACAATATGAAAATGATGTATGGTTAAAAATAAAAGGAACAATTCGTATAAAGAAACAAGAAGGTGTAGCAGATTATCCAGTAATAGAGATAATTGAAGTAACAGAAATAGAAGCAAATGAAAATAGAGTGGTATATAACTAAAAACAAAAAGAGTAGATAAGTATAAAAACTATCTACTTTTTTCAATGTGAAAAATATATTAAAAATTATCAAAAAAATAATATAAAATATTGTAATTGAAAAATATTAGAGATATAATACTTGTGTGAGATAAATATATGTAATGAACATTGAAAAATTAATATCTTTAGAGAAAATATATAATATTAAGATGTGATTAATATATATTTATCAAAACGAGTAAGAATAAAGACAACAAAGTAAAAACAAAAAATCAAACAAAAAGAGAAAGACAAAACAAAAAATACGAAAGAAAGGAAAATAAGAATGAAAGAAAAAACAAAAATAAGTTTAAAACAAACTAAAGGTATTACATTAATAAGCTTAGTAATAACAATAATTGTACTTCTAATATTAGCAGGAGTATCAATAGCAATGTTAACAGGAGAAAATGGAATATTAACTCAAGCAACAAAAGCAGGAGAAGAAACAGCAAGAGCAGAAGCAGAAGAAAAAGTAACATTAGCAATATTAGGAAGTTATGACAATACAGGAAAAGTAAATGAAAAAACAATGGTAGAAGAACTATTTAAAGAAGGAGCAACAAAAATAACAGGAGCAGATGGTTCAGATATACCAAGTACAACAACAGATATATTAGACACTCAATATCCAATAAAAGTAGAAATGAATGGATATGAAGTAGAAGTTAAAAAACCTGGAGAAACAAGTTCAGGAGGAACAGGAACTGATACAGAAGGATTAGCAAAAGGTGATGTAGCAGGAGCAGGTGGAGAAGAATATACTGATCCAGATGGAAAAACAGTATTAATACCAGAAGGTGGTAAAGTATCAACAGAAGAAACAGAAGATAGTGTAAATGAAGGTTTAGTAATGGTTGATACAAATAAAAATAACAATGAATGGGTATGGGTAGAAGTACCACAAGATAGTATTAATTCAGGAGTAACATCATCAACTGATTATACAAAAATAGAGGAAAATATAAATAGCTATACATCAGAATATAAGACACCGAAATATGGAAATTATACGTATTCAGATGAATATAGAGCTAATTCAGGAGTATTTACAAGTGAAGACACATATAATACACAAAAAAATGCAGTATTAAAAAGTATATATGAAAAAGAAGGATTCTGGGTATCAAGATATGAAGTTGGAAATGCAACAGTAGCTGGAGTTGCAAATACACCTGTATCAGGATATGGAGCTACGATATATATTAATATAAATAAAGAAAATTCTCAAACTAAAGCAGAAAGTATGAATTTAGAAGGAACAACAGGAAGTTTAATGTTTGGATTCCAATGGGATTTAATACTTAAATTTATGGAAATTAGAGGAAGCATACCTGTAGCAACATTAAATAACGATAGTACAACTATAGGGAATTATACAGGAACTGCTTCTAATGATACATTAAGTGGAATAGGAACAGCAGGAGAAGTAGGAAATTCGGAAATATTAAATATAAATGACATAGCAGGAAATGTATGGGAATGGACATTAGAAACAAACTCTAGCACTAACTTTCCAGCGGTTAATCGTGGAGGTGATTACGACAGCAATGGTTCGGTCCATCCAGCGTCATACAGCTACAACGACTATCCCACTAATACTGATGGCGTTATAGGTTTTAGGTCTGTACTTTATTAGTAGTACTGATAGCTATAACCGTGATTATATCAAAGCTTAAATTAGAGTTTATATTAAATTTGAATTTTAATAAAGAAATTTTAAATACTAAATCATGTGTAAAAAGGTTAAAATTAAATAAACACAAAGTGGTTCGAAAATTGGTTTTTAGCAAAATGAAATTTTGCCAGAAAGCAATTTTCGCCACTGGTGTGGCGTCACTGGTGTGGCGCCATTAGCCGTTTCTAAGCCTTATGGTGCCCATATAAAGCAAATACGAAAGGTGGATGTGTGGGATGACATTAACAGGAATGATGGAATTATTACAAGATAGACAAGAAGGTAAAATAGTATTAGTTGGAATAGGAATTTTCTATATTGCTACACATAAAGATGCAATAGAATTAAATAAAGCTATAGGATTAAAACTAAGTTGTATGTCTAAAGGAGTATGTAAAGTAGGATTTCCAATTAAATCTTTAGATAAATATATAGACATGTTAAATGAAAAAGATTATTCATATATTGTATATAAATATATATCAGAAAAAGAAGAATTAAATTTAATTTGTGAAAAGGAAGATGGGAAAAGAATTGAAAGTTCTGCAAATAATATTAATTGTATGGAATGTAAATCTAAAGCTATATATGAAAAAACAAAATATTTAGAAGCTTTAGGCAAATTGTGGGAACAAGATGAATTGAAAGAAGAACTAGAAAATGAAAACAAGTGAAAGATTACAATTAATACCTAAATGTGAAAAATATATAGAGTATATGATTGAATGTATAATTAAATTACCTAGAACAGAAAAATTTAGTATTGGAAATAGTTTTAAAAAATCCATGTATGAAATGTTAGAATATGTTTTGTATTTAGAAAAAATTAATAAAAAAGATAATATATTTGTTTTAGAAATATTAAACAGGATTGATAGTAAATTAAATGTACAAAGAATTTATTTAAGGATAATGAAAAAGAATAAATGGATAGATGAAAAGAAATTTAATGTTTCTATTGGATTAATTTATGAAATAGGTAAAATATTAGGTGGAATGGTTAAATTTTATGGCAAAAACAATTAAAAATGTTTATGATAAAGTTTTAACATATGATCTTTTAATAAAAGCACATAATGATAGTAAAAAAGGAAAAGGATATAGGAAAGATATTATCTTATTTAATTTAAAGCAAGAGGAATATATATTATGGCTATATGAAAAATTATCTGATATGAGTTATTGTCATGGTACATATACAACATTCTATATTTCAGAACCTAAAGTAAGGAAAATAGAGAAAGCAAAATATATTGATAGAATAGTACAAAGATGGTTAGTAGATAATATATTAAAACCAATATATTTTCCTAAGTTTATATATTCATCATTTGCATGTATTAATAACAAAGGAATGCATAGTTCTTGTGAATATGTACAAAAAATGATGAAAAAAGCTAAAAACATATATGGAGAATACTATATATTAAAAATGGATGTAGCTAAATATTTTGATAGTATAAATAAGGAAATATTAATAAAAATATTAGAAAGAAAAATAAAAGACAAAAAAGTAATGTGGTTAATAAAGCAAATATTGTATATACAAAAAAAAGAAGTTGGGATTGAAATAGGTAACTATACATCTCAAATATTTGCTAATATATATTTAAACGAAATAGATAAATATATTAAAGAAGAATTAAAGATCAAGTATTATGCTAGATACATGGATGATAGTGTTTTAATTGTAAAAACAAAACAACAAGCAAAAGATATTTTAAATAAAATAACAGAGTTTTTAGATATAAAATTAGGTTTGAGGTTAAATAGTAAGACACAAATATTTAAAGGAAAACAAGGAGTTAATTTTTGTGGATACAAAATAAATGAGTATAGGCTTAAGATTAGAGATAAAGGGAAACGAAAGTTAAAGAAAAAGATTAAGAAACTAAAAATGAAAGTTAAAAATGGAGAAATAAGTTGTTATGAAGCAAGAAAGTATTTAGCAGGACATTTAGGGTATATGAAAATAGCAGATACTTGGAATCTGGAAAACACTATGTTTTATATGTAAATATACAGTTTGTATAAATTAATTTACTTTGGGATAAATCAAAAGCTCTAACACTAACAATCCAGCGGTTAATCGTGGAGGTAATTACAACAACAATGGTTCGAACAATCCAGCGTCATACAGAAACAACAACAATCCCACTAATACTAATGGCAATATAGGTTTTAGGTCTGTACTCTAATATGAATCGAGATTATACATTTTAAGGAATGTATACAGTGATAATATTAGTATTAAAGAGATTTATTCCATCCTTAAGTGGTAAAAATGAATCAGTAATATATATGTTAGTAAATAAAAGAAATATATATTCTTGTATTGAAAATGAATATATTACAAATATAAATATATTAATTAATGTAGAGGTTAAAATGAATAGTGTATTTTTAACAGGAAAAATAGTGAGTGATATTGAATACAGGTTTGTTATTAATAAATCCAAAACATATTCTAAATGTAAATTCAAGGTAGAATTAGAAAATGGAATAGTTTTTGTATATTCTATTAATGGTATATCTGATTTTTGTTATAGGTATTTTAAGAAAAATACCTATATTTGTATATATGGAAAAATAGATAGTAATATGGAAATAGAAATAATTGAAATAATTTAGAGAAAATAATTCAATAAAAGTAGAAATAACCAAATAAAACAGGCATAATGCTTATTTTATTTGGTTATTTACTTTTTCTAGTTAATATGTTTTTTTAGTTAAAATTCTTTTTTTGCTTATCTGTTATTCTTTAAATGTATTTGAATAGTTCTTTGTGCATCTTTTTTAGCAATGTCATTACGTTTATCATAAAGTTTTTTACCTTTACCAATACCAAGATCTATTTTCACTAAAGAACCTTTGAAATAGATGCTAATAGGAATTAGGCTGTATCCTTTTTGTTGAGTAAGTCCTATTAATTTAAAAATCTCTTGTTTGTGTAATAATAGTTTTCTATCACGTAGAGGGTCTTTGTTAAATATATTCCCAAATTCATATGGACTAATATGCATTCCACATATATATATTTCTCCATCTTTAATATATGCATAAGAGTCTTTAAAATTTACTTTTCCAGCTCTTAATGATTTTATTTCTGTACCAGATAAAACAATTCCAACTTCCATCTTATTTTCTATAGTATAATTATGATAAGCTGTACTGTTTTTTGCTATTAATTTTGTGTTCATTTAAATAACTCCTTTTTTATATATTTTTTATTGTATATGAAAATAGTTATTATTGCAAGTTTGTAATAACCTATTCATAATAGTTTCACCAATTCCGCTTCTCGAAACACCTTCAATTAATAGAATATCACTGTTATTCTTATCAGCAATACTAATAGAATGAAATAAGTTTTTAGATATTGAATACATATCCATATTTGAACCATAAGGAATAAGTATATATTTGTATTTAGGATATTGGTGCATAGTGTTTAATTGTTTGAATAGCTTTTCATACATATTCATATTTTCTATACAACAAATAATTGTAATATTTTCATAATGTTGTGATTTTTCAATAATAGAATTAATCATTTTTTCATTCTCTTCGCTAAAATATACAAAACAAGGTGTATTAATTTCATAATGCTTTAAATTAGAACTAGGAGATGAATTAGTTTCTACAACAACTGTATTAGTAATTGCTGATATTTCCGCTTCTGTTATAGCTCCTAATCGTAAAATATGAGGGATATTATCTATTACTTTAACAATAGTTGATTCAAGACCAATTTTACTAGAACCATTATCAATTATATAATCTATCATATTATCAAAATCAGATAAAATGTCTTCAACATTAGTTGCACTTAATTTCCCAGATAAATTAGCACTAGGAACAGCAAAAGGAACACCTGCATATTCAATTAATTTATTTGTAATAACATTATCTGCAATTCTAATTCCAACATATTTAGAATTAGCAGTCACTATATTAGGGATAATATCTGATTTTTCTAATATAAGGGTAAAAGGTCCTGGTAAAAAAGCTTGTAATAACATATATTCAATATCAGAAATATTTTTAGTTATTTTTTTAATCATATCAATATCAGAAACAAGTAAATTAATAGGGTTAGATAAACTCCTATTTTTTATATCAAATACTTTTTTAACTGAATCTTCATTTAATGCATTACATGCAATACCATAAACCGTATCTGTAGGAATTATTGCTAATTTTCCATTTTTAATTTCATTAGATATATATTTTAAATCATTATCGGTATAATTATTTATTGTATTTAAATATTTTTCCATAAACACCTCGTTTTAATCAATACATATAGTATACATTAAAAAGTAGTAATTTACAAATATTTTAGAGTGTATTAGATTAGAATGTTATATGTATTTTCCTTATATATGTATATTGTTTGTAGATGTTTTCCTTATAAATATATTATATATATATTTTTTTTATATATTGACAAAGAAGAAAAATATATAATATCATGTGAAAAGAAATATAGATTAATATATTTTTTAGTTAGTTGGAAATAGGAGAAAAACTATGTGTAAAGGAATAATTGAAAATGAAATTAAAGATGAAATCAAAAGTGATTTATTAAAATTACAAGATTTAAAATATATGGAGTTTAATAAGAATTTGTGTCCAGATTCTAAAAGAGAAATGATAGGTATACGAATACCTGTTATACGAGAATATGCTAAAAATATATTAAAGAAATATGAGATAGATGATATATTAAAAGAAATAGATGACCAATATTTTGAAGAAACAATGTTACACGGAATATTAATAGGTAGTTGCAAAGGAAAAGGAATTACTGAAATTATTAAATATTGTAATGACTTTATTCCTAAAATAGATAATTGGGCAGTTTGTGATTCTTTTTGTACAAGTTTGAAGATTTCTAAAAAACATCCTGTAGAAATGTGGGAATACATTAATAATTGTGTTGAATCAGATTATGAATATGAAGTTAGGTTTGGTATTGTTATGAGAATAGCACATTATATAGATGAAAAACACATTGAGCAAAATTTAAGTATTTTAAATTCAATACAAACAGATAAATACTATATTCAAATGGCTATTGCATGGTGTATAGCATCATGTTTAACAAAGTTCTATGATATTACAATCAAGTATTTAAAAAGTCCAGCTTGTACGTTAGATGACTTTACATATAATAAGTCATTACAAAAAGCTAGAGAATCATTTAGAATAACAAAAGAGCAAAAAGAAGAATTGTTAAAGTTAAAAAGATAATTAGAAAAATAAAAGAATAGACCATATAGAAAAGAGGATTTATATTAAACCGCTTCTATATAGTCTATTTAATTTTGTTATGTATAAGTAATATAAAGATTAAATTAGATAATACTAAAAGTAAAAAGTGTCATCTTGTTCTATCCATTCATTTATATCAACAGTTCTATATTCTGTTTTAGTATCTCGCATTATTACATTTTTGATACCAGCATTTATAATCATTCTTTTACAAAGGGTGCATGGTTCATTGTCTGCTACATATTCTCCAGTTCTTTTATTAACACCTACTAAATATAGTGTAGAATCTAACATTTGAGATCTTGGTGCACTTATTATCGCATTTTGTTCGGAATGAACAGAACGACATACTTCATATCCTGTACCACTAGCAGTATTATGTTTTTTTCTAGCACATTCATTAATATCTGTACAATTTTTTCTACCACGAGGAGCACCAGTATATCCTGTTGAGATTATTTCGTCATTTTTAACAATAACACTACCATAATTATTTCTAAGACATGTACCTCTTTGAGAAACAGTTTCAGCTATGTCTAAATAGTAGTTTATTTTACTAATTCTATTACTCATAAAAACCTCCCAAATTTGTTTTAATAATTATTATCATAAAATATAAAAAAAGTCAAAAAATGATATTAAAGTGTTTAAATAAATAATTAAATATGATATAGTAGTCACATAACTAAAAAAGGAGAAAAAACAATGGATGAAATGAATGAATTTAAAAATGTTCAAAATGGAGAAAATGATATAGATAGAATTAATAATATGGAATATAAAAAATCAGGAAAAAGAATGCAAGAAGGAAAAAGAAAAAATAAAAAAGATAAAAAAGATAAAAAAGAAAATAAAAAGAAAAATATAATATTAAAAGTATTCTTACTTGGAATATTAGGAATAATAATATTAAGTATAATAGCATATATTGCAAATGATTATATAATATTAGACAAAAATACAACAACGAATTTAGTTATTAACAATAATAATATAACATTAAATTTAAAAAATGATATTATAATAGAAGATGATATAATATATTTGTCAACAGCAGATATAGCTAATTTTTTTGATAAACATATATATTTAGAAGAAGATATAAATAAAATCATAACAACATATGATAAAAAAGTGGCAGTTATAGGTTTTGAAGAAAATGAAATAGAAATAAATGGTTCGACAAAAGAAATATATGCATCTGCCATGAAAAGAGATGATGTAACATATCTTCCTATATCTGAGATGAAAGAAGTATACAACATTGAAATAGAATATTTAGAAGAAACAATGGTAATGACAATAGATTCTTTAGACAGAGAACAAAATCAAGCATTAGTATCTGGAAATACAGCAGTGAAGTCATCAACAAACTTTATTGCAAAAACAGTAGATAGAATTGATAAAGGTGAAATGGTAATAATTATTTCACAAGGAGAAAGTTATACAAAAGTAAGAACAGATGATGGAAAAATAGGATATGTTAAAAATAGTAAGTTAGAAAATACAATTCAAATAAGAGAAGAGCTAGAAGATGAAAAACAAATAGAAGGTAATATAAATTTAGTTTGGGATTATTTTTCTGAATATGGTTCGGCACCAGATAGAAGCGGAACAGAAATAGAAGGTGTGAATGTAGTATCACCATCATTCTTCTATTTAGATGATGATGGGAATTTAGATATGAACATAGGACAAGCAGGTATAGATTATATAGAATGGGCTCATGATAATGGATATAAAGTATGGCCTATGGTATCTAATGCAGAAGCGGGATTAACAGTTACATCAGAAGTAATGAATAGTTATGAAAAAAGAGACAACTTAATTGAAGATTTAATTAAAGCAGTCGTGAAATATGACTTAGACGGATTAAATATAGATTTTGAATATATGAAAGAAGAAGATAAAGACTTATATTCTAAATTCATAATTGAGTTAACACCAAGAATAAAAGAAATCGGAATGGTTTTATCAGTAGATGTTACAGCACCAGATGGTTCACCAGAATGGTCATTATGTTATGATAGAAATACATTAGGAGATGTAGCAGATTATTTAATATTTATGGCATATGATCAATATGGAGCAAGTAGTAATAAAGCTGGAACAACAGCAGGATATGACTGGGTTGAATTGAGTGTGAATAAATTCTTAACAAATGAAGGTGTTGATGCAGAAAAATTGATATTAGCAGTACCGTTTTATACTAGAATTTGGACAGAAACACCAGAAGGTGAAATTGTTAAAAATAGTACGGTAACGATGAAAAATATAGATTCACTTATACCGTCATATGCTGAAAAAGTATGGGACGAAGAATTAAAACAATATTATGTTGAATATCCAGAAGGAAACAATACAAAAAAAATGTGGGTTGAAGATTTAGAATCTTTAAAGGCAAAAATTAGTTTAATAAATGAGAAAAATCTAGCAGGTGTTGCGGCATGGGAAAAAGACATGGAATCAGATGATGTTTGGCAAATGTTTAGGCAAGAATTAAGTTTATAATCAATTTCACTATGAATTATTTGGAAATTCAACTAGAACGGTTGACATGACTAAGATTGACGTATATAATACTAGTAATAACTTTAGGAGGAATATATACTATGCAGAAAGACAATATATATTTTGTTGCAGATGAATATTCAAAATCCACAGATGAAGATATATTAAAATTAATCAAAAGTGGAGATGAGGAAGCATTAGCATATTTAATTGAAAAATATAGACCTGCTGTTAATTACAAGATAAGTAAGTTTTTTATGATTGGAGCAGAACGTGAAGATATTTTCCAAGAAGGAATGATTGGACTATATAAAGCTATTAAATGTTTTGATGGTGACAAACAAAATTCATTTAAAAGTTTTGCTAACATGTGTATAAAACGTCAATTGATAACAGCGATAAAAAGTTCAACAAGACAAAAACATATTCCACTGAACTCATCATTGTCGCTAAATAATTCAGTTTATGATAACAACAACGAAGAAGGAACAGAATTAATAGATACATTTGATAGTAAAACAGCAGAAGATCCATTAGAAACAATAATGAAACATGAACATTATGTTGAAATAGAAAATGCGGTAAATAAATCTTTAAGCAAATTTGAAAAACAAGTATTAGATAGATTCATAAGAGGAGATAGTTACACAGCCATTGCAGAAAAATTAGATTCACCAGTAAAATCTGTAGATAATGCAATACAACGTATAAGAAAAAAAGCAATTAAAAATATCACAGAAGAAATGTAATGAACCTTAAACCTTAGACTAGTTCTAAGGTTTTGTGTATGTAAAAATAAATTTAATTATATAAAATTAAGTATATAAATCAAGAATAAAAAACTATAATAAGAAAAATAACAAGAATAATTGCCATTAATGTATATCTTGTACAATCTATAAATATATTAATAATGGCGATGTAAATAATATAAGAGAAAATATTAGAAGACAAAAAATAAAAAAATATAAAAAAGTAAAATAGAAAAAGATAAAATTAAAATTAGGGGGATTTTATAGTGGATAAAATTTTTATTAAAGTATTAAAATATGTAGCAAGCATGTTACCAGCATTTATAATATCAACAGCAATATTTTATGGTGTGTCAATGTTTGTTAAAGATTTAGGATTACAAAGATTATTATTGTTATCAGTAATACCGGCATTATTCTTTTTAATTGCATTAATAAACGGTGCTATCAATGGAATAAATATAATATATGTTACATTATCAACAGTTATATTAATACCAGCAGTTACATATTATCATGAACCAGATATAATTATGTATGTTTGGATATATGCAGGAATAATGTTAGTAGGAAATATATTAGGAAGAATATTATATAAAAGAAAAAAGCAAACTAATATAGAAGATGAAAAATTTGAAAATAAAAGCAAAAAAATAAGTAAACATATAGATGCAATAGAAGAAGATTTTGATTATGAAGAAGAGTTAAAAGAAGAAGATCTTCCTAAAGCTTTTCAAAAAAAATAAAAAATAAAAAATAAAAATAGAAATTAAAAGAAAATATATATAAACAAATCGATAAAATATTAAAGTTAAAACAATTTTGTATATAACTTATACAAAGTTGTTTTTAATTCGTAAAGGAAAAATAAAAGTTGAAAATAGAAATAAAAGAAGGGGGGATATGAATATTTAATTTATTAGATATTCATATGAAAATAAAATGATTAAAAAATATGACATGAAAAATATTTTAAAATTTACAATACCGAGCATGACTACAATGATATTTATAGCTATTTATGTAATGGCAGATGGTATAATTGTATCAAACTATATAAATGAAACTGCATTATCAGCAATAAATTTAGTACTACCAATAACATCTTTCATATTAGCAATAGGATTAATGTTAGGTGCTGGAGGTACAGCTATATGTTCAAAGTTATTAGGAGAAAATAAAAATCAAAAAGCAAAGGAAAATTTAACTCTATTTGTATTAACAGGAATAGTATTAGGTATTATAGCTACAATATTAGTACAAGTATTTGTAGATCCAATTATCAGAGCATTAGGTGTTGATGAAGAAACATACCAATATGCATATGATTATGTTAAAACAATATCTATATTCTTCTCAGGATTGATATTACAAACTATTTTCCTAAGTATAATGGCTTCTGTAAGAAAATCATCATTGTTTTTAATATCAATGGTTGTTGGAGGTGTTAGTAGAATTGTACTAGGATATGTATTAATAGAAATCGTAGGATTAGGAATACAAGGTTCTGCCATAGCCGCTTCTTGCTCATATTTAATACCATCTATAGTATCGATAATATATTTGCTTGGTAGAAAAAATAGAATTTTACATTTTGTAAAACCAAAATTTGATGGTAAAGCACTAATAGAAGCGGCAATAAATGGTTCGTCAGAAATGGTTACAAATTTATCAACAGCTGTAACTACATTTTTATTTAATCAAGCAATGCTAACTTTAGTAGGTAATTCAGGTGTTGCTGCAATAACAGTAATCCTATATATACAATTCCTATTAAGTTCCCTATTTATGGGATATGCTATAGGTATTGCACCTTTAATAGGTTTTTCTTATGGACAAAAACAAAAAGAAAATTTACAGAAAATATTTAGAAATAGTATTAAAATAATATTAATTATGTCAGCAATAAGTTTAGTTGCATCTATCTTGTTTAGAAATACATTAGCAAGCATTTTTACAGAAGTAGGAACAGATGTATATAATTTAGCGACAGAAGGATTAAGCATTTTCGCTATTTCGTTCATATTTATAGGGATAAATGTATTTGCCTCTGGAATGTTTACAGCATATTCAAATGGTAAAATATCAGCAATAATATCTTTTGTTAGAACAGTAGGTTTAATAAGTATTTGTATATTAGTACTTCCAAAATATTTCGGAATTACAGGAGTATGGGTAGCAGTACCAATAGCAGAATTTATAGCGTTATTTATATCAATATTCTTTTTTGTTAAATACAGAAAGAAATATATGTATGGTAAAAGTGATGAACAGATTATAGAAAATGATTTAAATAATAGTGAAATTAAAAAAGAAAAAAGTTTAGATAATAAAAATATAAAAGATACTAAAAACACGATAATAACAGTAAACAGACAGTTTGGTAGTGGTGGTAGAGAAATTGCTAAAAGATTATCAGAAGAATTAAATATGCCATATTACGATAAAGAAATATTAAATAATATATTAGTAGAAGATGGAATATCGGAAGAAATGCTAAAACAATTTAGTGATACTAATTATTCTAAAAGTTTTAATTTCTCATTTGCAAATACTTTTACAAATCCTAATGAAGATTTAAGTATGAATGTATTTGAACAAAATAGAGAACTAATATTAAAATTATCAAAACAAAATGGAGGGATATTCGTAGGAAGATGTTCCGACTACATATTACAAGAAATGAATCCATTTAAAATATATATTTACTCATCTGATATAGATTATATGATAGACAGATGTTATGAAAAAGTAGAATCTGATAAATCTAAATCAAGAAATCAAATAGAGAAAAATATTAATGAAATAAATGCAAAAAGAAAAGAATATTACGAGTACTATACAGATAAGATGTGGGCAGATTCTGAAAACTATAATTTAGTTATAGATGTTTCAAAAATAGGTATTAAAGAAGCTGTACATATTATTAGTGAAGTAATAAAAAATGTTAAGTGAAATGAAATAAGGATAAAATATAAAAATAAAGGTAAAAGTAAATAAAAATTAGAAAAGCAAGTTTTAAAATACTTGCTTTTTTGTGTAGTGATAAAAATAACATTAAGTGAAAATTAAATAAAAATTAACTGGAAATAAATCCATTATATTGCAATTTACATTAATTACAACATTAATACAGTAGACTTGTAAAATTATGTTAATTGTGATAAAATAGTTACAAATATTTTATATTTTATGCATAAAATAAAGCATAAAAAAATATTTATATAATATTATACACAAAAGAAAAGGGAGGACTTGGTAATGAAAATTACAGACAGAATTGAAGAGGCAACAATCATCGCACGGAAAAATCATATAACAGCAAGTAATATATTTGCAATAGCAATGGCAGATCTCGCAATGGAAAATTGTACAGTTTATCAAACATATATCCTACCAGATGAAGAAGATTTAGAAGGGAAAATTAATCTTCTTCAAATTCAAGAAACAGAGAAAAGCAATATTCGTGAAAATGGTGTACACTACACAGAAGTTAGTACTATATGGAAAATGTTTGGTCATGAAATTTTAGATAAAATGTCTTGTGTAAATGTACAAAAAAAATTCGAGCAAATCGATTTAGAATTTTGTCAAATATTAGACTGGAATTCTAACATTTCAGCAAAAAAAATATTTGAAGAACCAGAATCAGAGTTTTTAACGATGGCTAAAAGAGATACGCTGACAGAATTTTTTAGATATTTTAATTGTAATTTTGATGAAGATGCATATCCAGAAGATTTATTTAAATCTGCATATGAAACAGCAACCAAGATATTAAAAATTGTATTGCATTACTTTATTAATGATATCAATAATGCACAAAATGGTACAAATTTGCAAAGAAACATCGATAAAGAGCTTGAATTCTTAAAAAGAACACTTGTAGCGTGTTTTGTGGGCGAAATAATGACAAAACATGAAGCTATGAATGTATTTTATGGAAAAGAGCAAATTGATGAAGTTAGAAAAGAAATAATGTTAGGAAATATTACTTTGAATGAAACAGTGGATTTGGATTACCTAAAGCTAAATTATGTAAACGAATTATCACTTGAAGAAATATGGGAATGTGCATCTGATAACTTTTTAGATGGTCTTGAAAATAAGGAGAAGGTAGATGAAAATATTTCATCATATTTTAATCAATGTGATTTAAAAGAAACTGCTAAAAGATATAAAAAGTTACCTCATAATTTACTTGATATTTGGGACATTGTAAAATATTCAGTATATTTTGATGATGAAGAGCAAAATATGGAAGTTGTAGAAATTGTTAATGCTATATTTATAAGAAAACTATATCATACAATTTCTAAATATAATTTGATATCACAAATTGAAGATGGTATAGAAAAATCAGTTGATGGAATTATGGAAGTACCTTGTTTTGTATATTGGCATCCGATATTTTTTAAATCTAAAAATTCAAAATCAAAAGGAATAAAGTTTTCTATATGTAATTTACCAGATGGTAAATGGTGTGCACAAGCTATTCCTTCTGAATTGGGAAGTAAAACAGTTAGATTTAGCATACCAGAATCTTTTTCTTTTAAGATAACAAAAGAAAAAGGTCAAAAAGATGATGTTTGGATAACATCTAATAATAGTATTTTAGCTGAATTAAAAGAAGATTTATTATTAGTGTTAGATACATTGCTTAATGGAAGTTTAGAAGTGTATAAATATCAAGTTGATTCATCGGAAAAGGATGAATGATATGAAAAAGAAATATTCAATATTAAATTTAATATTGAAAACCTATAATAGTATTATATAAAATAAAACCTCACTAGTTTAGTGGGGTTTTAATATTTACTGAATTTTAATATTTGCTCAAATTTTAAAATTATGTTAAAATAACTAAGTAAAATTTATTTAAAATCCTCATTTATCAGATTTTTAAATAATCAACAAGAAATGTAACTACATGGAGGAGAAAATTATGAAAGAGAAAAAACTAAGTTATGACGAACAAAAATTTGTAAGTGATTTATATATTGCTTGTAACTATAAAAAGGTTTACGCAATGTATGAAATCACAGGAGACCAAATTGATTCTCGAGAATATTATAAGACTGAATGTATAAATTATATAATTAATACATTTAAATCTAAAACCAAAGAAGAAATTAAAGAAAAAATCATTCCAGCTGAATTTTTAGTTTCATTAATTTATGAAATTTCAAATTGTGACACTAAAGAAGCGGAAAATCAAGAACATGAACCAAAAGAAAATATTCAAAAACTAATAGAAAAATTATGGAAATATATTTTTTCTAAATGTTGGGGGAAAAATCAAGAAGAAATCTATTGGTCAATATTCAAAAAATAAAACTAAAAAGCTTAACCTTTTATATATTAGGTTAAGCTTTTTAGTATACTTAAATATATATCTAAAATATATATCTAATTAATAAATAAATAAAGTAATAAATAAATTAATAAATAAATGTTTTAAAATACTTATAAATAATTATAAATATTAATAAAATATTAATAAATAATTAATATGAAAATAATATGCAAATAAAAAATCTTGTGATAAAATATGCTTGAATAGAAGGGAGTAAATAATATGTTAGAATTAAAAGATGTTTCAAAATTCTATTATTCGAAAAATGCAGTAGCAAGTGGATTTAATAGGATTAATTTGAAATTAAAAATGGGCGAATTTGTAGCCATAACTGGTGAATCAGGAAGTGGTAAATCTACTTTATTAAATGTTATTTCAGGACTAGATTCATATGAAGAAGGTGAAATGTATTTAAATGGAGAAGAAACATCAGGTTATACAGAAAAAGATTTTGAAGAATATAGGAAAAAATATATAGGTAATATTTTTCAAAATTTTAATTTAGTGAATAGCTATACTGTATATCAAAATGTTGAATTAGTACTTTTGATTAATGGATATAAGAAAAGGAAAGTAAAGAAAAAGATATTAAAAGTATTAGAACAAGTAGATCTTTTGAAATTTAGAAATACAAAAGTAGCAAAATTATCAGGAGGTCAAAAACAAAGGGTTGCAATAGCAAGAGCATTAATAAAAGAAACCCCTATAATCGTAGCAGATGAGCCAACTGGTAATTTGGATAGTGAGTCAGCTAAAAATGTCTTAGAATTGCTTTATAAGGTTTCTAAGGATAAGTTGGTGTTGATAGTGAGCCATAATTATGAGCAAATAGAAAAATATACAACAAGAAAGATAGTTATGCATGATGGTAAAATAATAGAAGATAAAAAACTTAAAGGAAAAGAAGAAAGAATAGAAGAACAAACAGAAGTTCATTTTGGGTTAGCAGATATTCCAAAAGCACAAAATAAAAAGAAAAATATAGGAATAATCAATAAACTTAGATTAGGTTTTAGAAATACATTTAATATAAAAATTAAGTTTATCCTATTATTTATAGTGTTTTCATTTCTAGTTATGACTGTTATGGGGGAATATACTACATATCAAAAACAGTTATATGAAGAAAGTTTATTAGGATATAGTAGATTCTTTGTAGATACTAGTGAAGAGAGATTGGTTATAAAAAAATCAGATAATAGCGAAATAGTAGAAGAAGACTATAATGAACTTAAAGAACTAGAGAATGTAGAGTATATTGTAGAAAATGACATATTAACAGACATTCAAATACAACTATTGGGTTCATATATGGGATATTATGGAGTGATTAAAGACATTGAATTATTAGAAGATGAATTAGTATATGGAAGAATGCCTGTAAATGAAAATGAAATAGTTGTATCGGTATATTCGGGAGACTACATTTTAGATGTACCAGAATCAGTTTTAGATACAACTAATAGAGTAATGACAGCAAGTACAGGGAATACTATTGGGATTTATGGTAGTGATATTGAAGTTAAAATAGTAGGTATTGCTAAATATGATGATATACAATATGGGATGCAAGAATTTTATGTTCAAAAATCAATATCTGATGATATAAGGCAAATGATAAATAATTCTTTGAGTACAGTAGAATTTACTTTTAATGAGTTGAACTATCAAAATGGAGGACAGTTTACAATAATACCTAGTGATAAAGTTCCAGCAGGAGAAGCATATGTGCCATATGAAATGCATTATTTAACAAGATATACTAATGCTCTAAAATACCCAATAGATATAAAACTTGAAAATATGTATTATACAAGCAATTTGAATGTAACAATATCAAATGCGTATAGTAAATATAATATGACTAGATTACTTGATTTAAGTTATGAAGATGAATTGCAAAAAGAGAATGAGAAATATGCATATACTGGTCAAGGAGAAGCGGAAACAGTAAATAATATATATATTAATACTCAAGAATATTACTCATTATTTAACAAAGGAAATTATCAAAGTAGTGTATATATTAAAGACACAGAGTTATTAGAAGAAACTAAAAATTCACTTACAAAAATGGGGTATGATTACATTTATCCATTTGACACTATGATTAATGGTGGTATGGAATATACTATAATAATGAGAGCAATAACAACAGTAATATTGATAATTGTAGCAATAGTTGTTTTCTTTATATCGTATTTTGTAATACGAATTATATTAAAATCAAGAAATGTGTATTATGCAACAATAAGAATATTAGGTGCTACTAAACGAAATGCAAAAATGCTTTTAAATATAGAGTTGTTGACAGTCATGCATTTAGCGTATGGAGTTATTTTAACATATTTAATATTAGTTATGAATGGAACGATTATAAATGAAGCAATTTTCTCATATACAGAGTATTTGAAGATTTCAGATATGATATTAGTATATTTAATGTTAATAGCTATATCTTTATTAATATCAAACAGATATTCGAAAAAGTTATTCAAAGATTCGGCAATGAGCACACATAGAAATGAGGAGGTGTAGTTATGATTAAATTAGTAAAAGTAAATAAATATTTTAATAGATTCAAAAGAAATAGTAATCATGTAATAAATAACACATCTCTAGAGTTCGGAGATACAGGCTTGATTTCTATATTAGGTAATTCAGGTTCTGGAAAAACTACACTCTTAAATGCTATAGGTGGTTTAGATAAACTAAGTAGCGGAAAGATATACGTAAATGGTAAAAGAATTAATAAAAGATTAAGCGGAACAATTGATAAGGTAAGAAACCTTAATATAGGTTATATATTTCAAAACTATAATTTATTAAATCATTTAACTGTTTTTGAAAATGTGTCTATAGCATTAAGAATGTCAGGTGTTAAAAATAAGAAGGAAATAGAAAAAAGAGTACACTATATTTTAAATGTACTGGGCATATACAAGTATAGACATAGAAAAGCTAATATGTTATCAGGGGGAGAAAAACAAAGAGTAGCTATTGCAAGAGCATTGGTTAAAAACCCTAAAATAATTATTGCAGATGAACCTACTGGTAATTTAGATAGTAAGAATACATTAGAGATAATGAATATATTAAAATCGATATCTAAAGATAAATTAGTTATTCTTGTAACACATGAAAAAAATATTGCAGAGTTTTATGCATCAAGAATTATTGAAGTTGTTGATGGTAAAATTGTGGATGATAGAAATAATGAACATAATGATGAATTAGATTATAGAATGGATAACAAGATATATCTTAAAGAACTAGAAAATTTAGAAAAATTTAATAAAGATAATATTAATCTTTCTGTATATTCTGATAATAAGGATGATATAGATATTAAATTAGTTGTTAAGAATGGGAATATATATATTGAATCTAAATATAATAGGGTAGAAGTAGTTGATCAAAACTCTAGTATAGAATTAGTAGATGATGTATATAAGAAAATATCTAAAGAAGAACAAAATGAATATAAATTTGATTATGAGAATATCATTAATCCTAAATATAAGATGAAGTATAAAAGTATTTATAATCCTTTTACTTTAATATTGAATGGATTTAAGATTGTATCAAATTATTCTATACTTAAAAAAATTATGTTATTAGGTTTTGTTTTTTCAGCTATGTTTGTACTATATGCTGTAAGTAATATAAGAGGAATATCTGAGATTAAGGAAGAAGAATATATTCAAACAAATCCAAATTACATTAAAGTTATTGGTAAAACAACAGTAGATAACTATATGAATTATTTAAATCTAGATTCAATAGATTATATATTACCTAAAAATTCTCTTATTTCATTCTTTATTCAATATAATGATTATTATCAAACATCAGATGCTTATGATAATATTTCGGCTTCTCTTAGTAATATAGACGACATTACCAAAGATGATTTGGTATATGGAAGAATGCCAGAAGCGGAAAATGAAATAGTTATTGATAATATGGTTTATGAAAGAATGGTTAGTGCATATTATAGTTCAACAGCAAGTTTAGGTTTTGAAAATGCATCTGCATTATTAGATAGAAGTATATCTTTTAAAGACCCATATAATGAAGGGAGTACTAGATATGATTTAGAATATGTAATAGTAGGAATTTCTGATTTATCTAATCCGAGTGTTTATGCATATTCATCACAGTTTACGAGAATATTAGATAATTCAATGGAAGGTCAAACTTTTGATAGTAATGTATATGGAATGATGTACAGTCAATCTAGTAGTAATTCAGATAATCTAAGAGGGATATATGAAATTACAGAAGATATAGTTTTAGAAGAAGGTCGTATGCCGGAATGGGATTATGAAATTATTGTTCATGAAAATTTAGAAGATGAATTTAAGCTAAATAAAACTATTGATAAGACTATAAATGGAAATGAATTGATAGTAGTGGGATATTATTCTTCTCAATATAATACAACTAACTATTATACTACTGAGAATACTATTTTATACAAATTAATAGATAATTCAACTGAAATTAACTTGTATACTAATGATAAGGCAGAAGCGGTTAGTTATTTTCAAGAAAACAATATAAATGTTGTTGATATTTTAGAAAATTCAAAAATGATGTATATAAGTAAAGTACAAGATACGATTAATTCAAATATATTAGTAGCAACAATTATAATTATAATATCAATTATTGAAATATTCTTAATGTTAAGAGCATCATTCTTATCAAGAGTTAAAGAAGTGGGAATATTAAGAGCAATAGGTATGAAGAAAATAGATATTTATAAAATGTTTATTGGAGAAATAATTGCTATTACGACAATAACAGCGATTCCAGCAATTATGTTTATGTCATCAATACTAATAGGATTATCTGAGCTATCTATATCAGGAGACTTATATAAAGTAGATGGAATTACATATATAATAACAGTAGCAATTATAGTAGGTGTTAATATAGGATTTGGATTATTCCCAGTATTTAATGTAATACAACAAACACCAGCTAAAATATTAAGTAAAAATAATGTTGATTAAGTATTGACATTTAAATAATCCGGATGTATTATGTAGTCATAAAATACAACATTGGAAGGCCTATTTGATAAAACTATCGAGGAGGATTTTTGATATATGAATGACTATGGTGTAACACTTGGAAAAGCAAATGCGTTGGTAGTAGCTGTAATTATTATAGTAGTGACTTTAATGATTTTGTTAGGTGGAAAACTTGAAAAAAGACCACAGACAATACAAGAAGAATCATATAATAATGTTAGTAAAATTGATTCGGAAAATTAAACAAGTAAAGATTAAGAAAGCAGAGTAATAGAATATTCTAATACTCTGCTTTTTAGTTATAAATTCAATGTGATAAATAAAAAAACACAATAAAAAAATATAATAAAAAAATATAATAAAAAAATATAATAAAAAAATATAATAAAAAAATATAAT
>CAYJIP010000002.1:0-52000 GCA_964370265.1 uncultured Clostridium sp. | reverse complement strand
AAATATAATAAAAAAATATAATAAAAAAATATAATAAAAAAATATAATAAAAAAAATATAATAAAAAAATATAATAAAAAAAATATAATAAAAAAAATATAATAAAAAAATATAATAAAAAATACAATAAAAAATCAACCCCTTGCTATGGTTGATTTAATAATTATATTATTGATTTTTTATTTTAAGAATTTTGTTAACCAGTTCGTGATTAACGAGTTTTGTGACTTTAGTAAAGTCTGGACTAGTTAACTCAACTTCAATTTGAGTGAAATCTAAAAGTTCTTCTTTTTCTAAAGTTTCATCAATTCTTTGTTGCAGTATTTGCATTATTTCATCAACGCATCCAGTAAAATCAGATGTAGAATCTAGAGTTGTTAAATGTTTATGCGACTTGTAAGAAACTTTGTTTGTTTCTTGATCAAAATTAAAAAGTATAAAAAGTTTGCACTCGAAATTTGTAGTAGTATTATTATTGTTATTTTTCATAAGATGTCTCCTTTTAATGTTGTTATTAATACCAGCAAGGTTTTAAGTAATACTATATATAATTATACTATTAATTTACATAAAAGTCAAAAATAAAATCGACCCCTTGCAATAGTCGATTTAAAAATTATTTTGCTATTAATGTTAATGTGTTATTTTTTAGATTTTTTTGATGTAATGAATATTCTTTAGTGTTATCAGGATTATATACAATAATATCAACTTTTAAATATCCTTTAGTTGGATGCTTTTTTAAAAACATAAATAATTTTTTAGATAATTGTCTTTTTACTAGAAGTATTTCTTTATGTGGTGTAAAAGAGCAAAATGCTTTTGGAACCCGTGTGAAATGTTCAAAATTAACAGGGGGATGAGCATCGGAATTGATAGTATATGAATAATATACAGCTTCTTTAAAAAACGCATTGAAAAAATTTATCATAATAGCCTCCTAAATAATTGCAAGGTCTTATATGAATACATTTGAATTATATAACAAAGAATAAATTAAGGCAATAGATATAATTTGTTTAATTTTTTAATACTATTGAGAACATACAAAAATACAATAGATTGATGCTTAAAATCTATTGACATAATAAGCAAGATAGAATATAATAGATAACATATATAAAGACAATGAGAGACAAGTAAGATATTATTTGCTTTGAGAGAGAGTTGGTTATAAGCTGTGAGCTAACTTAAGTACAAATATCTGAAAACTACCTTTCCAAGTTGCTAGTGAATAAGCTAGACGTTTAAGATACGTTACAATCTATAATTAAGAAAAAAATAGGATGGAACCGTGTATATACACTCCTATGGGTATAAAATATCCATAGGGGTATTTTTATGCAATAATTTTAATCTATATATTTAAATAGAAAGAAGGAGGTTTTTATGATTAAAGTTAGTTTAAAAGACGGATCTGTTTTGGAAATTGAAAATGGATCAAGTGTAATGGATGTAGCTAAAAAAATTAGTGAGGGGTTAGCAAGAGTATCTACCTCAGCAGAAATTAATGGAAACGTTGTCGACATGAGATATATATTAGACGAAGATTGTAATTTAGTTATAAATACTTTTGAATCTAGTTTAGAAGGTAAAAAAGCATATTGGCATACAAGTTCACATATATTAGCACAAGCAGTTAAAAGAGCTTTTCCAGATGTTAAATTAGCAATAGGACCAGCAATAAATGAAGGTTTCTATTATGATTTTGACACAGAAAATGCTTTTTCAGATGCAGATAAAGAAAAAATTGAAAGCGAAATGAAAAAAATTATCAAAGAAAATTTAAAAATAGAAAAATTTGTTTTGCCTAAATCTGAAGCATTAGAATTAATGAAAAACGAACCATACAAGATAGAGTTGATTAATGATTTACCAGATGGTGAAGAAATTAGTTTCTATAAACAAGGAGATTTTGTAGATTTATGTGCAGGTCCACATTTAGAGTCTACAGGGAAAATAAAAGCTATTAAAATATTATCATCATCAGGTGCATATTGGAAAGGTGATAGTAACAATAAGATGTTACAAAGAATTTATGGAATAGCATTTCCAAAATCTTCTCAATTAGAAGAACATATTAAAATGTTAGAAGAAGCAAGATTAAGAGATCATAATAAATTAGGTAGAGAGTTAGAGTTATTTACAACTGTTAAAGAAATAGGTCAAGGATTACCAGTTATTTTGCCAAAAGGGACAGCGATTATCCAAACTTTACAAAGATTTGTAGAAGATGAAGAAAGAAGAAGAGGATACCAACAAACAAAAACACCATTAATGGCAAAATCAGATTTATATAAAATCTCAGGACACTGGGATCATTATAGAGACGGTATGTTTGTTATAGGTGATGAAGATAAAGGTGATGAAGCTTTTGCATTAAGACCAATGACTTGTCCATTCCAATTTATGGCTTACAAAAATAGACAAAGAAGTTATAGAGATTTACCACTTAGATATAATGAAACTTCAACATTATTTAGAAATGAAGATTCAGGAGAAATGCATGGTTTAATAAGAGTTAGACAATTTACAATTTCAGAAGGTCATTTAGCTGTAAGACTTGATCAATTAGAACAAGAAATACAAGGATGTGTTGAATTAGTAAACTATTTTATGGACATATTAGGATTAAGTGAAGATATAACATTTAGATTTTCGAAATGGGATGTTAACAATAAAGAAAAATATTTAGGAACTGAAGAAGAGTGGAATTATGCTCAAAATTCTTTAAAAACAATATTAGATCACTTAAATATAAATTACTATGAAGCAGACGGAGAAGCAGCATTTTATGGTCCTAAACTTGATGTACAATGTAAAAATGTATGGGGAAAAGAAGATACAATAATAACTATTCAAGTTGACTTCCAATTAGCATCAAGATTTGATATGACATATATTGATGAAAATGGTGAAAAAGAAAGACCAGTAGTAATTCATAGAACTTCATTAGGATGTTATGAAAGAACACTTGCTATGTTGATCGAAAAATATGCAGGAGCATTCCCAACATGGTTAGCTCCAGTTCAAGTTAAAATATTACCAATCGGAGAAAATCAAATAAATTATTCAGATGAAATTTACAGAAAATTAGTAGATTTAGGAATACGAGTAGAATTTGATGACTCTAACGAAAAAATAGGATATAAAATAAGAAAAGCTCAATTAGAAAAAGTACCATACATGTTAGTTGTTGGAGAAAAAGAAGCTACTAATAATTTAGTTGCAGTTCGTTCGAGAAAAAACGGAGATGAAGGAGCAATATCTGTTGACGAATTTATAACTAAAATAACTAAAGAAATTGAAGAAAAATTAAAATAATTTAATTAAATGGAGGAAAATAAATGAAATTAGGAATTGTAGGACTTCCGAACGTAGGGAAAAGTACATTATTTAATAGTATAACAAAAGCAGGTGCTGAATGTGCAAATTATCCGTTTTGTACAATTGAACCAAATGTAGGTGTTGTACCAGTACCAGATGAGAGATTAGAAGTATTAACAAAAATGAATAATGCTAAAAAAACAATTAATGCTGTTATTGAATTTGTTGATATAGCAGGTTTAGTAAGAGGAGCAAGTAAAGGTGAAGGATTAGGAAATAAATTCTTATCTCATATTAGAGAAACAGATGCAATAGTGCAAGTTGTAAGATGTTTTGATGATGCAAATGTAGTTCATGTTGATGGATCTGTTGACCCGATAAGAGATATTGAAACAATTAATTTGGAATTAATATTTGCTGATATCGAAACGATTAATAAAAGATTAGAAAAAGCAAGAAAAAATGTTAAATCTGATAAAAAATATCAAGAAGAAATTAATGTTGCTGAAAAAATATTAAAAGTTTTAGAAGAAGGTAAATCAGCAAGAACAATAGAATTCACACCAGAAGAAAATGTTATAGTAAAAGACATGTTTTTATTAACAACTAAAAAAATATTATATATAACAAATGTGTCTGAAGAACAACTAGACAATGTGGAGAATGATGCTTTAGTAAACAAAGTTAAAGAATATGCAAAAACAGAAAATGCAGAAGTTGTTCCTTTGTGTGTAAAGATAGAAGAAGAATTATCAGTATTAGAAGATGAAGATAAAGTAGAAATGTTACAAGCATTAGGTTTAGAAGAATCTGGATTAGATAAAGTAATTAAAAAAAGTTATGATTTATTAGGTCTTATGTCTTTTATAACGGCAGGAGAGCAAGAAGTAAGAGCTTGGACAATCGAAAAAGGAACTAAAGCACCAGCTGCAGCAGGAAAAATTCATTCAGATATTGAAAGAGGATTTATACGTGCTGAAATAGTATCATATGACGATTTAATGGCAGAAGGAAGTATGGTAGCAGCTAAAGAAAAAGGTCTTGTAAGACAAGAAGGAAAAGAATATATAATGAAAGACGGAGATATTGTTTTATTTAAATTTAATGTATAAATTTTTATTATTTTTTAATAATTGTAATGTAATTGTAATGTAAAAAATAATAAAAAGTATTGACTAATAAAGAAAAAAAATGTAGAATAATATTGAAAATGAAATGTTGTAGTTAATATTTGTGTATATTTTTATCAAAATATATCAATAATAATAATAAATATAACAAAAGAAGGAGAATGAAAAATGAACAAAACAAATTTATTTAAAGCAATAATACTATTAATTATATTAGCAGTATTTATGATGCCTACATCAGTATATGCATTTGGAGATTTAAGTACAGATACTGATACATCGACTGGTACAGATACTGATAATGATTTATTATTAGAAGATCCAGCTGATACAGAGGAACCAACTGATACAAATACTGATGCAGATCAAGAAAGTGTTTATGATGATGAAGATTTACCAGAAACTGGTCGTGAAAATACAACACTTATAATAGCTTCAGTAGTAGTATGTGGAGTTGTAGCAGTAATTGCTTACAAAAAAATAAATGAATATAGAAATATATAAATAAAAACCCTTTATGGGTTTTTTGCTTTTATAATAAGTCTTTGAGAGTTAAGATTAGTACAAGTAACTAAAGTTAACTCTTTATTTTTATTATTAGAGCTCACAACTTTATCTATTTCATCAGGCATTACATGAAATATTTCATATATTATATATTCTATTTTTTGATTGTTAGAAAATAAAAATATGGAATCATCGACAGATAGTTTAGAGAGATTGCTAAAAAACAACCCATTATTATAATTATGACCCGCTATACAAATATTGCTATTTTGAGTTAAGTCTGATCCGGAAAATTTACATAAACCAATTTCAAGAAGCTCTTCTGAATATGAGTTATATACCGGATAATACAAATTAATAGAAGGTATTTCTATTGTGCATAGGATAGAATTAAAACTATTAGAATTATAAATAGTATTATTGTCAGTTTCTTCAGTACCAATACTATCATTAATATATAAATTATTTTTATCAGAAGAAATCGGTGTATTTATTTGCATAGCAGAGTAATTATGTGATGTTCCATCATCTAAGGATGGAATAATATTTAATTGTTTATCTGAGTTATATAATTGTAGTAATTCATAATTATATGCAATTTCTCGAGATTCTCGTTCGTTATTTGATAATTCAGGAGAAGGTGCAAAGTATAAAAAAAGTATAACGAATAATATAATAAAATTAAGTAAAAATAATGAAATGAAGAAGATTCTTTTTCTATTTTTAGAATTACGACGATGTTTAGAATAAGAAATATATGAATTATCTAAAATTAAATTTTGCTCTATTCTATATAAAATTTGATTAATAAAAACACCTCCTAAATAGATTATTTATTATATTTTTTACAAAATTCGACTAATTTATTATAGAAATACAAATGTTTTTGAAAATGAAATAAACTTCTATTGAAAAATAAAAAAAAATTTGATAATATATATATTATCAAACGAAAAGGATGAAAAAACAAATGAAAAATAATAGTAAAAATATTACTAAACACATGAAAAACAATGTAAGATTGTTTCCATTTTATAAAGCAATATCATGGGATTTATTGTTTTATTTCCCAATAATTTTCTTGTTTTTAACGCAAGTAAAAGGTTTTACGCCAGCAGAAGTGTTATTAGCAGATTCATTTTATACTATGTGTAATATGTTTTGGCAACTTCCTGTAAGTAGTGTTGTAGATAAAATAGGGAAGAAGAATTGCCTCATAATAGGAAATATATTATACTCACTAAGTATTTTTGCAATGATATTTATGACAAATTATTATGAATTGTTATTAACACAATTTGTATATGCATTAGGATATTCGACAAAAGTAATATGTGAATCAAACATTTTATATGATTCATTACCAGCAGGGCAGAGTAGGGGAAGAATATTCTCTAAAATAGATGGTAAATCATCATCATATTTTTACATAACAGATGCTGTCGCATCAATACTTGCAGGTTTAACATTTGTAGTTAATGGATATATTCCAATGGTTTTATGCTTCTTATCTTGTGTAGGTTGTACAATATTATCATTTAGATTTAAAAATACAACAACAGTAGAAAGAGCTGTAGAACCAATACCATTAAAAACATATTTTTCTCAAATAAAAGATGCATTTAGATTTTTTAAAAATTCAAAAAGATTGAAATCTTTAATCTTATTTAATGCAATATTTATGGGAATAGTATATGGAATAGTAAATTTAAGAAGTGGTATATTAAGTGAAATGCAAGTACCAGATTTGTATTTCGGAATAATTTTTGCAGCATTACAATTTGCAGCAGCAATAACTTCGAGAAAAACAGATGTAATACAAAAAACATTAAAAAACAAGACACTAGGAGTTCTAGCAGTACCAGTAGCATTATCTTGTATATTTATAGGTATAATAGGATATGACAATACTTCATTTAGCTCAGTAATTATGATTTTCTTATTGTTCTTAGTGCAATATTTAATCAAAGGGCCATATATGGCTTCAATGTCACGATATTTAAATAATTTTACAAATAAACAAATTAGACCAAAAATAAGTGCATTGAAAAATTTAATGTCAAATTTATTTGTATCATTAATATCATTAATATGTGCAGGTTTATTAACATTTACAAGTTCAGCAAACACATTTATAATAATAGGATGTGTATCAACATTAATAGTAATTTATTTAATAGAATATATGAAAGATAAAGTAGGGTTAAAACCAAACCAGTATACAGAAGCAGATATTAAGTATGCTATAAATAGACCTAAATTATCAGAAAAGAAAGTAACATACAATAAATAATGTAGATAAAGAAGATATAAAATAAAAACAAAGTTCCTCGATATATTAGAGTAACTTTGTTTTTATTGAATATCATATAGTAAAATACTAAAATTATTTAATCATTTAATTTTTAAATTTTAATATTTAAATAGTCATATAAAATAGTATTATACTATTTAAGTTAAACTTGGATTTATTTCAAATTTTATTTCAAAACAGCCAAAGTCATTAAGTTCATTTTCTTCTAAACAATCTAAATATATATCTAATTCATTTAAAGATCTACAAGCTGAGACTATAATAGGGTTTAGATTATGTTTAAACATTAATTCAAATGCTAAGTCAAAAGCTTTTGATATACTACCATGTTCTTTTTCGCGTATTAGTTTAAAACCTTCTCTGAAACGTGAGATTATAGAATTTTTAAACTTATCTAAAGGTACAACATATAACTTTTCTATAATATCTTCATGAGAGTCATATATTTTATCGTTTTTCTTTAATATATTTTCAATTTCATTAAACTTGTATGGTAAATAAGCTTTTTGAGTTTTTTCAGATATAAGTAAAAGATTATTGTCACCTAAAACTATTTTATCAGTATTTGTATTTGTTTTTTCTTTAGCTTTATTTGTAATATCAATAGATAATGTTAAATTAATGACTTGATTAAATATATTAGTTATTTCTTCTTCTATAGATATTATATTATTAGTTATTTTACCATTAACCATATTATAGTCAATTAATATTGCTTTTATCTCTGGTAGCACACGTGAATTATCTTCAGAATAAATTGATAAAGCATGTACCAATCCGTTTTTTTGTATTAGTAATTAATTTTATTAAATTTTCTAAATTTTCAAAAGTCTTTTCTAAAAGTTTTGTTGCATTATAGAAATCGTCTAATTTTTTATGATCTAAAACTTTTGTGATAGACATTAAACTTGTAGTAGTACTTAACAAATTAGTACTTTTATATGTGTATAAAGATATATATTTTTCTAATCGTAAAATTTCTGAATTTAAAGATTTTTTAAGACTCGTATTATATATTAAATTATCTAAATTATTAAAATCGTAATATAGCATTTTATCCTCCGTAAATTATTATGCATACATTATATATGTATTTGATAATAAAGTAAATGAGTTCAATGTTACAATTATATTACAGAAGTATTACAAAAGGAATTATGTGGTGTTTTTATAGGATATAAATATGAAATATTTAATATATGGAATTATATAAAAAAATTAAAATAAAAATGAAACAAAAGATGTTAATATCTATTTTTTATGATACAATATAATCAATATATGATATGAAAATATATTAATTATATGATTGAAGTAAGAGAGAAACAAAAGATGTATAAAATTGAGAAAGTAAAGAAAAAAGCTAAGAATAACGTAAAAATTCAAAAATTATTAAGTATAATATTAATAGTAATAACATTAATATTATTAGTATTGAATTTAGTAATAATGTTCACAAGTAATATGTTTACAAGTGAGGTTGGAAATATATTCGGATATAAATCATTACTAATAGTTTCGAATAGTATGAATCCTGTTATCTATAAAAATGATTTGATTTTAATAGACAGTGTTAAAGAAGAAGAAATTGAAGTAGGGGATATCATATCATACAAGATAAATGATGAAATAATAACACACAGAATCATCAAAATAGAAAATGAAGAGTTTTTAACTCAAGGTGACAATAATAGTAGTCAAGATAATTGGAGTGTGAAATATGAGGATGTAGAAGGGGAGTATAGATTCAAGATACCTATGTTTGGATATCTTTATGATATATTAAAAAATCCAATTACATTAATAATATGTATTATATTGTTTGGATTAAATATAATACATATTAGAAAAATATCAATTAAAAAAGAACATAGAAAAAAAGAAAGAGAAAATTGGACTGAGAATAAAAATAAGAGATAATAAATGAGAATAAAAAATATAATATAAGGTTAAAGTAGTAATACGAATAGTATACGAGTAGAAAATGAGCTGAAACTCAATGTTTTCTACTCGTATTAACGTAATATCATAAATTTTATTGACTTAAAGAAAGAATGTTGTTAATATATATCTATATAAATTAACAATATTTATTAACAAACGGAGGAGCTATTATGTATAAAGACATTAACGAAAAAAATCAACAGCAAATTCTACATCCTGTTTTTGATCGGATCATACTTGATAAGGAGGAAAAAAAGGTATTAGAAATACCAGAAATCGCAAAATTACGGTATAAAACACAGTTAGGAGTATCGTATTTATCTGATGAATATCCTAATGCTAAACATACTAGATATTTACATTCTTTAGGTGTATATTCACTTATGAAAAATTTAATAGAAATATTAAATAAAAAACATCCATATTTAAAAATTTCTAAAAAAGAACAACAAATATTGTGTATATCGGGACTTTTACATGATGCTGGTCATTTGCCATTTTCGCATACTTTAGAGTCAATGATTGATATGTCACACGAAGAGAGAACAATTAAAATATTGAAAGAAAATTCTGAAATTATAAATAATATCTATAGATTTGATATTGTTTCTGAAACTATAGAATTTTTAGAAATTTGTAACCAAATAAAGGAAGGTAATAAAAAAATTACTGGAAAATTAGATGTTTTTAAAGTTTTCTATACACTACTGGCTGGAGATATCGATGTTGATAAGATTGAATATTTAATGACAGATAGTTGTTTAACATTAGGGTACAGAAAGGATTTTACTCAAATTTTTGATGGTATAAATTTTGTTGTTAAAAATAATGAGGCCATTGTTGTGTTTGAAGAATCTGTAATACCTAAAATTATTGATTTACTCATGTTAAGAATAGAGATGTATGCTAAAGTATATTTTAGTCCAGAAACAATTTATAGAGAAATTTCTTTAGCTAGATATCTCAAAATGAATAATTATGCTGAATCTGATATTATCAGTACTACAGAAGCACAAATATTATCAAAACTTGAAGAAGAAATTTCAAGTAAAGTGAGTATAAATTCTAGATTAGCAAAAAGAGTATTTAAATCTATAGCATTAGAAAATGTATATTTTAAGTCATTTGAGGATAAAAAAGAATATGATATTTTTCTAAATAAATTAAATGGTATAATATCGTCAGACGAATATATTGATACTATAATCAAGAAACGAAATGGATATAATCCAGAGAAAAATAAAATCTTAGTATTAATGAATGATGGAACAGTCAAAGAATTATCACAAACTATGTATGGAAGAATAAATCTTGAAACATGTACTAAATACTATGTGTTCTGTGATTTAAATGAAGAATACCAAATAGCAGTGGAAGAAAAAGAAAAAATTCATAAGCTATTTACAAATAATCCAGTTGAAATCGAAGATAAGTTTATTCCAAAATATAAAATATCTTCTGAGGAAATTTTACAAAAATTATTTGAATCTCCATACAACTTGGAAACAATATCATTACCTGCTTCAGAAATAAATAAAGACACATATTATGCAAATGAATTAATACCAGACAATATTGCTTTTAGAAAAAGATGTACAAAAAATGGAACATGTTTTTTCATAAAAGCACCAATTAAAGATGGTACAGATCAAAATAAGAGAAAAGAACATGAGTTTCCAAAAATATCTTTTGAGGAATTTTCAGAAGTTGCAAAGGAATTTTTGAAAACAAATACTAATATTGTTCTACCAAAAGATTTTGAATTAAAGGAAGAACTTAAAATTACAACAAATCGAGTAAAAACTTTGATTAATGTAGAGGGAATTAAAATCGAAATCGCAGTAGATAGTTCTAAATATATTAAAAATGGAAAAATATCAACAGGTGAGATGATTGAATTAGAATTAAAAGATAGTCAAGATCAAATAATTTTACATTTAATTTCAACTTATCTAGAAACTAATTTTGATATAGAGAGAACATATGATTCAAAATTAAAACGTGCTAGAAAAGCATTAGAAAATTGTTAATAAGTAAAATGATAGAGCTAAAATTTAGCTCTATTTTTAAATTTGGAATAGTTTCTTTAAATGAACTAATTTTAAGAGATAACAACTATAATATCATTGGAAATTATTCCATTTTTTAATATAAATAACAAAACAAAATTTACATAATCTCATATAATATATAAATAGATATAAAGGGGGGATATATAAATTTTGAAACTTAAAGATAAAAAAATCGGTTTTGTGCTCACAGGATCGTTTTGTACATTCAGTAAAGTTATACCAATTATGAAAGAATTAATTGAAATAGGAGCAACTGTTCTTCCAATTATGTCTTTTAATGCATATAATTTAGATACTAAATTTGGTAAAGCAAAAGATTTTATTTATCAAATCGAAGAAATTTGTGGTAATGAAATAATTCACACAATAGTTGATAGTGAACCAATTGGTCCTAAAAAATTAACAGATATAATGATTGTTGCACCTTGTTCGGGCAATACAATAGCAAAATTAGCTAATGACATTATAGATACACCAGCTACAATGTCTTGTAAATCACATCTAAGAAATAATTTACCACTTGTTATAGCAGCATCAACGAATAATGGATTAAGTGGTAATGCAGAAAATATAGGAAAACTTTTAAATAGGAGAAACTATTTTTTTGTACCATTCAAACAAGATAACCCAATAACAAAGCCAAAAAGTATAGTATTTGATTCAACATATATAATTAAGACTTTAGAATATGCTCTAGACAATGAACAAATCAGTCCTATATTATTAGGATAAAAATAAAATAAATATTTTTATTTAGTAGTTCTATTGTAAAAAAGTGAATAATATAATATAGTGTAATTATATTATTTAAGGAGATGAAGACATGAATAAAATATTTTTTACGATGTCCGCGATTAGAGAAATTCAAAGAAATAAAACATTACATTTAGATTTACGGTTTCCTTTTGAAATAGGAAAAATAACAAATGTGAAAATCTGTATTAATAGATCAGGTGAATCAAAAACTGATATAAAAATACTTGAGCACACACGTGATGATAATTGTAATATATTTACTGGAGATATCATATTTGACGGGATAGGAAAATATGATTTCTATTTTACACTAGAAGTTAATGGAGAATTTAAAAGTTTAAAGTATAGCTATAATGAAGGTAAAGCAGTATTAGTAGAACACTACGAAGACTACCCTTACTGGAGTATTTTAGTTACAAATGAAGAATGCAAAATACCTCAAGAATGGCAAGACCAAATCGTTTATCAAATTTTTATAGATAGATTTTGCAATATAACTACTGAAAATATTGGTAAATATCCATATCGGAATTACAGAAGATGGTACGATGTTCCAGATTGGAAACAAAATGAAAATGGTGACTTCCACAACAATGATTTCTTTTGCGGAAATTTAAAAGGAATTATATCCAAACTAGAATATTTAAAATCATTACATATTGATGTAATATACATTTCACCTATAACATATTGCAGTTACAGATATGAACGATATGCCGCAACAGATCATCTTCAAATTGATCCAGATGCAGGTACATTTGATGACCTAGAACAATTATATCAAAAGGCTAAGAGTTTAGGAATCAAATTAATTCTAGATATTGCTTTAAATCATTGTAATAGTGACAACAAAATATTTATAGACGCTAAAAATAATCCTAATTCTCAATATAGGGATTGGTTTCATTTCGACCAATATAATAATTATCAATATTGGTTTGGTATGTTTTCAGATATGCCTATATTTAACCAACATTCAAAAGGATTACAAGACTATATTTATGGAGATAATAATAGCGTAGTATCAATTTTTAGTAAATATGTTGATGGTTTCAGATTAGATGTTGCAAATGAATTACAAGATTTTTTCTTAGAAGGAATTAGAAAATGTGCAAATAAACATAAGAAAACTATAATATATGGTGAATATTGGCAACCGCCACATCTAGGACTATATGGAAAAGGCTTAGATGGTTTTACCAACTATAGTTTTTCAGATGCAATTATTCGATATATTGTATTTGGTAATCATTTGGACTTTAAAGGTAAAATTAAATATTTAATAGATTCCATACCACAAGAATCTTTAAATACTTCGTTAGTATCATTAGATACTCATGATACAATGAGAAGTTTAAATATGTTAATGCCAAAATTCAAAAATATTCTGAGAGAAAATCCTTATGATTTTGTTTGGGATATTGATAAAATGCATTCAATTTGGCATTCTTGGTATCAAGGTAATATCTTTTTTGATACTTTGAAATTCAGAAAATTTGCTTATGAAAACATGAAATGTGATGATAATCAATATGGAGAGGCGAAAAAACGTCTTAAAATATCTGCATTAATTCAATTTTTCTTACCAGGAAACCCTTGTATATTTTATGGAACTGAAGCAGGAATTCAAGGTTTTAAAGATCCATTCAATAGAACTTGTTATCCTTGGAATAATCAAGATTTTGAACTAATTGAATTTTATACAGGATTATCAGAATTTCGGAAAGTTTTTAAAAGTTATCATTCTATATTTGAAATTTTAGAAATAACTGAAAATTTTGTTATTTTCAAAAGAGCGAACAACTATAACACAGCTTTGATAGCAGTGAATAGGAGTACTTCAACGATTGATTTAAGAAAATATACAGATATATTTAATGATTATGATGAAGAATCTAAAATGTATAGTGTTAACAATGCAACAATTGATGAATTACCGCCATTAAGCGGATTTTCGTTAATTAAATAGTAATATTAAAGAATTTAACTAAAAAAAGGGAGCACAATGAGCTCTCTTTTTTTGTGTAGTAATTGAAAATATATTGCGAACAAAATTTTGTAAAACTGTTGACAAAAAAATAATTTAAATATATAATTCATACATAGAAGCGAACAAATATTCTATTTTAAAAGGGGAGTTAAAATGAAAAAATTAAGAATAGTAAACAAGAAAAAATTTATAAGATCAGTATCCATACTTCTTCTGATTATATTACTAATAATTATATTTGGAACACATAGAAGTTATTCATCGAATAATATTAATTATAAAAAACAATATATAGTATCAGGTGATACTTTATGGGAAATTGCACAACATCAATTAGAAAACAATGAGTATTTTAAAGGAATGGAAATAACGGAAGTTATTAATGAGATAGAAAAATTTAATGAAATGAGTGATTCTAGATTGATTGAAGGTGAAATATTATTAATCCCAATAATATAGTAATAATAAAGAATAAAAAACAAAAAATAAATAATAAATAAAACAGACTGTAACATATAATATACATACAGTCTGTTTTGTTATATTTAGATAATCTATTGAATATAATATAAATTATTAAATGTTAGCAAGAGGGTTGTTTTCAACAGCACTTCTTACTTGATCATTACTTACATGAGTGTAAATCTCTGTAGTTGAAATGCTTTCATGTCCTAATAACTCTTGCAAAGCTCTAATATCTACTTGGCCGTATTGGTACATTAATGTTGCGGCAGTATGTCTTAATTTATGTACAGAATATTTTTTGCTATCTAATCCAGCAGCATCAAGTTGCTTAGTAACTATTAATTCAACTGTTCTATTACCAATTCTAGTTTTTCGTTCACTTAAAAATAAGGCTTTTTCAGAATATTTCTTATCATGTTTGATTCCACTTTTTGGGCGTATTTCTAAATAATTAGATATAGCTCGCATGCAAGCATTATTAAGATAAATAGTTCTTTCCTTGTTTCCTTTACCAATTACATTCAGTTTACAGTCATGAAAATCAATGTCAGCTATATTTATACCTACTAATTCAGATAAACGCATTCCACAATTAAGAAATAAAGTTATTATAGCATAATCTCTAAGGTGGTTTCTGTTATCTTCATTTTCAGTTATATTAAGCAATTTTTTACTATCTTCTAAAGATAAGTATTTAGGTAATCTTTTTTCTAGTTTAGGCGTCTCTAGGTCTTGAGCAGGATTGGTACTGAGTAATTTTTCTTTTTTGCATAAATATTTAAAAAATATTCTAATTGTTGAAACTTTTCTAGCTCTTGTTGCAGCTTTACTCTTATTTTCAGCTGTAAGATAAGAAAGAAAAGCATGAATATCATCTAAAGTTATTTTTTTTAAAGTAGATATAGACACATCTTTTATAGTTATATCAGCAAATAGGGTAGTATCAGGCACTAATCCAAAATGCATTTTAATAAAACGTAAGAAGACAGATAGGTCATAATTATATTCTTTAATACTATTAGGTGATCTATTTAATATAGTTATTGAATAATCTAAAAATGAATTTAGATAAGGGGGATTTTGATCTCTTTTTATCATTTGTATACACTCCATATTTCTATTTTCAATTATAATATCACAAGAAATATATTTTGTAAAGTTTTGCGCAATGTTTTTTATTGTAAAAAAAGGGGTGTAGGGGAAGTGGTAAGATACTAATATATATTTTAGTAAAATACTATATTGTATTATTATTTAGTTATTATCAAATTATATTTATAAGAAAATATTTCTGATCAAATAATATATAATTAAAATTAAAAATAATAAAAAATATTTTATAAATTATTAAAAATTAAATTAAAATTAATTTACAATAAAATTTAAAATTTTATAATTAAATTTTATAATACTAGATTTAATAATTTATAAATTTTAACTTTGTTTTAAATTTAAATTCATTTTATTTAAAAAGTTACTTTACTATTAATTTATTAAATATATCAAGCCTCTAAAATCGATTTTAAGAGATTTGTATTGTAAATCTATATAATTATATTAGTCAAAAATAGTATGTATAGAAATATAAATATATCTATAAAAAGGTCTAAAATAGGACGCACGAGAATCGATTTTAAGCGTTTTTAATATTTAACCTTTATAGTTTGTTGTGTTGAAAATAGAGCTAAATAGAGGATTCTAGGAAATTTGGTTAAAGAGGTATAATACAGAGTATAAAATAGAAATAAAAGGTGAATAGATAGATATATAATATTATAGTAATTAATATATATATGAGTAGCATTTATTTTTCCTCCACTCTGTTTCACAAAACTTATATTTTGCGCAATGTTATATTTCAGTAAAATGTGTTTCATAGTATGTGTTTTTATAATACCAAATCTTGGTACTCTCTCCTCTCTTTTGTTATTTAATAATTTTTTACTATCATAAAAATATATAATTATGAATATATACAAAAATAAAAATATATTTTGCTATCTATTTTTTATTTTTGTATATATCATTTTCTGTATGTATTAATTTTATTTTAAGTATATTTTAAATTAATTTATATTATCTTAAATATTCTTTTAAATTATAATAGGATATATTATTTAATTAAAGTTAAATAATATAATTTAAAAGATTTGTTATATTATTATATTTTAATAAATTCATCTATTTTAATTGCTGGTATATTACTACTTGATACTCCCCTATTTTATATATTATTTTATTATCTTAGTTTTGGACATGAAGAATAGATACAAAATTTAGATTTAACTATTTATTTTGTATCTACATATTTATTATTTATATTTTTGTAAAAAAGTATCCATATTAATAATAAATTCTTCATTATTAAGAGATTTGTTCATTTGATTTAACACTTGCTCTGTTACTTCAGATGTTGGCATATTATATAATGCTTTTCTTAAAGCAAACACAGTTTCTTTTTCTTTTTTTGTTAATAATAAGTCTTCTTTTCTAGTACCAGATTTATTTATATCTATAGCTGGGAAAATTCTTTTTTCAGATAGTTTTCTATCTAAATGTACTTCCATATTACCTGTACCTTTAAACTCTTCAAATATTACTTCATCCATTCTACTACCTGTTTCTGTTAAAGCAGTAGCTAATATAGTAAGACTTCCACCATGTTCTATATTTCTTGCTGCTCCGAAGAATTTTTTAGGTTTATGTAATGATGCCGGATCAATACCTCCAGATAAAGTTCTACCAGATGATGGGATAACCAAATTGTAAGCTCTAGTTAATCTTGTGATACTGTCTAATAATATTACAACATCTTTACCATGTTCTACTATTCTTTTTGCTCTTTCGATTACTATCTCTGCAACTTTAACATGATGTTCAGGTAATTCATCAAATGTTGAATGAATTACTTCTCCTTTTATTGAACGTTTCATATCTGTTACTTCTTCTGGTCTTTCATCAATTAATAATACAATTAATTCTACCTCTGGATTATTAGTTGTAATACTATTGGCTATTCTTTTTAATAATGTTGTTTTACCAACTTTAGGTTGTGCTACTATCATTCCTCTTTGACCTTTTCCTATAGGAGAAATAAGATCAATAACCCTCATCGCTATATCCTTAGGAGATGTTTCTAATTTTAATTTTTCGTTAGGATAAATCGGGATTAAATCATCAAATCTTTTTCTTTTCATTGCTTTTTCAGGGTGTTCACCATTTACCTCACCAACAAATATTAGTGATGGAAATTTTTCACCTTCTCTACATCTTGATATTCCCTTTACATGGTCACCATTATCTAGTCTGAAACGTTTTATTTGAACACTTGATATATATACATCTTTATCACTAGATAAAAAATTTTCACCTCTTAAGAATCCATAACCATCTGGTAATATATCTAATATACCGTCCACCATAAAGTCTCCATCTGTAGTTAATTTATATCCATTCATTGCACTATTATTATTTTCTTTAATTTTAATACTTTCTTCTTTTGTTTCTACTATTTCTGTTGTATTTGTAGTTTCTGTTGTAAGAACTAATTGTTGTAATATTGCAAGTAATTCTTCTTTTTTTAATTTCGACACATTTTTCACATTGAGACTTTTAGCCATTTCTTTTAAGTCACTAATTGTCATTGATTCTAATTTTTCCATAATACCTCCTATGGGATTTTAATTATTCTATGTTTGGGGAATTTTATTACGATTTAAAACATATATATTATATCATATATTAAAACAAAAAGAAATAGAAAAAAGGAAAATAATGTAAGGAAAATGCAAAAAAAAAGACAGTAACTTTAACTATCTTTTTTAGTTAGTACTATCTACATAAATTCTTTCATTTGCTCTATACATATCTAATTTTTCACGTGCTACTTCTTCTATAAAATCTAATGAATCAATACTTTCTTTTTGTGATTGCAAATCAGCATTGATTTCTATTTCTTTTGCTATCTCAACATTTAATTCTTCAACTGTTTGAGAATATTCATTTAATACATATTGCTGTTCTGTTATTAAAAGGACAACATATATAATTATTACTATTATGGCCAATATTTTTAATAATTTAATAGTTTTTTTCATCTGTAAAATCTCCAATTTTAATTAATTTTTATATTCACTATTTATATATTTCTACATTTTTTTCTAAAATCCTTCTTTATTTAATTAATTTTTTATTTTTTTAAAATTATTTACGTGTTTTTTTGTTATTTTTGTAAAGAAATGTCTTAATTTTGTTAATAAAGAATATATTGAATATTTTAAAATCTTAAATGGTTTAAAGATAAAATTAAATATAAATTTAATTGATTTTTTTATTTTTAGTAATATAGATACATTGATCTTAATAAAGTACTTGCTTAAAATTATTAAATAAATTATACAACCTAAAAATATTCCTAAAAATACATATAATCTTAGATCACCATTATTGAATGTAAAGACTGTATATAAAATTAGAATACCTGTTATTACCCAAAAAACTATATCTTGCATATATGTTATTATATTGTTTGTTTTAAATGTTTTTCTGAGTATTCTGAAAAAATCAAATAATAGCCCTATTAGAATCCCATTAAGAATAAAAAGAAAGAATAGATATATTTCTTCCATATGCCCTCCAAATATATTATTTAAATATTTTACTCATAAAACTACTATTTTTTTCTCTAAAGTTTTTTTCCTTTTCACTATATAATAGAGATAATATTTCACCTTCTATTATAACTTCAGAAGTATCTATACTTAACTTATTTATTCTAAGATTATCTCCTTTTACAGTTAGTAAACCTAATTCTGTATCAATAATAACAACTTGATCGTCAAAACTTAATACATCTATAACACCGGAAACATTAAGTTTATTTCTATTTTCTAATATTAAATTTTGGATAACACCAGTTGTAACCATTTTTTTATCTTCAATTATCATTATTAAACCTCCTAAACTAATCTTTATATATAATATTCATGGTTTGTCTTTTTAGAACAAAAACATATCCTACTTATTTGAGTCTATAGGATATGTTTTTATTATAGTATTTAATTAATAACTATTTTTAATAATTTTTTATATTTATTACAACAGTTAATTTTTAGTTTTTAGATAAATATTTTGTGTAAAGTTTCAATTATTTTATCATCTATAATATTTTTAAAAGTTATTATAATTTTTGATTCAAAAATATTAAGTTCTAATAATTCAAGTTTTTCTTTTTCAATAATATCCAATAATATTTTTATCTTATCAGTATCTCTAAATATTCCATTTCCTACAAGAGATATCCTTGAAATATCTTTTTTTAATATTGATTTTATAGTGTTTTCTTCTATAATGTCTGATATTACTGTCCCAGGTTTATTATTAAATGTAGATTTGGTAATGATTGGTATTTTGAATTTTTCAGCTATTTCAACACATCTATTATGAAGAACCTTAGCACCTTCGTTGGATATTTCTTTCATTTCATTATATGATACCGCAGATAATTTTATAGCAGAATCATATTTATTAGGATCTAATGTATATACACCATCTACATCTGAGAATATATAGCAATTTTTAGCATTCAAAGCAGCGCTTAATGCTACAGCACTAGTATCAGATCCACCACGACCTAATGTTGTTATATCTATTTTTTTATTTATTCCTTGAAATCCTGTTATTACAACAATATTATTATTGTCTAATTCCTGTTGGATTCTTTCGACATCTATATGTTGTATTTGTGCATTTGTATTTGTAGTATCTGTATATATACCTGACTGCCATCCAGTCAAAGAGACTGCTTTATATCCTTTTTTATTTAATACTACAGCTAATTTAGCAGCTGAAATTTGTTCACCAACACTTAATAGCATATCTAATTCTCTATCACATATATTAGCATCTAATTCATATGCTTCCTTCAATATTCGGTCTGTTGTTTTACCTTGTGCAGATACTACAGCCACTATATTATGTTTTTTATTTTTTAAATCGATAATTTTTTCACTTACCATGTTTAGTTTCTCATTATTAGCAAGAGAACTTCCTCCGAATTTTAATACAATTGTATCCATCTTTTGTTCCTCTCAAAAAAATATATAAAGTTGGATAATTCCCACTTTATATATTTTATTCGAGATATTTTAGTTAGTACTATTTAAAGTGAATTTTTAAGATATGCTTCCATTAATTTTGTTATTTCTCCATTCATAACACTTTCTACATTACCAATTTCAAAATTTGTTCTATGGTCTTTTACAAGTGTATATGGGCAAAATACGTATGAACGTATTTGACTCCCCCATGATATTTCTCTTTGAATTCCTTTTAAATCTTCAATTTTTTCTTTATGTTCTTGTTCTTTTAAATCTAATAATTTTGATTTTAACATTTTCATTGCTGTTTCTCTATTTTGTATTTGAGAACGTCCAGATTGACAGGCAACTACTGTATTTGTTGGTATATGAGTTATTCTAACAGCAGAAGATGTTTTATTTATATGTTGCCCTCCTGCTCCTGATGCTCTATATGTATCAACTCGTAAATCTTCTTGATTTATTTCTATTTCTATATCATCAGTTATTTCTGGTAATACTTCTATTGATGTGAAAGATGTATGTCTTCTACCTCCAGAATCAAAAGGTGAAATCCTTACTAGTCGGTGAACACCTTTTTCACTTTTCATATATCCATATGCATTTTCTCCAATTACTTCAAAGGTAACACTTTTTAATCCAGCTTCATCACCTTCTAAATAATCAACTTCATTTATTTCAAATCCATTTTTTGATGCCCATCTTGAATACATTCTATATAGCATTTCGGCCCAGTCTTGTGATTCTGTTCCGCCAGCACCTGGATGGATTGTAATAATAGCTGTATTTTGATCGTATTTCCCTGAGAATAAAGTAGTTATTTCTAGTTTTTCAATCATTAATTCTAATAGTTTTGTATTTTTTAATATATCTTTACACATTTCTATATCATTTTCTAATACAATTAATTCTGACAATTCAATTAAATTTTCACATTCTGTTTTAATTTTTTTGAATTCTGTTATTTTAGCTTTTATGGGTTTTATTTCTGCTAATATTTTTTTAGAATTTTTGCTATCTGACCAAAAATCATCTTTGAAAGTAAGTTTTTCTAATTCGTTTAATTGGTTTATTAAATTAGGTACGTCAAAGAGATTCACCCAAATCATTTATTCTTTTTTCTAGGTTAGATAAAATTTTATTATTTTCTTCTAATTCTATCAAAGTTAATCACACTCCTTTTACTAAATTAGTATATCATATTTTGAAATACTATACAATGAGGTATTTTGATTTGACGAATTCCATATTTTATGTTATCCTATACTTTATAACTTTAGAGAAAGGATATATAAGTATGAAAATACCAAATAACAGAAAATTAAATAAATTGTTTATAAAATCTATTTGGATTATTCAGCAACGGGCATTTGTTTTAAAAAATATAGATACTGATGTTAATTTTAAAAAAGAAATTGAAGAATTATATGAAAAAGTTAATGAATTACAGTTACATTCAAAGTATACTAGTGAAGAAACTAAAAATGAACACTCGGTCGAAAAAATAGCAGTAAATTATTTAGATGCATTGAGTACGCTAACTGAAGAATTTTTAAAAGATTTAAAATATATGGATACGTCCTATTTTAAAAACATAGATGATTTTACTCAAACTCTGCAAGGTTTAGCGATAAAATATAAATCTGAACAAGATGAATTTCGAAAATAAACTTATATAAACGAAAAGAAATAAATAATTTTATTTCTTTTTTTTTAGTTAGTACTTCCTTTTTTTGTAAATATATGGTATAATTAAGGTCTACAAAAAAATTTTTTACATTATGGAGGTTCTAGACATGAACAACAGAAGAAACATCAACCCAGGATCAAACAGTAAGCACGCACTTCCTCAAGAAGACAATAGTAGAATTACAATAGATGTAACGCTACTACAAAAAACAATACCACATTGGAAAGAGCAATACAAAAAATTTGGAGAAGAACCTGGCAAAGCTTTAACTCATGAGCAATATCAAAATTTGAAAAATATTTGTAATACTAATGCACATGAAGTTACAATTTCTAGAAAAAGCTGTAGCGAATTTTTTAGAGGTACATCTTTAAAAAATGCATTTTTAGCTTAAACCTTCAAAACCTAGTCTTATATTAAGACTAGGTTTTTTTATGTTATTTGATTTTAGATTTTAATTTTTAAGTTTTTTAATTTTTAAGTTTTTTAATTTTTAAGTTTTTATTTTTAAATTTTCATGTCATTTTAATTAATTATTTTTACCACAACAGTTCTTATATTTTTTACCACTACCACATGAACAATCATCATTTCTACCAACTTTTGGAGCTGTATTAACTATAGTTCTGTCTATTGATGAATTTTGTTTTTGTGTTTGATCTAAACTGTTTAATGGTTCTAATGCTGCTTTAGTGATTTTTACTGTTTCTTGCATTTGAACATTTTCTCTTTTTTGTAAATGCATAACTAATTTAGTAACATCAAATTTTATATCATTTATCATTTGATCAAACATTTCAAATCCTTCAAGTCTATATTGGACAACTGGATCTTTTTGTCCATAAGCACGAAGGCCAATACCGCTTTTTAATTCGTCCATACTATCGATATGTGTCATCCATTTTTCATCTACAACTTTAAGCATTACTACTCTTTCAAGTTTTCTTAATTCTTCTTTACCTACTAATTCTTCTTTTTCAGAGTACGATTTTAAAGCTGTTTCACTTAATATTTCTGAAACTTTAGTAACATCTTTTTGATTTTGTTTTAATTCATCTAAAATATCAACATTTAGTGTATTTAAAATTTCCATATGAAGTGGTTCTATGTTTAATTCTCCGTTTTGACCTTCTACATATGTTTGAGGTATTGTTTCAGATATTTCAGTTATCATTGTTGATATATTTGAATGTAGATCTTCGCCATCTAAAACTTGTCGTCTTTGTTTGTATATTAATTCTCTTTGAACATTCATTACATCATCATATTTTAAAACATTTTTACGCATAGAGAAGTTTCTTCCTTCTACTTTTCTTTGAGCACTCTCTACTGCATTTGATATAATTCTTGATTCGATTGGAATGTTTTCATCAGCACCTAATGTATTAAATGCAGTTGTAATCATATCTCCACCAAATATTTTCATTAGGTTATCATCTAATCCTATATAGAATCTTGTTTCTCCAGAATCTCCTTGACGTCCAGCACGACCTCTTAGCTGATTATCTATCCTTCTTGATTCATGTCTTTCAGTACCAATAATTTTCAATCCACCAGCATCTATTATTTTTGCTTTTTCTTCTTTAATTTTTACATCATGTTTTTCATTTAGTTCTTTGAATTTACTACGAACTTGTAAAATATCAACATCATCTGTTTCATAGAATGTATCCGCTTCTGCTATTAATTCATGCGAATATCCGTTCTTTTCCAAGTCTTTTTTTGCTAAATATTCACTATTACCACCTAACATGATATCTGTACCACGTCCAGCCATATTAGTAGCTATTGTTACAGCTCCAAATTTACCAGCTTGAGCTATTATTTCCGCTTCTTTCTCATGATATTTTGCATTTAAAACTTCATGTTTAATACCTTCTCTTTTCAATAAAGCACTAATTTTTTCAGATTTTTCAATAGATACAGTACCAACTAAAACTGGTTGTCCTTTACTATTACTTTCTTTAATGCTTTGAACAATTGCTCTATATTTAGCAGCTTCGTTTTTATATATTACATCATTATGATCTAAACGTTTAATTGGTTTGTTTGTTGGTATTGATATAACATCTAAAGAATATATTTCTTCGAACTCTGATTTTTCAGTCATAGCTGTACCTGTCATACCAGATAATTTATCATACATTCTAAATAAATTTTGAAATGTGATAGTTGCAAGGGTTTTTGATTCATCTGCTATTTTCACATTTTCTTTAGCTTCAATAGCTTGATGTAAACCATTATTATATCTTCTACCATACATTATACGACCTGTAAACTCATCAACTATTAATACTTCACCATCTTTAACTAAATAGTCTATTTCACTCTTCATAATACCATGTGCTCTTAATGCCTGGTTAACATGATGTACAAAAGTAGAATTTTGGATATCGTTTAAATTTTCGATACTGAATGTTTGTTCGGCTTTCTTGATTCCTTTTTGTGTTAATGAAGCTGACTTAGCTTTTAGATCAACAATGTAGTCATATTTTTCATTATCTTCAGCTTGGTCATCATTTTTAATATCTTCTTCTATTAATACTTTAGCATTTAATCTTTTAACAAAATCATTAGCCTTTTTATATAAGTCTGATGATTGATTTCCTCTACCAGATATAATTAATGGTGTACGTGCTTCGTCTACTAATATACTATCAATTTCATCTATTATTGCATAGTTTAAAGTTCTTTGTACTAATTGTTCTTTATATATAACCATATTATCTCTTAAGTAATCAAAACCAAATTCATTATTAGTTCCATATGTTATATCTGCATTATATGCTTTTTGTTTTTCTCTAGGGTTCATTCCAGATATAACAAGACCTACAGATAATCCTAAGAATTTGTATAGTTTTCCCATCCATTCACTATCTCTTTTAGCTAAATAATCATTTACAGTTATAACATGAACACCTTTACCAGTTAAAGCATTTAGATATGCTGGTAATGTTGCAACTAAAGTTTTACCCTCACCTGTTCTCATTTCAGAGATTCTACCTTGGTGTAGAACTATCCCTCCTATTATTTGTACATCGAAATGTCTCATTCCTAGAACTCTCTTAGAAGCTTCTCTTGCTACTGCAAATGCTTCTGGTAATATATCATCCAATGTCACTGTTTCTTCTTTTAATAATTTTTTAAACTCTGCTGTTTTTGCTCTTAACTCATTATCTGTTAATTTTATAATTTCATTTTCTAATTCATTTATTTTATTTAATATAGGAGTTATTCTTTTAACTTCCTTTTCACTATATGATTTAAATATCTTTTTTAATAAGCTCATTTCTTATCAGTCCTTCCTAAATTTCTGTTGTAAATATATCACTAAATACACGATATTTCAAGTTTTTTAATGTTATTTAATAAGATTTTAAGTAAATATTTTCTTTTTTATATCAATCTTATTTATGCAGCTAATTAGCTATACTTGTATACTATTAAATATCTTCATATTTATACATTTTTTCTTTTCGCTCTTTTGTTCTATTTTTTCAAAGGATTCATATATTGTATAGAAGTAATTAATAAAATTAAGTTAGAAAGAAGGTTTATATGTTCGTATATAATGTTAGATTAGACGGCAAAAATCTGTTTAGAAGAAGTTTTGTCATATTTCTTATAATTATACTATCAATACTAATAATGTCATCTATAAAAGTTTTTAATGGTGCTAAAACTGTCGGTGATTCTATAGATACAAATAAGATGATATATGAAGTTGATGCTAGTAACTATACAAATGTATTAAAAGCTGTAAATGATAATATAGATGATTATATAGGTGTTAGATTCTCTTTTATAGGATATGTATACACACTACCAGATTTCAAAGAGAATCAATTTGTTTTAGCAAGAGACATGATCGTCACATCAAATTATCAAGCACTTGTAGTCGGATTTTTATGTGAATCTGAAGAAATTAAAAATTACTCCGAAAACACGTGGGTTGAAATTACTGGTGAAATATCTAAAGGATATTATGAGATGGAAATACCAGTTATACAAATTTTGGACATTAAAGAAACTGCAAGGCCAAATGATGAATATGTATATCCTCCAGATAACACATATATACCTACTGCTGGGATGATATAAATCAATAATACTAAGACATACCTATGTTTTAGTATTATTTTATTGTTTTAATCTTTTCTTTTATGTAAAAATATGCTAAAATAGATATATTAATTAAATTTTGGAGGTTATATATGAAAAACGAACTAATTATGATTTTAGACTTCGGAGGACAATACAATCAATTAATAGCAAGACGTGTTAGAGAATGTAGTGTTTATTCTGAAGTTGTTCCTTATGATATTTCAATAGAAAAAATCAAAGAAAAGAACCCAAAGGGAATAATTTTCACAGGAGGACCAGCAAGTGTTTATGGTGAAGATTCTCCAAAATGTGCTGAAGGTATTTTTGATTTAGGAATTCCAGTTTTAGGTATTTGCTATGGAATGCAACTTATGACACATACTTTAGGAGGAAACGTTTCTAGAGCTGACAAAAGAGAATATGGAACTGTACCAGTAAAAATAGATAACTCTTCCCTATTATTACAAGGGTTTGATACAACTAATGATTTCTTAATGAGTCATACTGACTTTGTTGAAACTGTTCCAGTAGGATTTAGAAATACAGGTGTTACAGAATCTTGTCCTAATGCTGCGATGGAAAATGCAGAAAAAAAATTATATGGTATTCAATTCCATCCAGAAGTTAATCTTTCTGTTAATGGTACACAAGTTATTAAAAACTTCTTATTTAATGTTTGCGGTTGTTCAGGTGATTGGTTAATTTCATCATTTACTGAAGAAAGTATTAAAGCTTTAAAAGAAAAAATTGGAGATAAAAAAGCTTTATGTGCACTTTCAGGTGGTGTTGACTCTTCTGTTGCTGCTGTTATGCTTTCAAAAGCAATTGGTAAAAATTTAACATGTATTTTTGTTGATCATGGTCTTCTTAGAAAAAATGAAGGTGATGAAGTTGAAAAAATATTTACAACACAATTTGATATTAATTTAATAAGAGTTAATGTTAAAGATAGATTTCTAGAAAAATTAGCTGGTGTTAGTGATCCAGAGAGAAAAAGAAAAATAATTGGTGAAGAATTTATTAGAGTTTTTGAAGAAGAAGCTAAAAAAATCGGAACTGTTGATTTCTTAGTTCAAGGTACTATTTACCCTGATGTTATTGAAAGTGGACATGGTAAAAGTGCTGTTATAAAAAGTCATCACAATGTTGGAGGATTACCTGACTATGTTGACTTCAAAGAAATAGTTGAACCATTAAGAGATTTATTTAAAGATGAAGTTAGAAGAACTGGTTTAGAATTAGGAATTCCAGAAAATTTAGTATATAGACAACCATTCCCTGGTCCTGGTCTAGCTATTAGAATTATTGGAGATATTACTGATGAAAAATTAGATATATTAAAAGATGCAGATGCTATATTTAGAGAAGAGATAGCTGCTGCTGGATTAGATAAAAGTATTAATCAATATTTTGCAGTTTTAACAAACTTAAAATCAGTTGGTGTTATGGGTGATGAAAGAACTTATGATTATACATTAGCTCTAAGAGCTGTTGAAACAACTGACTTTATGACTGGTGTATGGAGTAGAATACCTTATGATGTATTAGATAAAGTTTCTACTAGAATAGTAAATGAAGTTAAATCTATAAATCGTATTGCGTATGATATTACTTCAAAACCACCTGCAACTATTGAGTGGGAATAAAATATTATTTAAATTCCATATTAATTTTACTTATTAAAATAATCTATAAGGTCATATTAAACTAAAATGTTTAATATGACCTTTGTTTTACTGTTTTTTGCATTTTATGTAATTATATGGTATAATAATATATGTTATTTCAATATGAAATATGTAGAATGAATAATTTGAGCTTAATTAAGCAAATTTTAGGAGGAAACTTTATGGAAAAAATCGCGTATTTAACTGAACTTCTTGGATTAATCGAAGAACTTATTGCTTTTGAACTAGATGGTTTAAATTCAGATGAATTACAAGAAAAACTTCTTTTAACATTTTCAGTAATTCGTTGCCTTGAAAAAGAGATAGAAGAAGATGCGGCAAAAGATGATAATCTAAGAATCTTTTTACCTGATGTAAAAGGATTAATAGAAAAAGCTATTGAATCATTCAAATTTACCAATATAGCTCTTGATATGGGTTATAGTGATTTTGAAATCTCAGCTATTAAATACTTCACTGATTCTATTAAATCTGATTTAGCAAAACAGTTTAAAAAACTCAAAAAAATTGAGGAAGCATTATAAAAATTAATTTTTTCTCAATTTTCAAAGTATTTAGTTTAAAAATAATCACCTAATTGGTGATTATTTTTTATGTCTTTTCAAAGATGCTTTTAAAGACTCCTTGATCAATTAAACTTGCAAATATATTTTTTACAATTATAAGAGCTATTGGTCCTACTAGTAATCCTAGTACCCCCATTACTCTAAAACCTGTGTACATTGCTATAAGAGTAAATATTGGATGAACCCCTATATTTTTGCTGACTATTTTAGGTTCTATCAATTGTCTAACTACAGACATTACTATTAATAAACCAATTAATCCTAATGCCAAATTAATATCACCATTAATTGCTGCAATTATAGACCAAGGTATCATTACAGTACCTGATCCTAAAATTGGTAATGCATCGACGAAACCTATAAATAAAGCCATTAGTAACGGATAAGGAATTTCAAAATTCAACAATTCTAATATATATAACCCAATTAGTGAAATTATGAATGAAGTTAATACAAGTGTTGCTTCAGCTTTTAAATACCTTCCCAATGATTTTGTTAATTCTTTAAAATGTATAAATATTCGTTTAACCCATAATTTGGGTAAGTGGTGTTCTATTTGGTCTACTATATATATTTTATCTACACATATAAAATACAATGCAATTACAGTTATTCCTAAAGAAATAAACATAGCAGGTATACTTGTTATAAAATTTATTAAATTCGTTAAAAACTCTTTTATTTGTTCTGAAACAGTGCTTAATACACTATCTACTGAATTTTCTAGAATATGTTGTATTTCTTGATTTACTTGAAAATTCTCTAAATTAATATTTGAAGATATATCTTGTATTATTTTATATATTTTATCTATATATTCATTAAATCCTTCTAATAAACTTGAAGCTTCAGTTATCAATGTAAGTATTAACCAAGATATTGTTGCGAGTAATATTAATGTTACTATCAAAAAGATTATAATAGAACTAGTTCTTCTCGTTAGTGTGGTTTTTTTCATAATAAATTTAATACATGGTTCAATCAATAATGAAATTAAAAAGGCAATTAGGAAAGGCATATAAAAAACCGATAATTTAATAGCAACATATAAACCTATTAATATTAAGATAATGTATAAAATATTTTTAGCCACCCTTGAACAATAGGACATATTAAAAATCATACCTCTCTCCTCCCTATTTATATTCTATATTATTTATTAATATTTTTAAAAATTATTCTTTAAATTCACCTTAAATTAATTTTCAACAAATCATTAATATATCTTATAGTATGTCTTGTAGTATATCTTAATTAGTTACTTATTTTAGTATATGAAAAAGAATGGACAAATATCCATTCTTTTTCATATACATATAACTAAATAAATATTGATAAATATTGATAAGTATTGATAAGTATTACTATTTATTATTACTTAATTGTTGTTTTTAGAATTTTCAGAATCACAACAAATTCCTTCTGCAGTATTTGTGACTTCATAATTGTTTAATTGTTTTGCATTTTTAGCAATGTCTCCAAATGTAATAATTCCAACTACTTTTTTATCATTATTACATACTGGAATTCTACGTATTTGATTTTGAATCATCATGTTTTTTGCCATTGCTAAATCGTCATGTTCATTACAAAAACATATATTAGAACTCATGATATCTTGTGCTTGCATTTTTTCTAACTCTTTTTTACAAACAACTCCTCTTAATACTATATCTCTATCTGTAATAATACCTGCTAGCTTATTTTTCGAGTTACAAACTAAAACACAACCTATTCGTTTTTCGTGCATAATTTTAGAAATTTCATGGACATTAGTTTCTGTATTTACTGTAAAAACTTTATTGCACATGTAATTTTTAATATTCATAATAATCACCTTTCAAATTATTTTCTATATTATTTTTTACAATTTACGACAAAATATTATAGATTTTATTATTAAAATAATCTAAATTTAGCATTTTTTTGTAATTTTTACATATATTTAATTGTTTTTTATTTTATTTTCACCTAAAATATGGTATAATTTCAAAATACTTTTGTATATTAGCCAAAAAATTAAACTTAATTTTAGGAGGAATTATTAGCACTATGGAAAATACAATCAAAAAAAAGCGGATTAATCCAAAGCGAAATGAGAAATTGGGTAAAACTAATCGGATATTAGATTTGGTTTCAGGAACGAAAAAAAGTTCTCAACCAAATGTACTATCCACTAAAAGTTTGCAATTGAAAGAAGAGCTGAATTTATTACTGGATAATATTATTCTATATCAGGATATTGAAAAAAGATATGATTCAGTTATGATTATGATTGATAATTCTTTGACTCTTGTAAAAGAATTACAAGAATTATCTTCGCTATATCCAAATGTTCAGACTATTTTTATTTATTTGGAATCAACTCTTGACTTTTATAAGTCGAATTTTGATAAACGTTCTATTGACCCTGATTTTATAAAAGCTATTAGAGATGTGATTAGTTTTCTAGAAGAAAAAAATACTCTTTAATAAAAAACAAAAGCACTTACTAGTGCTTTTGTTTTTTATATATAGTTACTTTTATATAAGTACTCTTATATAGTTATTTTTATATAAGTACTCTTATATAGTTATTTTTATGTGATTATTTTTATATGATTATTTTTATGTGATTATTTTTATCTATTTTATTATAACTGTTTTAATATTATTTGTATTTATTTCTAATAATATCTAGGTCTATAATAATATGGTGGTCTATTAGGTTTCGGATACATATCATATTTGTTTTCTCTTAACTCTCTAACAAATAGTATTTTTATTAAATCCCTTAGTAATTTATTTTTAGGTTGAATATTTCTTTTTTCTTCCATTTGTTGTGAGTATTTTATATTTTGATTTTGAATAGAATTTGTTTGTGTGTTTAAATTTCGATTTTCCAATACAGCATCTTCAAGGGATATATTTAATGATATTGTTGAATCGTTTTCTATGGCATTATATATCTCGTTAATTATTTCTTCTAACACATTGTTATTTGATATTAGATTGTTCATGCATGCTTTTTTAATCATTGGATACATTATTTTATATATTTCCGGATATAGTTCCTCAAAATCCATTTTAATCCCTTGTTGTTGATATGTATTTGAATAATGATATGGTGATTCACTTAGATAGTTATTATATATATTGTTATTATTTGTTGGATAACCTAATATACTTCTCATGTAGTCGTCATATGTTTGATTATACATAGTAAAAAACCTCCTTAATTTTTATATATTATATGAGGTTTTTATTATTTTGTTATTATTTAATTATTATTTAATAAATTCACTTGTTCTTTAAATTGCTTTCCTCTGTCTGCAAAATCTTTGAACATATCAAAACTTGCACTGGCAGGAGAAAATAATACTATTTGATTTGGTTTTGTCTCTGTGTATGCTGCATGAACTGCTTGTTGTAATGTCTCGCACACAAATATTTTCAGTTCTTTTTCTTCATTTTCAGTTTCATATTTTTTCACTGCTGTTAATATTTTTCCAGCTGTTTGACCTATTAATATTAATGTTTTAACTTTTTGAAATATTGGTTCTGCGATTATATCATATTCTAAATTTTTATCATATCCGCCAGCTATTAAAGTTATTTGTTCATCAAATGATTTTAGTCCAGCAATAGTTCTTGATGGTGATGAACTTGCAGAGTCATTATACCATTTTACATTTTTTAAATTTCTAACTAATTCTAATCTATGTTCTACTGGTTGCATAATTTTCACTGCTTCTACTGCTTTTGTTTCTTCAATTAACGTTCTTGTTGCAGCAAATGCTGTTGCTATATTTTCATAATTATGTTGTCCTCGTAAAATTATATCTTTAACATCTAATATATGAGTTCTTATACCTTCTTCACAATATTTAATTGTTTTGTCATCTACAATATATCCATTTTCTAACTTTTCTTTACCACTAAAAAATATAACTTTTCCTTTTGCTCTTTTAGCACAATCTCTGGTTAATTCATTGTCATAATTTAATATTAAAATCCCGTTTTCGTCTTGGAATTTAAAAATATTTTCTTTTGCTTCAATGTATTCTTCATAGTCTTTATGTATATTTAAATGGTTTGGTGTTATATTTGTAATAATTGCTATATCCGGGCTTATTTGCATTTCCATCAATTGAAAACTACTTAATTCTAAAACTAAAATATCTTCTGGCGTCATGTCTGATAATTGTGTAAATAATGGGATACCAATATTTCCGCCTAGGAATACTTTTTTATTTGTATTTTTTAATATTTCATTTATTAATGTTGTTGTTGTTGTTTTCCCTTCACTTCCTGTAATTCCTATTGTCTTACATGGTGTTATTTGCATAACCATTTCTACTTCTGTTGTTATTATAGCACCTCTTTGCTCTTCTTTTAACAGTTCTATTCTGTTTGGTAAACAGCTAGGAGATCTAAAAATCATATCAAATCCTTTTAAATCAACTAAACAGTTGTTGCCTGATATTAATTCGAATTTATATTCTTTAATTTTGTTAATTAAATCCATTGGAATTTGTTCTAATGTTCTTTCATCAAATATTACTACTCTTGATTTTTTCTCATAAAAATAGTCTAATAACGGAATATTACTTACACCTAAACCTATTATTGCTATTTTTCTAAATCTAATAAATTCTTCAAATTCTTTTAATTTTTTATTTTTAAATTCCATTTTGCACTTCCTCTTATAATTTATATATCTATTATATTTTATTATTTTTTATAATTATTGTTAATTATTTTTAATCGTATTACTATTAATTTTATTGTTTTATTCTTTTATCGTTTTATTACTTCATCTAATAAACTTTTTATGTAATATTAATTAATGTTTACTAAATATTGTCATATTATATAATAAAGGAAAAAAAAAATCAATGGATATGTATATTTTATAAAAATCAGTCTAAAATATATTTATATTAATTTTGGAGGTGTTTAAAATGGCAAAAAATAAAAAAGGTAATAAAAATTGTCCAAATAATAATCCTGAAAATAACAGTAATAATAGCAACAATATGAATAAAGCAAATGAAAACAATAAAAAATAAAAAATTTTAAGTATGAAAATAAGTATTATATTATTTTACAAATTTAAAGTGCAGTTAATAACTGCACTTTTCTTATATTCTTATATTTTTCAACACTAAATAAATACTTTTAATCATTTAGTATCACTATATATTATATTTTTCTCTTTTTGCGTATTTTGTATGTAGTAATTCATGGGCTTTATGTTCTCCGGGATTTCCTAGGTATTCTTTGTAAATTTTCTTAAGAACTGGGTTTTCATGTGATTTTCTTATTGTACTTTTCTCATCGATTCCATATAAACATCCTGAACGCAAATGTCTTACATCAACTACTTCTTTGAGTTTAGAACTTCTTATTGGTTGTCCACCACCCATTATACATCCACCAGGACATGCCATTATTTCAACAAATTTATAATCTGTTTTTCCTGACTTAATTTCTTCTAATATACTTCTAGCATTCGCAAGTCCACTAGCAACTCTTACATTTACTTTTGTAGAATTAAAATCTACAGAAGCTTGCTTTATACCTTCTCCGCCTCTGACATCCATAAATTCTACTTTTCTTAATGGTTCTCCTGTTAAAATATCTTGAGCAGTTCTAAGTGCTGCTTCCATAACTCCACCGGTTGTTCCGAAAATTGCCGCTGCACCTGTTGCTTCACCCATAGGATTATCAAAAGTTGTGTCTTCTAGATTAACAAAATCAATATTTGCTTGTTTAATCATTCTTGCAAGTTCTCTAGTTGTAATTACATTATCTACATCTCTTAAATTTTCAACTTCCATTTCTGGTCTTGAACTTTCAAACTTCTTAGCAATACAAGGCATTACAGAAACTACATATATTTTTTTAGGATCAATTTTTTCTTTTTCCGCATAATATGTTTTTAATAGTGCTCCAAACATTTGATGTGGTGATTTACAACTTGATAAATGTGGTAATAATTCTGGATATTCCATTTCGATAAATCTTACCCAACCTGGACTACAAGAAGTAATCATCGGTAATACACCATTTTTTGTTACTCTTCCTATAAATTCTGTAGCTTCTTCCATTATTGTGAAATCTGCTCCTGTATTTGTATCGAATACTTTGTTAAATCCTAATCTTCTTAACGATGTTACCATTTTTCCTGTTACATTTGTACCTATTGGCATTTCGAATTCTTCACCTAAAGCCGCTCTAACAGCTGGTGCTGTTTGCACTACAACATGATATTCTGGATTTTTAAGTTTGCTCAATACTTCTAATGTAGTGTCTTTTTCCTTTAATGCTCCTGTAGGGCAGTTTTGTATGCATTGACCACAAAAAGTACAGTTAACATCATTTAAACTCTTATTTCCTATTGTAGATACACACGAATCGAATCCTCTATTAACACAATCTATAGCTCCAACACCTTGAACTTTTTTACAAGTTGCAATACATCTTCTACATAATATACATTTATCGAAATCTCTCACTATTGAAGGTGATAAATCATCTATTTCATAAGTATTTTTAGTTCCATCAAATTCAATTTTTGTTATATTAAATTTCTTACAAAGATCTTGTAATTCACAATTATTTGATCTAGTACATGTTAGACATTCTTGTTTATGGTTTGAAACTATTAAATCTAATATTACTCTTCTAGATTCCATTACATTTTCATTTTTTGTATAAACAACCATTCCAGGTTCTACTTTTTGCATACATGATGTTGCAAATCCTCTTCTACCTTCGATTTCAACAATACACATTCTGCAGTCTCCTACTTCATTTATATCTTTTAAAAAACATAAGGTAGGTATTTCTATTCCCACACTACGTGCAGCTTGAAGTACTGTTGTTCCTTCTGGTACTGTTATTTCTTGATTATCAATAATAAGTGTAATTAAATTTTCTTTCATATCTTCCTCCTAATTTCCAATTGCTTTAAAAGGGCAACTCATTATACATGAACCACATTTAATACATTTTTCTTGATCTATTACTCTCAATTCTCTTGCTGTTCCAATTATTGCATCTACTGGGCAACTTTTTTGACATAAACCACAACATTTACATTTTTCTGGTATTATCACTATTTTAGATAAAGCTTTGCATTCTAAAGATGAACAATTTTTATCAATTGCATGTTCTTCAAATTCTTTTCTAAAATATTTTAATGTACTTAAAACTGGGTTTGGTGCTGTTTGACCTAATCCACATATACTAGAGTTTTGAATATTTAATGATAATTTTTCTAATTTATATATATCTTCTTCTGAACCTTTACCTTCTGTTAGTCGTTCTAAAATTTCATACATTCTTTTTGTACCGATTCTACATGGAGTACATTTACCACAACTTTCGCTTACTGTAAAGTCTAAATAGAATTTAGATAATGCTACCATACATTTTGTATCGTCCATGACTATTAATCCACCAGATCCCATCATTGAACCAATTTCTTTTAATGATTCATAATCGATAGGTGTATCTAAATGTTCAACTGGAATACATCCTCCTGATGGCCCTCCTGTTTGAGCTGCTTTAAATTCTCTTTTATTTGGAATTCCTCCACCTATGTCAAATACAATCTCTCTTAATGTTGTCCCCATAGGAACTTCTACAAGTCCTATATTGTGTACATTTCCACCTAACGCAAATACTTTTGTTCCTTTAGATGTTGCTGTACCTATTGATGAATACCATTTTGAACCATTTATTATTATTTGTGCAATATTTGCATATGTTTCAACATTATTTATTAGAGTTGGTTTCCCCCATAATCCTTTTACAGCTGGAAATGGTGGTTTTATTCTAGGTTGTCCACGTCTTCCTTCTATAGATTCTAAAAGTGCTGTTTCCTCACCACAAACAAAAGCCCCAGCTCCAAGTCTTATTTCTATATCAAATGAAAAACTAGTATTAAATATATTATCACCTAATAAACCATATTTTCTTGCTTGATTGATTGCTATTTTTAATCTATCTACAGCTATTGGATATTCTGCTCTTACATAAATATATCCTTTATTTGCTCCGATTGCATATGCTGCAATTGCCATTGCTTCTAACACTGAATGAGGATCACCTTCTAAAATACTTCTATCCATAAATGCTCCAGGATCACCTTCATCTGCATTGCATACGACATATTTTTGTTCATTTATTTCTCGCTTAGTAAATTCCCATTTAGTTCCTGTAGGAAATCCTGCTCCACCTCTACCTCTGAGTCCAGAGTCTTTTACGATATTTATTACTTCATCTTGATTTAATTCTGTTAAACATTTTGCAAGTGCTACATATCCGTCAAAAGCTATGTATTCATCTATTTCTTCAGGATTTATTAATCCACAATTTTTTAATGCTATTCTTTTTTGCTTTTTATAGAAGCTAAGTTCATCTAATCTTAAAACTTTTGTTCCATCTACATCTTTACATAGTAATCTATCTACTTTTTCACCTTTTATTATATGTGTATTTATTATTTCTTCACAATCTTCTGGTGTTACCATAGCATAAAAAGTGTCTTCAGGACGTATTATAACAATTGGTCCTTTTGCACATAAACCAAAACATCCTGTTTTAATTACTCTTACATTTTCTAATTTATTTTGTTTTATTAATTTATTAAAATTTTCTAATATTTTATCAGATTTAGAAGAAGTACAACCAGTACCATGACATATTAAAATATCTTTTTGTCTAGTACTTGCATTTATATTAACTCTTAAATCTAACTCTTTTCTTTTTTCTTGTCTAATATTTTGAATTTCTTCTATAGTTAACATTGGTTCCTCCTATTTCTTTTCAAGTAGTTCTTCAACTACTTGTTCTAATTTTTGAACTGTCCCTTTTCCATACACTTCACCGTTTACAGTAAATACAGGTGCTATACCACAAGCTCCTACACATCTTGTTTCTTCTATTGAAAACATTCCATCTTCAGAAGTTTGTCCAGGTTGTAAATTTAATTTTTCTGTCAATCTGTCTAACATTTTTTGAGCTCCTTTTACATAGCATGCTGTTCCCATACATACAGAAATATTATATTTTCCTTTCGGCTCTAATGAAAATCTTGAATAAAAAGTTATTACTCCATAAATCTCTGCCATAGGCATTGATAAAAATTCTGAAATTTCTTTTTGAGTGTTTTCTGGAATATATCCATAATGTTCTTGAACTTCATTTAATATTTGTATTAAATTATCTTTTACTGGTTGATATTCATTAAATATTTTTTCTAAGCATGGATCTTTTTTTGAACATCCACAAGCACATTTTTCTTGGTTGTTTACTGTATCTTGCATATTTTTTCCTCCTCAAAGTATACTTTTATATATAACTATATAAAATGTTAATTGTATTATATCAAAGCGTTTTATTTTATACAATAGTAAAATATATTTTATATATCTATTCATATTTCATTTACAAATCTATTCATTTTCTATTTTCCTTGATTTTTTTGTAAAAAAATGAGATAATATATACATAAGTTTTAAATTTTTATTAGGAGGTAATTTTATGGAAGTGATATTTGTTATGTTTATGGTTGTATTTTTTGGATTTTTCTTACTATTATGTTTAATACCAGCAGTTATACAAATTATAGGGATGTGGAAATTATTCGTTAAAGCTGGTCGTGGTGGTTGGGAATCATTAATTCCATTTTACAATATTGTTGTGTTATTTCAAATTTCGAAAATAACACCATTATGGACGTTATTGTATTTAATCCCAATACTAATACTGCCATTTTCAGTGTTTGATTCTTTAATGTATCCAGATACAGTTACTATGTTTAGTTTGATGGTATCATTATTTACATTTATATCTTCAATAGTATTATATGCTTTAAATATATATCAAGCATATATGATGTCAAAAGCTTTTACAAAAACTAGTGACTCAGCTATAGGTTATACAATAGGATTAATTTTCTTACCATGGTTATTCTATTTATTAATGGCTTTAGATAAGAAACTTGTATATGTTGATTTTAGAGAAGAAGAAAATAACGAAACTACATCTTCTGTTATATTAACTGAAAATGTATCTACTTCTGAGAATATAGTTTGTGATGAATCTTCTGAAGAATTGTCAAAACCAACATTAGAAATCACAGATGATTTAACAATAGAACCTGAATCAAAAGAGTTGTCAAATACATCAGATGATAATAAATAACATTATTTGTTTTAAAATATAATTAAATAAGTAAATGTACTTAAAGTAATACATGAAATGACTTGAAGTACTATATAAAAACAGACGATTAGATATTCTAATCGTCTGTTTTTATATTTCTTTTTTACATTTTTGTTTTTATTTTATTGTTTTTATTTTTCTGTTTTTATTTTATTGTCTAATAATATTATTCGCCTTATTATAATTTATTCATTTCAACAGTTCCAACTATACTGTTAACATCTTCTATTTTGTGTTTTTTCATATAATCTTCTATTCCTTCAACGGTTTTAACGCTAACAAGTGGGTCTACTAAATTTCCTGATCCTATTGAAATAGCTTGAGCTCCAGCTATCATAAATTCAACAGCATCTTCGCCATTCATTATTCCACCCATACCTAGAACAGGAATTTTAACTGCATTTGCTACTTGGTATACCATTCTTACTGCAACTGGTTTTATAGCTGGACCTGATAATCCACCTGTATTATTTGCAAGTATTGGTTTTCTTTTATTTATATCAATTTGCATACCTAATAATGTATTTATTAATGAAATAGCATCTGCACCTGCTTCCTCTGCTGCTACTGCTATACTTACTATATCAGTTACATTTGGTGTTAATTTAACTATTAAAGGTTTTTTAGTTAATACTTTTTTAACTTCGCTAACAACTAATTTCACACCTTCTACTGTGCTCCCAAAAGCCATACATCCTTGCTTAACATTTGGACAAGACACATTTAATTCTACTCCATCAATATCTAATTCATTTAATATTGTACAAAGTTCAACATATTCTTCTACTGAGCTACCGCAAGCATTTACTATTACTTTTGTATCAAATTGTCTAAGAAATGGTAGATCATATTTAGCAAAATATTCAACTCCTGGATTTTGTAATCCGATACTATTTAACATACCTGCTGGTGTTTCAGCAACTCTTGAGGGTTTGTTTCCACTTTTTGGCTTTAATGATGTACCTTTTGTAATTATTGCACCTATTTTGTTTAAATCGAAAAATCTGCTCATTTCTCTACCATATCCAAATGTACCAGATGCAACAGTTACTGGGTTTTTCATTTTTATTCCTGCAAAATTTATTTCTGTATTCATACTTTTATTTCTCCTTTTTCCTATATTTCTACATAAGTAGCATCAAAAACTGGTCCTGCACTGCAAACATGAACATATTCTGGCTGTTCTTTACTACTACTAGCTGTTTTTACTGCACATCCAAGACATACACCTAAACCACATGCCATTCTTTCTTCTAAAGAAATTTGACATGGTATATTTTTCTCTGCTGCTAATTTTTTTACTGCTTTTAACATAGGTAATGGTCCACAAGCATATACTGTGTCTATTAATCCTTTTTCAATATCTGTTTTTAAAAAATCAATTGCATATCCATGATTTTTATAGCTACCGTCATCTGTTGAGATAATTAATTCACTAGATACATCTTCAAATTCTTTTTCTAATACCACAAAATCTTTGTTTCTAAATCCTAAATATGTTCTAACATTTTTATTAGATTTTTTAGCTGTTTTAGCTAATTCATATAGTGGAAATGTTCCTATACCACCACCAATTATTCCTAATTTTTGAGAATCTTCTATTTTAAAAGCCCCATATCCTAACGGACCAATTATATCCATCATTTCACCTACTTTAATTTTTGATAAATATTCTGTTCCTTTTCCTTTGATTTGAAAAATAAATTCTAAAATTTCGTTTTCTCTATCTATATTGTATATACTTATAGGTCTTCTTAAAAATGGTGTTATTCCTTCTGATACTCTAATTTCAATAAATTGTCCCATTTGAGCTTCTTTTACTACGTTCGGTGCTTTTACACTAAACTTAAAAATATCTTGACTAATATTTTCTTTTTTTACTAATTCAACTAAACATACTTCTGGCATTTTCATTTCTCCTTTAATTTAATTTTTAATAATAAATTTGTTTAATTCTTCTCTCATTCTTAAAGCTTCTTCTCTTGTCGCTAAGTGGTATTCTTCTTCATTATATTTATCTTTGTATTTTTCTGATTTATATGCACACATTAAACTTCTTGAAGCATTTACAAGTCCGCCTAAACCATTTTCATCAAATCCAAGTGCTATATCTTCTGCTTTACCTCCTTGTGCTCCATAACCTGGTATTAAGAAATATGTATGTTTTCCTAATTTACGTATGTCTGATAATTGTTCTTTATATGTAGCTCCTACAACAGATGCAACACTACTATATCCATATTCTCCTCTTACGTCTTCTCCCCACATTTCAATTAATTCTGTAACTTTGTTATATACTTCTTGTCCATTTTCTAATTTAAGATCTTGTAATTCCCCAGATGATGGATTAGATGTTTTAGCTAATATAAATATTCCTTTTTTATATTTTATACAATCTTTAACAAATGGCACAACTGAATCTGATCCCATGTATGGATTTACAGTTATGAAGTCAACATCAAATATACTTTCTTCGATGTCACCTATTTTTGTTTTACCTAGATATGCGTTTGAATATCCTTCAGCTGTTGATCCTATGTCTCCTCTTTTTATATCTGCAATTACTATCATTCCTTTTTCTTTTGCATAATTACAAGTCTCTTGAAATGCTTTCATTCCTGGTATACCAAACATTTCATAAAATGCTATTTGAGGTTTTACAGCTGGTATAACATCATATGTTGCATCAATTAATGCTTTATTATATTCTATAATAGCATCTGCTACACCTTCTAATGTCTTAGGATATTTATTTGTTACTACTTTAGGTAACATATCGAATCTAGGATCTAATCCCATTACAACTGGGTTATTTGTTTCTTTTATTTTATCAATTAATCTATCTATTGCTATCTTCATAAACAACTCTTCCTCCAACTAATGTATATTTTACTTTTCCTTTTAATTTCATATCAATAAACGGTGTATTTTTAGATTTAGATACTATCATATCTTCAGTATATACATATTCTTCGTTAGGATTAAATATAGCAATATCTGCAACTTTTCCTATATCTATAATACCTCTGTCTATATTTATTAATTTTGCTGGATTGTATGATGTTAATTTAACTAAATCTAAATATGATATTTCATTAGTATCAATTAAGTTCATAATTTCAGCTGATAAAGCTGTTTCAAATCCAATTATTCCATTTGGTGCTGTTTCTAAACTTTGTGCTTTCTCTTCTTTTGCATGTGGTGCATGGTCTGTTACTATTGCATCTATTGTTCCATCTTTCAAACCTTCTATCATTGCTAATCTATCTGCTTCATCTCTTAATGGTGGATTCATTTTTGCATTAGTCCCTGATTCTAATACTTTGTCTACTGTGAATGCAAAGTGATGTGTACATACTTCACAAGAAATTTTGACACCTCTTTTTTTAGCATCATGTACTAATTTTTTTGTTGTTTTAGTACTTATATGACAAATATGTGCTCTTACATTATTTGTTTCGGCTATAACTATTTCTCTAGCTGCCATAATTTCTTCTGCTTCTGGAAGTACACCTTCAACACCTAATTTTTCTGCTATTTCACCTGCTTGTATTGCTCCAGATGCTACTGATTTTTCTTCACAATGTGATGCAACAAAGCTTCCAACTTTATCGGCTTCTATTATAGCTTGTCTCATTGTTCTACTATTTGTTACAGGAATTCCATCATCTGAAAATGCAACAGCTCCTGCTTTTTTTAATTCTTCGAAATTAACTAGTTCTTCACCTTTTTCTCCCTTAGATGCTGAAGCATAAGGTAATATATTACATAAATTTACGTCTTTTCCTTTTTTTATTATTTCTTCCAAAATAATAGTGCTATCAGGAACTGGTTTTGTATTTGGCATAGGACAAATAGTTGTAAAACCACCACTAACGGCACTTTTTGCACCTGTTTCTATTGTTTCTTTATGCTCAAATCCAGGTTCTCTTAGATGTGCATGAATATCAATCATTCCAGGTATAATATATAAATTTGTACAATCAATAATTTTATCTGCTACAGCTTCAATATTATCAGCTATTTCAGATATTTTGTCATTTAATATTAGTATGTCTTTTTTAGCAAATGTATTTGTTTTATAATCTACTAATGTTCCATTTTTTAAAATTGTTTTCATTTTTACCTCCAAATTTTTTCTTATAATATCAAAAATTTCAAATATTTTCAAGCTATTTTTATCTATATTTGTTTATATTTTATCTAAAATGTTAAAAAATAAAACTCAACCAATAATTGGATAAGTTTTATTTTTACTTTTTACTTATTTTGTTTTATAATAATTGTATTTTAAATTACTACATTTTAGTTTCTCATGTTTTAATTACACAGAATACTTAATATCATTGTTAGTATAATTGACATACCTATGCAATAAGCATAATTAATTATCAATTTTGTTTCTTTAGCTAATAATTGAACAGCTACTCCTATTAATGATACAATTCCTATTGCTTTAGATATAGTTAAACCAATTTCTAAAACTCTACTTTCGTCAAATCCAAAACTTAAACTTCCGATTAATAGTATTGCTAAAACACCCAATACTACCATAATGTCGATTACATTTTTTTCGATTGACTTTAGTGTAAACATAAGTGCCACCTTTCAATTCATATAATTTTATATGTAAACTGACTGTAGAATATATATCTACTTGTCAGATAAAAAGGATTTAATGTGTTTTGCTGTACATATTATATATTATTTTCCTATTTTTGTAAATAGTTTTTTGAATTTATGTTAACTTTCTTTTATCATTGTGTTTATTTCATTTTTTAAAATTTCTACAACATCTTCTTGTTTTACTTTTTTTATAATTTCGCCCTTTTTAAATAGAATTGCTTCTTTTATTCCACCAGCAATTCCTATATCTGCTTCTCTTGCTTCTCCAGGTCCGTTTACAGCGCATCCCATTACTGCTACAGATATATCTGCTTCTATAGTTTGTAAAAATTCCTCTACTGCTTTTGCCATAGGAATTAAATCAATTTGGGTTCTACCACAAGTAGGACAAGCTATTAAAGTTGGAGATTTAGAATAAAGATTGCAATTTTTTAATATTTCCTTTACAACAGGAATTTCTTTAGTTGGATCGTCTGATAATGATACTCTTATTGTATCCCCAATACCTTCTCGTAATAATATTCCTAATCCTATACTTGATTTAATAGTTCCACCAAATTCTGTTCCCGCTTCTGTAACACCTAAATGTAATGGACATTTAAAAGTTTTTGCAGCTTCTCTATAACTATCTATACATAAATCTAAATCAGAGGCTTTTAGTGATATTGCATAATTTTTAAAATCTAATCTTTCTAAAATATCAATATGCTTTTTCGCACTTTCTACCATTGCTTCTGCTGTTGGTTTTCCGTATTTTTCTAATAAGTCTTTTTCTAATGAGCCAGCATTAACACCAATTCTTATAGGGATATTTTTTTCTTTACATTTATCTACAACAGCTTTTATTTTTTCTTCTGTTCCTATATTCCCTGGATTTATCCTTACTTTATCTACTCCTGATTCTATAGCTTGTAATGCAATTTTATAGTCAAAATGAATATCAGCGACTATTGGTATTCTTATTTCTTTTTTAATTTCTTTAATAGCTTTTGCATCTTCTATATCTAGACATGCTACTCTTACTATTTCACATCCTAATGCTTCTAATTTATTTATTTGAGTAACAGTTGCATTTATATCTTTTGTTTTTGTATTACACATAGATTGAATAACAACTTTATTTTGTCCGCCTATTTGTACATTACCAACCATAATTTTATTTGTTTGATTTCTCAATATATTTCTACTCATTTTATTTCCTCTTAACTATTTTTTATTTAACTATCTTCATATTTCATTTAATTCTTCATTTATTAGATCTTTCATATTATATATACCATTTGTTTTTTTAACTAAAAACCTTGCTGCTTTTAATGATCCTTTAGCAAATATACTTCTAGATGTTACATTATGTGTTATTTCAAATGTTTCATTATCTCCGAAAAAACTTACAGTATGTCTTCCTACTTCTGTTCCACCTCTTATTGCATGTATACCTATTTCATTTTTTTCTCTAGGTTTTCTTTCTTTAGTTCTATCATATATATAGTTCATTTTCTTATCTAGTGCTTCATTCATACTATCTGCAAGCATTAATGCTGTACCACTTGGACTATCTACCTTATTTTTATGATGCGTCTCAATTATTTCTATGTCATTATCTTCTAATTGAATTGCCAACTTACTTATTATATCCATCATCAAACTTATATTATATGACATATTATTTGATTTAAATATTGGAACTGTTTTTGAATAATTTAATATAGTCTTTAATTCTTCGTCAGAGAATCCTGTTGTAGCTATTACCATAGGTATTTTTTCTTTTGAAGCATATTCTAAAACTTGCATACTAACTTTTGGAAGTGAAAAATCTATTATCACATCTATTTTCTCTTTTATACTATTACAATCATTATATATATTATATCCTTCACATCTTATATTTTCTTTATCTATTCCTGCTACTATAGTAGAATCTTTTGATAAATTTACTATTTTTATCACCTCTTGTCCCATTCTACCATTTGCACCAATTACTAATACTCTCATTACTTTATTCCATCCTTACTTATCATTTAGATATTTATCAATTACTTCTTTTAATCTTTCTTTACATTCATCACTAGCCTCTGTTAAAGGAAGCCTTGGTGTTCCTGCATCATATCCTATAATATTACAAGCTTCTTTTACAGGTATTGGATTTACTTCTGCAAAAAGAGCATCTGTTAAATCTAAACTTTTTATTTGCAGTTTTAATGAACTTTGTATATCTCCACTTAAATATGTATCAATCATTTTTTGTGTATCTTCTGGTATGATATTTGATAATACTGATATAACACCGATACCTCCTATTGCAAGTATTGGTACTATTTGATCGTCATTACCTGAGTAGATATTTAGTTTATCTCCGCATAATTTTGCAATTTTTAAAACTTGTGATATATCTCCACTTGCTTCTTTTATTGCAACAATATTTTTGATTTTAGAAAGTTCTAAACAAGTTTTCGGTTCTATGTTAACACCTGTTCTTCCTGGTACACTATATATAATGATTGGTTTTGTGACTTCTTTTGCTATTGCCCCATAATGTGCTATTAGTCCTTTTTGCGTTGTTTTATTATAGTATGGTGTTACTATTAATAATCCATCAACACCAATTGATTCTGCATATTTTGACATTTCTATTGCTGACTTAGTACAATTTGATCCAGTTCCAGCAATTACTTTTATTCTTCCATTTACTTTTTCTACTGTAAACTTAATTAATTCTTTTCTCTCTTCTAATGACATTGTAGAAGCTTCTCCTGTTGTACCACATACAATTATTGATTGTATTCCTTTTTCAATTTGAAATTCTACCATTTTTTCAAATTCTTGATAATTAACTTTTTCCCCTTTGAACGGTGTAATTATTGCTGTACCGCAACCCTTAAATATAATTTCTTTCATTTTCTATACTCCTTTATTTGAGTTAATAATAAACAAGGATAATATACTTATATTTTTCCTGTTTGTACATTATATTACACTATCTAAGAATTTATCAATGTTTATTTTATATTTTATTGAGATTTTTACTATCTTTTATTGATTAATATTAATATTATCTATATAATGTGTATCTATTGAAATAAAGTTAGGAGATTATATGGAAAATTTAAATATATTAATTAATGAAGAAAAATTGAAATCTAGAATTTTCGAATTATCAAAACAAATTGAAAAAGATTATATAAACAAGGAAATTGTTTTTATTTGTATACTAAAAGGTTCTTTGTTTTTTACAGCAGAACTTACAAAAAACATTTCTAATACTGCTATTTTTGACTTTGTAAAGGTTTCTAGCTATAACGGAGGTACTGAAAGCTGTGGAATAATAAAACTTGATGTTGATCTTATGGAAGATATAGAAAACAAGCATGTTATTGTTGTTGAAGATATAATTGATACTGGTAGAACTTTATCATATTTAATGGAATATTTATCTTCTAAAAAACCAGCTTCTATTAAATTAGCTACTTTGCTAGATAAACCTTCTAGAAGAGTTATAGATATATCAGTAGACTATATTGGTTTTCAAATACCTGATGAGTTTGTTGTTGGTTTTGGATTAGATTATGATGAAAAATTAAGAAACTTACCTTATATTGGATATTTTAAAAAGTAGGAATATGAATAAAAATAAGAATAGAAATGACTATAAGAATACCAATAGAAATAACTAAATAAAGCAAAAAAGACGTAATTAACGTCTTTTTTATTTTAACAAATTTCAAGCTTTTTTTAAATATAATTCAATTTTTTCTCCTAATGCTGAATAACCTTTTAAAATGACATCATTTCTATCTTGTTCATGATATTTATATAATTGATTATTTATTTTATTCATTAGGTTTCGAATACTCTCTAATCTCTGTTTCTTTTCATTTGAAATTTTTCTAAGACTAATATCAATAGTTTTTTTAGTATCTTTTAATATACTATTTTGTGTTGATATTTCTTGCATTTCCAAACTTTCATCTTTAATCTTATTTAAAAGTTCTTGTAGGCTGTTATCTAATGTTTTTGTCATTCTGTTTTTCTCCTAAATTTTTAAATGTCTATTATAGTGTTTCAAGTGTTTTTAAAAATTTTTTTAAATTTTTAATTAAAGATTCTATACTTTCTTCTATTTCCTTTGTGATCTTATTTCCATTTAATAATTGGTTTTCAATCAATTTAATTTTTTGGTTGATCTCTCCTATTTTACCTTTTATTGCTCCTTGAAACCTACTTTTAACCCGATTAGAATTAGTTTTTAGAATACTTTTTAAATTTTCTAATCTCTTTTTCAAATCACTTAAAGATAATTTTTCAGAATATCTATATGAAGTTATAAATCTCTCTATAGCTTCTTTTATAAATTTTTCTGAATGATTTAATGTAAGTTTTTTCGTACTTTTGATTTCATTCATTAAAATCCTCCTGTCTCATAACTTAATTTTCAAGTTATAATTTATAAATATTTCGTCTGTAATAATATAGCAGTTTTCCTGTTTTATGTCAAGTATTACATGAAATATTGTCTCTATTTATGTATTCGATTATTTGCTAATAATTATTTTTTATTTTATTTGAGAATTACAACTTTTTTAAAATTTTATTTGACTTTTTTTAATATATTCATTACAATACATATGAATATATTTAGGAGGAATTAAAAATGTCAAACATTGAGTCATATTTATTTAGCACAAATGCTATTCGTTTTTTTGAAGAAAACAAACCATTTTGGTACACTTCGGGAAAAATAGGACCATATTTTATCAATACACATTTTGTTTATGGAAATGAAAAAGATGCAGTAGAATTATTATCATTTATAGATGATGCTTTATCATCTAAATCAACATTACCAAAAAGAGTTTTTGATAAAACTTTAAAACAATACCAAGAAAATGAAATTTATAAAAATGTTATTGATGCTATGATTGTATCAATAAAAAATACTGTAGATTTATCAAAAATCGATTATGTATCAGGTGGAGAAAGACGAGATTGGTTTTTTTCAAACATGATTGCATATCTTATTGAAAAACCTCATATTTCAATTTTTAAAGATTTAAGTACAGTTATTAATACTTTTGATTTTAATAGTGATATATCTGATTCTGATTTAAATTCTGCTAATGTTTTACATATAGCTGATTTAATTACTGTTGCATCTAGTTATATTAGAGCATGGATTCCTGCTATTGAAAATTTAGGAGCAAAAATAACTCATTCTTGTGTTGTAGTTGATAGAATGCAAGGTGGTGGCGAAGCTATTGGAGCTAAAGGAGTTAAATCTATTTCTTTAGTAAATGTAGATGAGAAATTATTCCAAAAAGCTTTAGATATGAATTTAATTAGTGAAAAACAACAATCTATATTAAATGCTTTTTACAAGGATCCTGACGAAAGTATGAAAAACTTTTTAATAGAACACCCTGAATTTTTAGAAAATGCTTTAAATTCAGATGAAAAAACTAAAAAAAGAGCCAAATTATTAGTTGAAAATAATATATATGGTCTAAATTAATTAAAAGAGCTTATAAAGTGCTAATACTTTATAGGCTCTTTTTGTATACTATATCTTAAATTATTCTATTACATTCAACAACAGTTGAGTTGTCGGGTATGTCAATTAATACTGTCGCATTTGCACCAATTTTTACATTATCACCTATTTTAATTGGTCCTAATACTTTTGATCCTGACCCTACCATGACATTGTTGCCTAAATCTGGATGTCTTTTTTCTTCATCTTTTCCTGTACCTCCTAATGTTGCATCATGATATATTGTGCAATCATTACCAATTGTTGCAGTCTCACCTATTACAATACCCATTCCATGATCTATAAATAGTCTTCTTCCTATTGTTGCACCCGGATGAATTTCTATACCTGTAAAAAATCTTCCTATCTGTGAAATTAATCGTGCTAAAAATAGTCTATTCTTTCTATATAAATAATTTCCTAATTTATGAAATAATAGAATATGAAAGCCTGGATACAATATAATAACTTCCATAATATTTTTTGATGCTGGGTCTTTACTTAATATGTTTTCAGCATCTTCTTTTAAATTTTTAAAAAAATCCATATTTATCACCTATTATATTTTATGTGATAAATATGGATTTAGTTATTTATATTCTTTTATTTTTAATAATTTATTATGCATATCTTATACATGAAAAAACTACATCTGTTATAAAAGTAATTGTAAATATTATAATTAAAATTTTCATTCCGTTTGTTCCAATTTTTCTTCTTATCCTATTTAAGAACCTTTTTAATGGATTTTTAATTAATTTTGCAAATATAATTCCCACTAATCCAAATGCTGCTGAATATGCTAGTGCTATTCTCCCTTGAAAATTCATAAATAAGTCTGTATAATCCCACCATCTCATGTCAAATAAGGCTTCTAATATTACAGAACTTAAATATTCTAATATAGTGAAAGAAACAGAATAGATTACAAATATTATAAAAGTATTTTTAATCTTCTTTTTTTTGATTTCATTATGAATCAATAGTATTAATATTGCTCCGAATCCATATATAGGACATACTGGACTGTATAAAAATCCTCTTTTTTCCATATTCCCTACCATAAATGCAAATATTGTTTCTAATATCCATCCTAAAAATGCTGCTATATAAAAATACATAAATATATCTTGTCTGAATATAGTTTTCCTGTTTATTTTTGCTATTTTTTCTTCTTTTTCCATTTGATCCCCATTCATAAATATCTTTTATTTTATATAATATATTATATTGTATTTAAATTAATTTTTCAAGCTCTTTTATTTTATCTCTTAAATTAGCTGCTTGCTCGAATTCCATGTTTGCTGCAAACTCTAACATCTCTTGTGTTAAATTATCTATCGTTGTTTTAATATCTTCTTCATTTTCTAGATTATATTCAACTTTAATATCTTCCATTTTAACTGCTCGTATAGAGTCTTTTATTGATTTAATTATTGTTTTAGGTGTTATTCCATTTACCTTATTATATTCCTCTTGAATATTTCTTCTTCTATTAGTTTCTCTAATAGCTTTTTCCATACTAACTGTTAATTCATCTGCATACATTATAACTCTACCATCTGAATTTCTTGCAGCACGTCCTATTGTCTGAATTAATGATCTTTCCGAACGTAAGAAACCTTCTTTATCAGCATCTAAAATTGCTACTAATGACACTTCTGGTATGTCTAACCCTTCTCTTAATAAATTAATACCTACTAAAACATCAAATTCACCTAATCTTAAATTACGAATTATTTCCATTCTTTCTAATGTTTTTGTATCAGAATGCATATAATTTACTTTTATATCTAAACTTTTTAAATATGATGTTAAATCTTCTGCTTGTTTTTTAGTTAAAGTTGTTACTAATATTCTTTCTTTTTTCTCTACTCTTATTCTAATTTGTTCTAATAAATCATCTATCTGATTTGATACTGGTTTAACTTCTATTATTGGATCTAATAAACCTGTCGGTCTTATTATTTGTTCAACAATTTCATCTCCACTGTGTTCTTTTTCATAATCTGCTGGTGTAGCACTAACATATATTACCTGATTTAATATTTCTTCAAATTCTGGGAATTTAAGTGGTCTATTGTCAAATGCTGATGGTAATCTAAATCCAAAATTAACAAGTGACTCTTTTCTTGCTCTATCCCCATTATACATTGCTCTAACTTGTGGAATGCTAACATGTGATTCATCTACTAGTAATAAAAAATCTTTTGGAAAATAGTCAAATAAAGTATATGGTCTACTCCCCTCTTCTCTTCCACTTAAATGTCTTGAATAATTTTCTATTCCCGAACAAAATCCTGTTTCTCTAAGCATTTCTAAATCAAAATTTGTTCTTTCTTCTATTCTTTGTGCTTCAATTAGTTTGTTGTTTTCTTTAAAATATTTAATTCTTTCTTCTAGTTCTATTTCTATATTACCTATAGCTATGTCCACTTTTTCTTTTTCAGTAGCATATTGTGACGCAGGTGGTATTAGTATGTGTTCTCTTATTCCCATACTCTTTCCTGTTAAAGGATTTATTTCTGCAATTTTTTCTATTTCATCCCCCCAGAACTCTACTCTAACTGCTGCCTCACTTTGTGATGATGGATATATTTCTACAGTATCGCCTTTCGCTCTAAAAGTACCTCTTTTAAAATCTAATTCATTTCTAGTATATTGCATATTGACTAATCTTTTTAATACTTCATCTCTAGATTTTGACATTCCTGGTCTTAATGACATCATCATTTCTGCATAATCTTCCGGATCAGCTAATCCATATATACATGAAACTGAAGCAACTATAATTACATCTTTTGATTCTACTAACGCTAATGTTGCTGAATGACGTAATTTGTCTATTTCATCATTTATACTACTATCTTTCTCTATATATGTGTCTGAATGAGCTATATAACTCTCTGGCTGGTAATAGTCATAGTATGATACAAAGTACTCAACATGTGACTCAGGGAATAGTTCTTTGAATTCACTGT
>CAYJIP010000001.1:199658-225525 GCA_964370265.1 uncultured Clostridium sp. | reverse complement strand
TTTTGTATTATAATATACCTTTTTCATTTTGTCAACACTTTTTTAAATATTTTTTAAAATATTTTTTGTGGTGTTTTTTAGAGTTTTTAATTCTCTAAAAGGTACTTTTTTATATTACCATACTCATTTGTGATTGTCAACTACTTTTTTTATTTTTTGTTAACATTTTTGAAGTTTCTGTTTTGTAACTTCCTACCTCAAAACTCACTCGCATATATTAGCATGATTTAAATGTATTGTCAACACTTTTTTTAAAAAACTTTTAAACTTTTATTAAGTTGTTTTTTGTTTCAAAATCGACTTGCACATATTAACACGATTCAAATATCTTGTCAACTACTTTTTCTCATTTTTTAATTTTTTTCCGATTTTTTAATATATCATTCTTAATACTTTATATTTTCTTATTAAAACAATTATTCTAATTATATAAGAAAGGAAGATATATTTATTCTTTCCTATAAATATATCTTCCTATTCTATTTATTCTTCTATTATTTCAATCATAACACCATCGACAAAACCTGTTTCTTCCTCATATGTTAATGAGATATTATATTGTAATCTAGTATTTTCTTCAAATACTGTTTTTAATTCATCTATTTTATCTTGGTTATTTTCGTCTCTATCTATTTCTAATAATAATTCATTTTCAGAAATGACTTTATATCCATTTATATTATTATTCAAATTATCTAACATACTTAATACACTATTATTTGATACTGATTTTCCAACCTCTAATTCAAAAGGTGCATTAAATCTATTAATTTCAATTTCTGTAGGTTGTCCTATACCTGTTAATGGAGACCCTGCTGATAAGAACATCTCTTTAATTATTTTTTCAAATTCAGGAGAATACTTATTCAATATCTCTTCTCTTATTAAATTTATTCTATTTTTCAATACTTCTACATTTTGAGTCTTAACACTTTCTTCTTTTTCTGTTAAAAACAATGTATTTTCCTCTGTAAATTCAACTACATTTATTTCATCTATAATTTGTACTTCTTTTTGTAATTCTATTTTTATTTCTGTTTCATCCGTTTCGAATTCTAATGTTATAGTATCGATATATTGTCCTTCATTCACAATATCTTGATTTAAAACTAGGCTATAGCTTATTATTTCATTTTTTTGAGCAATACTATAGAATATTTTTCTATCATTAGCTGTTTTTTCTAATTCGATTATCACTTCAACATCTGCTGTGAGATCTTTTAATTGTAATGATACATTTTCACCAACAACATTAATACTTATTTCTAATTCATTTGATTTTATTGCAAAATAACTAATACCTTCTTTTGTTGTATATGTTTCAATAGTATACGGCTCGTCTCCTATAGCTTCACTTTTCAATTCCTCTATTAACTGCGTTATAAATTCTTTATACCCTTCACTTATTATACTTCCATCTTCATTAATATCTTCTAGTAAAGTATCTCCATATTGCATATTGTTTGTTATTAACTGTTCTTCTTTTAAAACCTCAAGTAAAACTATTGCTAAATTTACTATGTCTTCTTTTTTATATGTAACACTATATAATGTTGTTGCATCATTTTGACTGTTTGCTAGCTCAACAGGTTGCTTTTCTACTGTTTGTGTTTTTAAACTATTCATTATTATACTTGCATATTTTTCTAATGTCTCATTTAAAACATCTTCTGAATATTCAAATTCAAACCCTTCTATTACAGTATCTATATCTGTTTCCTCATATATATCTAAAATTTCAAGTTCCGGAACAAGTTGTTCTTTTATTACACTTTCTTCTGCTTCTATATATTTGTCATAAACATTTTCTTCATATATATACATGTCATTTTCTTTTTCAATATAACTAAAGTTCAATATTTCCATATATTCACTAGATGTTTCACTTGTATCATCTGTTTTTTCCGTTTCCTCTGCTGACTCTTGTTGTTCTTCTTCATTTTCTTTCTCTAAAGTTTCTTTTTCTAAAATTTCAACATTATATTCCGAGTATTCTGCTTCTAAATCCACTGTTTTCCCCATTGAAATTTTAGTATTATTTAATATACTGTCTGCATTTTCTGCTGTTGTACCTAAATCTTCTCTAATAGATATCTCAATATCTATATCTTCTTTATATGAATTTGCATTTAATCTATTTTCTTCAGCTTTTATTCTTTCTTCACTTGACCCTTTTGCAAATTCATTAATCGCTTTAAACGCATCTGTAAGAGTATTACTAGTTGACATCATTAACATTTGTGCTGGTGTTTTGAATACATCTGTAAATGCAAATAATACACCTATTGTTACTCCAATTATAATCATCAAAATTATCAATACTACAAGAATTATTTTTCCTGGTCCTTTTTTCATTTTCATTCCTCCATTATTCTTCTGTACTTATAAATTAAGTTTTTTCTATACTTTTTGAATCATTTTATCATAAGAATTTTAAAATCACAATAGTTTTTTCTTTACATTTTTATGTCATTTCTTTATTCCACCACATAAAAAATAAAAGTGTTTAATGTCTAAACACTTTTATTTTTTATTTTTTATTTTATTTTTTGTTTTACCGCTTCATAAACAATGATTCCTGTGGATACCGCTGCATTTAATGATGTTATTTTTCCCTTCATAGGTATTTTTACTAAAAAATCACAATTCTTTTTGACTTTATCACTCATTCCTGAACCTTCATTACCAATAACAATTGCTAAAGGACCTGTTAAATCTTGATTATAATGATATTTATTTGTATCAATATCTGTACCACATACCCATAAACCATTAGCTTTCAACTTTTCTATTGTTTCTGATATATTTGTAACTCTCGCTATTTTCATATATTGTGCTGCACCTGCTGATACTTTATTAACAGTACTATTTACAGATGCTGCTCTTCGCTTAGGTATTATTATTCCATGAACACCTGCTGTTTCAGCTGTTCTTATAATTGAACCTAAATTATGAGGATCTTCTATCCCATCTAATATTATTACAAAAGGATCTTCATTTTTTGTTTTAGCATCTTCTAGTATTTCTTCAACTTCTGAATATTCAAATGGCGGAACTATTGCTATAACACCTTGATAGTTTTCATTTTGCGCAATCATATCTAATTGTTTTTTATCTTTTTCAACAATTATAATTCTTTTTTCTCTTGCTATTGCTATTATTTTATTTATTGATCCGTGTTTTTCACCTTTTGTCACAAAAATTTTATTTATATCTTTTCCACTTTCTAATAATTCAAATACTGAATTTCTACCTTCTACTTGATCTTCATAACTTTTTTCTTCCACATCATTTATCATTTCTTTATTATATACTTCTTTTTTTTGAAATGTTTCTTTTCTTTTATAAGTATCTTTTGTTTTATAAGCTTTCTCAAAAGGTTTTTTGTTACTCTCAAACTCAGATTTAGCACCTATATTTTCCCTTTTACTTTTCCCAAAACTTTTTTCTTCTCTACTTTTATTGTTTTTATTATTTTTATTCCAATTATTTTTACTATTTCTTGTATTATTTCTCATTTATTCCCCTTCCTTATATATAGATAAAAACAGATTTGTATATGTCACACAACCTGTCTTATCCATATGTTACTATATATTTTATTCATCATCTAATTTAAGCACAGATAAGAATGCTTCTTGTGGTATTTCAACATTACCTATTTCACGCATTTTCTTTTTACCTTTTTTCTGTTTCTCTAGTAATTTTTTCTTTCTAGAAATATCTCCACCATAACATTTTGCAAGTACATCTTTTCTCATTGCTGAAATTGTTTCTCTTGCTATAACTTGTCCACCTATTGCTGCTTGAATTGGAATTTTAAATAATTTTCTAGGAATTACTGTTTTTAATTTTTCCACCATTTTTTTACCACGTTCATAACTACTCTCTTTATGAACAATAAAACTTAGTGCATCTACCGGTTCACCATTTATATGTATATCTAATTTCACTAATGTAGATCTTTTATATTCCTTAAATTCATAATCTAGTGATGCATATCCCTTTGTCTTTGATTTTAAATTATCAAAGAAATCATATATTATTTCGTTTAAAGGCATTTCGTACATAAGTGTAACTCTATTTTCATCTAAATACTTCATATCTATATATATACCACGTCTTCTTTGGCAAAGTTCCATAACATTCCCAACATATTCTCGTGGTGTTAAAATATTAGTACTTACAAATGGTTCTTCCATGTATGACACTTCTTGTGCTTTTGGTAAATCTTCTGGATTATATAATTCTACAACTTCTCCATCAGTTTTATACACCTTATATATAACTGACGGTGCTGTTGTGATTAAACCTAGATCAAATTCTCTATCTAATCTTTCTTGAATAATTTCCAAGTGTAATAACCCTAAAAATCCACCTCTGAACCCAAAACCTAACGCTGACGAAGATTCCGGCTCATACTCTAATGCAGCATCATTTAATTTTAGTTTTTCCAAAGCTTCTTTCAACGCTTCATATTGACTACCATCAATTGGATATAATCCACAATACACCATTGGTGTTACTTTTTTGTATCCTTGTAATGGTTCCTCAGCCGCATTATCTTTTAAAGTAATTGTATCTCCAACGTGTACGTCTGACAATTTTTTAATACTCGCAGCAATATATCCAACTTCTCCTGCTTTAATTTCTTTTGTTGCCATATATGACCCCGGTATAAAATACCCCACTTCTGTTACTGTAAATGTCTTGTTAGCAGCCATAAGTTTTATCTCATCACCTACTTTTACACTACCATCAACAACTCTAACATATGCAACAGCACCTTTATAATTATCATAGTATGAATCAAATATTAAACATTTTGTCTTGCTTTCTTCATCACCTTGTGGTGCTGGTAAATCTTTTACTATTCTTTCTAATACTTCTTCTACATTCAATCCAGATTTAGCTGAAATACAAGGACTATCCATTGCCGGTATACCTATTATTTCTTCAATCTCATGTTTTACTTCATCTGGTCTTGCACTTGGCAAATCTACTTTATTTAATACTGGTAATATTTCCAAATTACCATCTATTGCTAAATATACATTCGCTAATGTTTGTGCTTCAACACCTTGACTTGAATCAACAACTAATATTGCTCCATCACATGCTGCTAAACTTCTTGAAACTTCATAATTAAAATCCACATGTCCTGGCGTATCAATTAAATTAAGAATATATTCTTTTCCATCTTTTGCTTTGTATACCATTCTTACAGCTTGAGATTTAATAGTTATACCTCTTTCTTTTTCTATATCCATATTATCTAACACTTGACTTTCCATCTCTCTTTTTGATAATACTCCTGTCATTTCAATCAATCTATCTGCTAATGTTGATTTACCATGATCTATATGTGCAATAATGCTAAAATTTCTAATATATTTTTGTCTGTTATCCATTTATAACACCTTTCTACTTTATATTCTCTGCTATTTTAACATATTTATTGTAAAACTACAATACTTTTAAAGGTAATATACTGTTTCAAAACTATATTCTATCACATATTTTCAAAATACATGGTAGAATGTAAAATTAGAATATAGTCTCTTCTGATTATAACTATATTCTAATTTTTATTTTTTTAATTCCTTAATTTTTTAATTTTCCAAGTTTTAAGTTTTAAATTTAAAATTAATTATTTAATTATTTAATTATTTATCCCATTTTCTAAATTCAAAATATTTATATATCCCAGTTTTTTTAATTTGTTTTTTATAACACTACTTCTAACACCTGTAGTACAATATATAATTATTTTTGTAGACTTATCACTATATACCTCTTTAATTTTTTCAACTGTTTCATAAATAGGAATATTTATTGCACCATCTATATGGTATCTAAGATACTCTTCTTTATCCCTTATATCTATCAAAACATATCCTTTTTCTACAAGTGTTTTCATTTCATAAAAATTTATTTCATCATCATCTCTATACATTTTATACAATTCACCTTCTAATCCATATATTGCCATACTATATATTATGTTTTTTCTTTTATATTTGTTATAGTTTTGAATTTACGTAAACTTTTCTTCATTTATCATTTTACATTTTTCTACATTTTCCACCATGTGGATACTGTGGATAACTTTGTGAACAACTTATTTTTTGCTATTTCCAGAACCATAGTTATACACATGTCATATTTACATTTTATGTATATATTATTTGCAACTAATTATCCTAAAATTATGTTACCACTATTTTATGCAAAAAACTTCATTTCCATAAATAAAAAATAGAGTTATATTATATATAACTCTATTTTTTTACTTTTTAACTTTTTAACTTTTTTTACTTTTTTCTACTTTTTTATTCTATTTATCTTTTTATTTATCTATTTTATTTATCTATTTTATAATCCCAAAATATACTATTGCTACTATTTCTAATATAGTTATAAGTGGAAACCCTATAACAAATCCTATTTTTTTTGTTTTATGTCTAAATACATGCATTCCCATTATTGTACCAATACCTCCACCTAAACCTGTTATTATAAAAAGTGTTTTCTCAGGTATTCTCCACCTTCCTGTCTTAGATTTCCATTTATCTAACCACATTGCTAAAAAACCAATAAGATTTATTACTATAAAATATATTATTATATTTTGTGTTGTAAATATTTCTTGTAAATTATTCATTTTTCTCTTCGCTTTCTTTTATTTTTTATTTTTTATTTCCACTCTCTATCACAATTTTTTAATTCTTTTAATTTTATCGCTTCAATCAAATCAATATCCATAATATTTGCCATGCACATAACATAACAAATCACATCTGAAAGTTCTTGTTTAAAATTATTAATTCTTTTGTTTTCAGAATCCACTTTTATATGACTAGCTTTTCTTACTTCTTTTGCAAGCTCTCCAATTTCTTCAGTTAATAAAATCATTGTATCCTGAACTGATTCATCATCAAATCCTCTGATTTTAACCATTTCTTTCATATATTCTTGTAATTCATTTAACGATGTATTATTATTGAATTTTTCTACTTTTTCTCTTAAATAGTCATTTTCCATTTTTCTAACTCCTTCATATATTCATTCAACATTTATTTAATTATTTTCTATCCAAACAAGCTAATTTGATTACTTTGACTCATTCCATCCAGACAACCAAATTGCTTTAGTAATTCTGCAACTGAATCTCCTACTTTAGATCGTATTTTCATTTCATCAATAGACATAAACTTCCCATCTTTTCTAGCTGTTTCAATTCCTTCTGCAGCTATTGTACCTAAACCTGGAATACTGTTTAATGGTGGTCTTATCGAATCACCTTCTATTAAAAACTTTTTAGAGTCCGACTTATATATATCCATTGGTAAAAATTTGTAACCTCTTTCATTCATTTCTAGTACAAGTTCTAATATAGCATACATATTTTTATCTTTTGTCGTCGCTGCGTTTCCTTGTCCATCTATTTCTTTCATTTTATTCTTGACTTTCTCTTTTCCAAAAATCATACAACTACTATCAAACTCATCTGCTCTAATAGAAAAATATGCTGCATAATATGCTAATGGTTGATGTACTTTAAACCATGCTATTCTAAATGCATTTGTTACATATGCTGCTGCATGAGCTTTAGGGAACATATATTTTATTGTTTCACAAGATTTTATATACCAGTCTGGCACATTTTTTTCTTTCATCATAGCTACATATTCTGCCCATTTACTCGGATCTTTCATTGCTTTCCCTTTACGCACAAGTTCCATTATTTTAAACGCTGGATTTGGTGGTACTCCCATTTTTATTAAATATATCATTATATCATCACGACAACAAATAGCATCACCTAATGTTACTATTCCTTTTTCAATTAACATTTGTGCATTATTTAACCACACATCTGTCCCATGTGATAATCCAGATATACGGATTAGTTCATCGAATGTTGTTGGCTTTGTATCTACTAACATTCCTCTTACAAACTTAGTTCCGAATTCAGGTATTCCAAAACTTCCAACTTCTGATTTTATTTGCTCTGGTGTTACACCCAAAGCATCTGTTGAACTAAATATAGACATTGTCTCCTTATCATCTAATGCTATTTTTGTAGGATCTATCCCTGTTAAATCTTGAAGCATTCTTATTACAGTTGGATCATCGTGTCCTAATATATCTAATTTCAACAAGTTTTCATCTATTGAGTGATAATCAAAGTGTGTAGTTATTATATCTGAATTTGCATCATCTGCCGGATGCTGTACTGGACAAAATTCATAAATCTCTCTTCCTTTTGGTACAACTATTATTCCTCCTGGATGCTGTCCAGATGTTCTTTTTATTCCAACACAACCACTAGCTATCCTTTGAGTTTCTGCTCTATTAATTGGTATGTTTCTTTCTTCATGATATTTTTTAACATAACCAAATGCTGTTTTCTCAGCTATCGTTCCGATTGTTCCTGCCTTATATGTAGTTCCTTTACCAAATATGATTTCTGTATATTTATGTGCTTTTGCTTGATATTCTCCAGAGAAGTTCAAGTCTATGTCTGGTTCTTTGTCTCCATTAAATCCTAAAAATGTCTCAAACGGAATATCCATTCCATCTTTAACAAGCATTTCTCCACAATTTGGACATTCTTTATCTGGTAAATCAAATCCATTCTTAAATCCATAGTCATTGAAATCAGAATGTTTACATTTTAGGCATCTATAATGGGCTGGTAATGAATTAACTTCTGTTATTCCTGTTACATATGCAGCAAATGATGAACCTACTGATCCTCTTGATCCCACTATATATCCATCTTCATTAGATTTCCACACTAATTTTTGTGCTATTATGTACATTACTGAGAATCCATTTGAAATTATCGAATCTAATTCTCGTTCCAATCTATCTTTAACTATGTCTGGTAAATTTTCTCCATATAGTTCATGTGCTTTATCATAAGATATATCTCTAATTTCCTGCTCACACCCCGGTATATGTGGTGCACATTTTTCTGTTGATATAGGACTTATTTTATCACACATATCAGCTATTTTATTTGTATTTTCTACAACTACTTCAAAAGCTTTTTCTTCTCCTAAATACTTAAATTCCTCTAGCATTTCTTCTGTTGTTTTAAAATATAGAGGTGCTTGGTTATCTGCATCATCATATCCTTGACCCGCTTCTAAAATTCTTCTATATATTTCATCTTGTGGATCTAAGAAATGTACATCTCCTGTAGCTACAACTAATTTATTTAATTTTTCTCCAAGTTCTACTATTTTTTTATTATAATCTCTTAATGTTTCTTTGTCTGGAACTAATCCTTTCCTAATCATAAAATCATTATTACCAATTGGTTGTATTTCTAGATAATCGTAGAATTCTGCTATTTCTTCTAACTCCTCATCTGTTTTACCTAATTCAATCGCTTTATATAATTCTCCTGCTTCACATGCTGAACCTATTATCAATCCTTCTCTGTGCTTTTCTAGTATACTTTTTAATATTCTTGGCTTTTTAAAGAAATAATCTACATGAGCATATGAAACTAATTTATATAAATTTTTAAGCCCCACATAATTTTTAGCTAATATTATAATATGATATGTATTTAATTTTTTAAATGCTTCTTTCTTGTATTCTTCACTACCAGCGAGCTGATCTATATCATCTACAAATTTAACACCTTTTTCTTTTAACATTTCTAACATTACATTAAATACTTTTACTGTTGTATCAACATCATCTAATGCTCTATGTGCTACTTCAACTTTGAATCCTAAATTTGTTGCTATCTTTTCTAACTTATATCTCTTGTATTCTGGGAATAATTGTTTTGCTAAACTTAATGTATCTAAATAAGTATAGTTAAATTCATATCCTAATATTTTTGCATTTTGTTTTAAAAATCCCATATCGAATCCTGCATTATGTGCTACTAAAACAGTATCTTTTATAAAATCTATTATTTTTGGAAATACCTTATCTATGGTTTCTGCATCTTTAACCATATCATCAGTTATATTAGTAACCTCAGTAACACGTTCTGGTATATGTTTTTCTGGATTTACAAAACATGAAAATTTATCAATTATTTCACCATTTTGTATCTTCATAATACCTACTTCAGTAATTTTTTCATTTTTCGCTGAAAAACCTGTTGTTTCTAAGTCTAATACTGAATACACAGTATCTATACTTTGTTTCCTTGAATTTGTTACTATAACTGAATTATCTGGCGCAAAATACCCTTCAACACCATAAATAACTTTCATATCTGGATTGTTATATCCTAATAATTTATGTGCTTCTGGAAAGGCTTGTACAACACCATGATCTGTTATCGCTATTGATTTCATTCCCCAATCCATTGCTTTTTTAATTAATTTTTTTGCTGATGTCATTCCATCCATTTGACTCATTTGAGTATGTAGATGCAATTCCACTCTTTTTATTTCTGCATTATCTGCTCTCTTGACTTTTTTAACCGCTTCTGCTTCTACTATTGTATTTGCCATTATTGTTAATTCTCCAGAAAAAGCATCTAAATTAGCAGTTCCCGCGACTTTAATTGCTTTACTTCCACTAATTCTTTTCATTTGTCGTTTAGCCGTATCTTTTTCTAAAAAAGCTTTACAAGTTATCGAACTTGTTCCGTCATATATATCGAAACTGTATAATGTTTTACCTGATTTCAATTCTCTGTCTTCTGTGTATATAACTTCTCCTTGCACAGATACTTTTCCATCATCAGTTGTTAAATCTTCAATTTTAACTAATGTATCAGTTATTTTCATATTATTACCTAATATTAATGGTGTTTCTTCTTCTGGTGGTTTTTCTGGAATATTAGTACTACTTTTAACTATAGTATTTACTAATATAGCTACATCTCCTTGATATGTGTCTAATTCTGCTTTCCCTGTTGCTTTTACTGTAACAGCTTCTTCTATTGCTGATACTATACTTTTACCTTCTTCCATATCCTTCGCAAAAGATTTACATGTTATTTGAGCAGTTCCATCATATAAGTCAAATATTATCATTCCTTTTCCTGTTTTTGTTTCTCTTAAATTAATTTTTATTAATCTTCCATCAATTGTTATTCTTCCTGAATCTGCTGAAATTTCCTGTATTTTAAGTATTTTTTCCTTTGATTTTGTTCCTTTTCCCATTATGTACGGTGTTTCTTCTACTTCAATATCAATATTTTCTTCTTGTCCTGGAATATATATATCTGCTGGAATATATGAGTCATCTATCGGTGGAGCATAATTTACCATTTGGTCATCTGCATATCCCTGAATCTCTTTTTCCTGATTATTTATTTCATTAGTTATTTCATCATTTCCTCTTGATGAATTTCTTTCACTTTCTAATATTTCTATTAATCTTTTTTCTTCTTGTTCCTGTCTCAATTTAATTCGTTCAATATCATCTTGTGATATTTGTTCTTGTAGCTCAACTATGTATTCTTTATCAAACAGATTTTTAATAACTTTTTTAAGTTCAATATCCATTTTCTTTGCTTTTAAAAAATCTGCACCTCTTATTTTCATATTAACTATTAAACTTTTATCTTTTACTGTTAATTCACTTTTTAATAATAACATTGGTTTCGCAAGAGGATATTTATGTGCCATATATGCGATTATATTTTTCCACTCATTCTCTATCACTTTTCTTTCTGCATTCTCGTGGTATTTTAATTCAATATTTATATGCTCAAATTTAAATCTTTCCATTAAGAATTTTTCAAAAAGCCATATTTCTTTTATCTCTATAAATTCATCTGTATACATTTTAACATCTAGTGTATTTGTCTTTTTAATTACATTTAATCCTAATATTTTAGCATAACTTATATTAGATGAAGTAGTATATTCTACAAACACTTCTGACAACTTTTTTACTTTTTCCATCTTATATCCCTTTCCCTTGACGATGTCTAAATTCTATCATATTTTTTCTATTTAATAAAGCTATTTATATAGTTTTAATATTAACATTTTAATATACTTTACTTTTACCACTTATTTTCTTTGTTTATATTTTTTATTATATTTTTTGTAGCACTTTTTCTCTTTTTTCATATCATATATTATACAAAAGAAAAATAATAAAAACATATTTGTTTAATCGGAAGGAGGTCTAGACTATGCCAGAAAATAGAGGATGCGGTGGATTCGGATTTGGTGATGACTGCGGATGGATTTTAATTCTTATTTTAATACTTTGCTGCTGTTGCGGTGGTGGTAAAGGAGGTTGCTGCTAATCTTTCCTATACACAAAAAGGATTTGAAATGACTTCAAATCCTTTTATTTTTTTATTTTGTTTATTTTTTAATCTTATTTTTTCTTTATTTTATTATTCACTTCTTCATCATCTTATCTTTAATATGTACTTTTTACTTTTCAACAAATCTTTTTCCTTCAGATTTTCTTACTGCTTTTTCTTCTCTAAGCTTTGTTCTTGTGGTTTCTTGATTTCTAGCTGAATCTGTTTTAGATATTAATTTATTTGAAGCAGTAGTTTTTCTTTTTCTTTCAACAACTTTTCTTGCTTCATTTTCTGGTACTGGTTCTAACAATGTTCCAGCAGATTCTCTTGCTTTCACAACTTCACTATCTATAAATCTTTTTTTATTCGGTTCTTTATTTTTCAACCCTCTTGGTAGTTCTTCTTCATATTCTTCATATTCTTCATAATCATCATAATGAGAATCTTCTTTTCTTATATGTATTATTTTTCTAATAATTATAATAACTGTTGGTACTATAATTGCCAATACAATTACTAATATTATATATATATTAGTATTATTCTCAGTTTCAGTGTATGTTACATTTGACTTATTTACTATTAATTGATATGTAGCTACATTTTTTTCGTCTGAATCAGTTACTGTTATTGTTATTATATTTTCTCCTGCTTTTAAATTCACATTTCCTACAATATTAATTTTATGTTCTGAATTAACAGGTTCTGCAATTATTTCTAATTGTTCATCATTACCTAAATATTCTACTGTGTATTCAAATATATCAGAAGAGAATTCTGGTGATAATGTAATTCCAGCTATTTCTAATTTTTGAATAGCTCCTACTCCTGGGATTGATACTTCATTTTCATTTAAGTCTTCATCTTCTTTTTCATCATCATCTTCTTCATTTTGTTCTGAAACAGCTCTTGTTACATTTAAAGTATATATTTTTTGTGTTCCATCTTCTGCTGTTACAATAACATTAAATGTATTAATACCATCTTGTAATGTTTTATTTCCAATCCCTGTTAATGTTGATTTTGTATTTTGCACTTGTGCATAAATATTTATGCTTTCAACTTCTGCTGATACGTCAACACTATACGTTGTTATTGACGGTTCAAAACCTGAAAAATCATTTGGATTCATACCGAAATTTGATAAATTAGCATTGCTTGATTTCACATATGTTGTTCCTGTATTTCCATTATTAGTTGGTTGTTCTGGTTCTGGCGTTGGCTCAGGCGTTGGTTCTGTAGTATTTCCATTTCCTTCTCCAGGATCTGGTGTTGGCTCTGGTTCAGGTTCTGGTTCTGGCTCTGGCTCAGAAGTATTTCCTTCTCCTTCTCCAGGATCTGGTTCTGCTCCGGGCTCTGAAGAACTACCTTCTCCTGTCCCTGGAAGTGTTCCTTCTGCAAACACTGGATTAATCATACAGATTACTATTATCATTATTACTATGATTTGAATTATTGCTATCTCTCTAAATTTCATTTCCCCAATTTCTCCTTTTTGTATTTAATTATCTTTTGTACTTATTTATCAAATTACTTAAAACATATTATCTCAACAAATCTTATATTTCGAAATTTTTCTATTTTACTTCAACAATATTTTATCATTTGCTGATTTTTTAGTCAATATTTTTTACAATTTTATATTTTTATGTTACAATATCTTTAAATAAAATAACACTGGAGGTCGTACAATGATAGAATTATTATCACCAGCTGGCAATTTAGATTGTGTAAAAGCTGCTGTTCAAAACGGTGCAAGTGCCGTATATTTAGGCGCAGAATCTTTTAGCGCTAGAGCATTTGCAAATAATTTTACACTTGAAGAATTACAAATGGCAATTAAGTATTGTAAAATTAGAAATGTAAAAGTAAATTTGGCACTTAATACATTAATAACAGATAGTGAATTTGAAAAAGCTTTAACAATAGCTAAAAATGCTTATGAATCTGGTATTGATGCAATTATTGTTCAAGATTTAGGATTAGGAAAAAAACTTTTAGAACTTTTCCCAAAATTGCCTATACATGCAAGTACTCAAATGAGTATTCACACATTAAATGGTGTTTTAAAGCTAGAACAATTAGGCTTTAAACGTGTTGTCCTTGCAAGAGAATTATCAATGTCAGACATACGATATATAACAAAAAATAGCAATGCCGAAATAGAATGTTTTGCACACGGTGCTCTTTGTGTTTCATATTCTGGTCAATGCTTAATCTCTAGCATGATAGGTGCTCGCTCTGCCAACCGTGGAAAATGTGCTCAATCTTGCCGAATGAATTTTAATCTTCTAGAAGATAACTCAAAAATTGATTCTGGATATTTATTAAGTTTGAAAGACTTGTGTACACTAGATTTCATCCCAGATTATATTGCTGCTGGTGTAAAATGCTTAAAATTAGAAGGCCGTATGAAATCACCAGAATATGTAGCAACAATAACAAAAATTTATAGAAAATATGTAGATTTAGCTTATTCTGACAAACCATATGTTGTTGAAGAAGCAGATAGAAAAGAATTACTTCAAGCATTCAATAGAGGAATGTTTTCTACTGGTCATTTATCTTCAAAACCAAATTTAGATTTAGTTTCAAAAGATAAACCAAATAATATGGGACTATATTTAGGAATCATTAGTAAATATTCTGAAAATAAAGGACATATAACTTTAAAACTAAATGAAGAAGTATCTATAGGTGATACTATTTCAATTGGTAATGAACCTGGTAGTTATACCATTTCTGAACTAATGAATAATAATAGAAATATAACGTCTACAAACATAGGTGATATAATTACTATCGGGAGAATGAAAGGTAATATTCAACAAGGTGATAAAATTTATAAGATTTCATCAAAAAAACTATTACTAGAAGCACGAGAAAGTTATTCCAAAGAATATAAAAAAATAAATTTAAACTGTAATATAGTAATAAAAAAAGATACTCCTATTTCTATTGAAATACAATCTGCTGAATCTCACTTACTTTATGATCATTTAAATATTAAAGTTGAATTAGATGTGATTCCTGAAATAGCTATTAATAAACCTTTAGATAAAGAAAGTATAATAAAACAAATATCAAAAACAAATAATACACCTTTTAATTTTTCAAATATTAATATTGATTTAGATGAAAATATATTTATTCCTAAACTAAGCCTTTTAAATGACTTAAGAAGAAAAGGATTAGAATCTGTAGAAGATTTTATGTATTCTAAAATAATAAGAACTCTACCAATGGAAACAACTAATAAAATTAAAAATAATACAAACAACATTACTACTATCGATAGTGTTGATACTACTAATAATAAGCCTAAACTTTCAGTATTATTAAATATGTTAGATTTAAATTATGATTATTCAAAATTAACTGGATTTGATAATTTATATATACCACTTAAATATTTTACGGGAAAACAATATAAAGATATTTTATTGGATTTAAGCAAAAGATTCAATTTATATATATACATGCCAACAATAATAAAAGAAAACTATAGAAACCTATTTTCTGCATATACTGCAGGTATACATGAAAATAAATATAATATTAAAGGATTTGTAATATCTAATATCTGTAATATTAAACTTTTAGGAGATATTTCTGAAAAAATACTTACAGACTTAGACATAGTAGCCAACTTTACATTTAATGCTTATAACACATCTACTATTGAACATTTAAAAGATGCACTATGTTCTAGATTTACTTTATCACCGGAATTAAATACTCAAACTATTAATGTTTTATTAAATTCAAATATTATACCTGGAGAATTAATTGTTTACGGTAAAGCTCCTGTAATGAATATCAATTACTGTTTATTAGGAGAATCTAATAAGTGTTATCCAACATGTGAAGCAAGATGTACTAATAATCACAAATATTTTATTAGCGATAGATTAAATATGAAGTTTAGAATATTACCTGACAATGTTCAAACAATTACAACTATTTATAATAGTAAAATAACATCATTAAATCCATCTGCATTTAATGCTAATTCATTTAGAATTGATATTTTAGATGAATCAATTGAAGAAATAAACAATATTATAGAAATAGTTAAATCAGGAAAGCGATTAGAAGGATTAGAATATACTAATGGCAATTTAAATCGAGATATCTAATATATTATATTTATATTTATTTCGACACCTATACTTATTTATATATATAGTTATAACTTATCTTAAATATTATTTAAGATAAAAACAAAAAGAAAAAGAGTTTTAAATACCTCTTTTTCTTTTTGTTTATTATATTTTATCGTTTTTAAATAATATTAATTCATATTTAAATAATATTAATTCATATTTAAATTATATTTAATCCATGTTTTAATTATATTTGTTTACTACTTAAATCAATAATCAAATCCATATTATCATCCTTAGCTGCTTTATTTCTTCTAATGTTTCCGCATTTTTCACACTTATGAATTATAATATACCCTTTTTTATTATCCATTTCTAAACTAACTGGTTTTAACTTTCCATGACATGTTTCTAGTCTGTCTCCTGGATTTTTATCTACATGTTTTGAATATAAACAATGTGGACAATGATTTCTACAAGTATATCCTAATTTAGTTACTTTTCTTCCACAATTTTCGCATATAAATTCTTCATCTATTTTTGTAAAATTTCTACTCTCTAGATTATTCTTCAAATGCTCCTCCTCCTATAAATTCTTTTAATAATGAATTTGTTGGTACATATTCTGTTGGTATTGATTTAAAATATCTTAACATATTTATTATTCTTCTAGCTTCAGCATATTCTGGTTCATCTTTTCTTATTTCTTCTAATAAAGGAATAGCCACATCTTTTAATACACCTAATTCATATATTAATGATGTATTAAATATAACGTTTGCTTCTTCTTGGAACGGAAATATATTTTTTTCTTCTCCTCTATTTACACTATACCATGTTTTAATTGTTTGTTTTGCATCATATGATCTAAACTGGTTATCTCTTACTATTCTTCTCACTAATCTAGTGTCTGTTGTCGATATTCTATTATATCTATCCATGTTTAAAACTGTTAATGCACTTATATATATTTTATATTTTTGATTTTTATTAATACTACTTGTTAATCTATCATTTAAACAATGTATTCCTTCTATTACTAAAATTTCATCTTCTTTTAATTTTAGTTTTTTACCTTTAAATTCTTTTATTCCTAATTTGAAATTAAATTCTGGCATTTCAACTTCTTCGCCATTCAATAATTTAGACAAATGAGAATTAAATAATTTCAAATCTAATGCTTCAATACACTCAAAATCATAATTTCCTTTTTCATCTCTAGGTGTTTCCACTCTTTCCACGAAATAGTTATCTACTGATATTGTAACTGGTTTCAATCCGTTAATTCTTAATTGAATACCTAATCTTTGTGCAAATGTTGTTTTACCTGATGATGATGGACCTGCTATTAATACCATTTTCACATCACGTTTACTAGCAATATCATCTGCTATATTTGCTATTTTTTTCTCATGAAGTGCTTCATCTATCATTATTACTTCTCTAATTTTTCCATCTTCCACAACTTTATTTAATCTATATACTTTATGTACATTTAAAATTCTATGTATATCTTCATATTCTTCTAATGCCCATGCTAATTTTTTAGTTTCGATAAATTTAGGTAATTCTATTGGATTTTTAGAGTTAGGATATCTTATTAAAAACCCTGTACCATATTTCATTATTTCAAATACATTTGTTATTCCTGTATTATGTGCAATCATTCCATAACAGTAATTATAGTACTCTCCACAAAAATACATATTTATTTCATTATTATTTTCTAAATCTAATTGTAATCTCCCTTTTGAGCTATTAACATTTTTATATAGCTCTCTTGCTTCATCTCTTGTTAATACTATTTTTTTAATTTCAGAATTACTATTAATTATCTTTTTCATTTCCTCTGTTAATTCTTGCAACATTTCTTCTGTAACATCAATACCTTCTATTTGGCAATACATTGAATTTGTTAATTGATAATCAACGGATATTTTTTCATTAGGAAATACTTTTTCAAATGCCATTGATAAAATATATATTAGTGTTCTTCTATATATTTTAGCACCTTCCTTTGAACCTATATTTATTAATGATATTGTTCCATCTTCAGACACTTCTTTTCCTAAATCAACATATTCATTATTCCAAATAGCTCCAATTACTGGATATTCTTCATTTTTAATTTCTTCTTCAAATATTTCATAAATTTTACCTGGTTCTTTTTCTATATTTTTATCTTTATATTGTATTTTCATATTAATTTTTCCTTTCTTAAGTAAAGTTTTCAGTTAGATTTTACACTAATTCTAGACATAAGTCAAATTCCATTAATTATATATTACTTATTATTTGTATATTAAATATTAGACATGCATATACTTAAATTAAGATTAATAACTAAGGAGATGTTTTATGAATTATAACAGGATTAATGCTATTTTAAATAACAAAGAAAAGTGTGATGTATTTTACAATGACAGACTTGTCTGGATACAAGAAACTGATTTTGATTCTGCTAGAATTGGATTTGTTGATACTTTTGAAGAAAAAAATGTCTATATTAAAGATTTATATGAAAAATAGGAAGTACAGATTGTACTTCCTATTCTTCATAATTTAATATTAATTAAAATTCAATTTTTTCATTTATCCAATTTTCTAAATCTGAAATTTTAACTCTTACTTGTTCCATTGTATCTCTGTCTCTTATAGTTACTGCTTCATCTTCTAATGTATCAAAATCAACAGTTACACAGTATGGTGTACCAATTTCATCTTGTCTTCTATATCTTTTCCCTATACTTGCTGATTCATCATAATCACACATGAATTTTTTACATAAATTAGAGTATACTTCCTCTGCTTTTTCAGATAATTTTTTAGACAATGGTAATACAGCCACTTTATATGGTGCCAATGCTGGATGTAAATGTAATACTGTTCTTGTATCACCTTCAGATATTTCTTGTTCTTCATAAGCATTTGTTAAAAATGCAAGTGCAACTCTATCTGCTCCTAACGACGGCTCTATACAATACGGTATAAATCTTTCTTTCGTTTCTTCATCTAAATATGTGAAATCTTCTTTAGAAACTTCCATATGACTTTTTAAATCAAAATCCGTTCTATCTGCTATTCCCCATAATTCTCCCCATCCAAACGGGAATTTAAATTCTATATCTGTTGTTGCATTACTATAGTGTGATAACTCATCTTGTTCGTGATCTCTTAATCTAATATTTTCTTTTTTCATACCTAAATCAAGTAACCATTTTTCACAAAAATTCTTCCAATAAGTATGCCATTCTAAATCTGTTCCAGGCTTGCAGAAAAATTCTAATTCCATTTGCTCGAATTCTCTTGTTCTAAAAGTAAAGTTCCCTGGTGTGATTTCATTTCTGAATGATTTCCCTATTTGTGCTATCCCCATAGGTAATTTTTTTCTAGTTGTTCTCATTACATTTTTAAAATTAACAAAAATACCTTGTGCAGTTTCAGGTCTCAAAAATATTTCTGCTTTTGAGTCTTCTGTAACACCTTGGAATGTTTTAAACATTAAATTAAATTTTCTTATATCTGTAAAATTTTCTTTTCCACATTTAGGACATCCAATATGATTATCTGACATGTATTTGATTAATTCTTCATCACTCATACCATCAGCAATTACGTCCATTCCTTTTTCATGAGCCCATTCTTCGATTAATTTATCTGCTCTATGTCTTGTTTTACATTCTTTACAATCTATTAATGGATCTGCAAAACCACCAACGTGTCCTGATGCAATCCATGTAGTAGGATTCATTAAAATTGCTGAATCTAACCCTACATTGTATTTTGATTCTTGAACAAATTTTTTCATCCATACCTTTTTAATATTATTTTTTAATTCTACACCTAATGGTCCATAATCCCAAGTATTAACTAATCCTCCATAAATTTCTGATCCAGGATACACATATCCTCTACTTTTACATAGTGCTACTAATGTTTCCATTGATTTTAACATAAAAATTCCTCCTTATTATATAGTTTCAGAAGTACAAAAAAACTTCCGAAACCTAGCTTATAGCTAGGGACGAAAGTTATATTTCCGCGTTTCCACCCTAATTCTAAAATTCAATAAATTATATATAATTCATTAGTAATTTTAGCACCTTAATTTCATTTCACTCCAAGACTCCCCATATGTTCTTTATTACTAGAATTTCACCATCTCTAGCTCTCTTAAAATATCCTACATATTTTTTTCTCTTCATCGCAAATATTAATTTATATTATTATATTCTGATTTCATTCTAATGTCAATCTATTTTAATTATGTTTTTAATTATATTTAAAATTATTTACAATCTTTTATGATATTATACTCAATTAAAGTTTAAACTATATATTCTATCATGTACAAATATCTACAAATTATTAATTTTTTATATTTTTTATATTTTTTTCTATTCAGTTATTGAATTTTAATTAAATTTATGTTAGTATATATCTTGTCGCTGACATAATTGAATTTAGGGGTATAGTGTCAATGGTAGCACATCGGTCTCCAAAACCGCCTGTGTGGGTTCGAATCCTACTACCCCTGCCAAAGACTAATTATTTATAATTAGTCTTTTATTTTATCTATTTATAATCTTAACTATTTTTTATTCGATTTATTTTATTCATCGTCTATCTTTTATTTTATTCATCTTTTATCTTTTACCTTATTTATTTTATCTCAATATTTTCTTCTATCTTAATTTTTTTATTCTTTACAATGGAGGTATTTTTATTTTTAAATCTATTAATTTATTTATTATATTCTTAATCATTTTTACTATTTTAATTTCAGTTTTTTCAATTCCACATTTAAATCCAAGTCTTTCTTTTATAGATAGTAATATAATTTCTATTTATGATAATGGTTTAGCGTGGCCAATTCCTGGTTTCAATTCTCTAAGTTCATTTTATGGACCAAGGAAAGCCCCTACTTCTGGTGCTTCTTCTTATCATTACGGTATTGATATTCCAGCTCCTGTTGGAACTAATTTAATAGCAATCGCTGATGGCATTATAACTTTTGCATCTTTTTTTGGACCTGGTGGTTGTACTGTTACATTATCTTTTGATAATTATAAAATAACATATTGTCATGTAGATCCAAATTATGTCGTAAAAGTAGGAGATGTAGTTTCACAAGGTCAAATAATTGCTCATGTTGGCCCTACTAATGTTTATGGCATAAGTAATAATACTTATACAGATTCTAGTGGCAAACCGACAAATGGAGCCACAACCGGGCCCCATCTACATTTTGGTGTACGTGTTGATAACTCTTATATCAATCCACTAACCTTATATTCAAATTAATTTTTATTTTTTATTTTTATGTTTCGGGATTATTTCAATCCAATATCCATCTGGATCACTTATGAAATATATTCCCATTTCTTTATTTTCAAAACATATACAACCCATTTCACTATGTAATTTCTTTGCCGCCTCATAATCATCAACTTCTAGTGCTAAATGAAATTCGTTATCTCCTAGATTATATGGTCTATCCCAATCTCTAAGCCATGTTAATTCTAATAAAAATTCATTTTCATCATTTCCCAAATATGTTAATATAAAACTTCCATCTTCTTTTTTCACTTCTCTTTTTACTTGTAAATCTAAAGCTCTTTTATAGAATTCTATTGATTTTTCTAAATTTTTAACATTAAAATTATTGTGTACAAATTTAAATTTCATATTCGTCTCTCCTATCTTTTAATATATTTTCGTCTATTTAAAAAAGTTAACCATTTATATAGCTAACTTTTTTTGATTACATATCATCTTCTTCACTGTTATAGTCTTTTTCAACTTCTTCAGTCCAATCTAGTTCAATTATATTTTTACATCTTGGACATTCTAATTCTTGTTTTTCATTTTCTATATCTGCTATAAAATTATTTTCACAATATGGACATTTGATTTCTAAATCAAATTCATCTTTTTCATAAATATCAACCTGTATTTGGTTGATTGATTTTTCCATAATTTCCATTCTGCTTAAAATTTCTTCTTGTGATTTAATAATTTTTTCTATTTTATTTTCTTCTTTGTTTTCTATATTGCTAGTATTAATATCAATATTTTGTGATTGCATGTTTAATTGAATATTATTAATTAGAATTGAAAATCTTCTATTTATATACTCTAAATCCTCAGAATTTTTAATATTAGATTCTATATCCTGTAAAAAACTTTCAAACTCTCTTTTAAAATTCATATTATGCAACTCACCTTTCTTATACTCTTTCCATATATTCGCAAGTTCTAGTATCTATTTTTAGCATATCACCAATTTCGATAAATAACGGTACTTGTAATTCAAGTCCTGTTTCTAATTTTGCTGGTTTACCAGATGTATTAGTCGTATTTCCACTAAATCCCGGTTCTGTATATGTAACTTCTAATTCAACAAATGTTGGTGGTTCAACTGCGAACACACTTCCTTTATATGAAAGAACTGTAACTTCCATGTTTTCTTTTAAGTATTTTAAACACTCACCTAATTGACTTTCATTTAACGGAATTTGTTCATATGTTTCATTATCCATTAAATAATATAATCCTCCGTCATTATATAAGTATTGCATTACTTTTTTTTCTATTTCTGCTGCTGGGAATTTATCTGATGGATTAAATGTTTTTTCTAAAGTTGATCCTGTTATAACATTTTTTAATTTTGTTCTAACAAATGCTGATCCTTTTCCTGGTTTAACATGTTGAAATTCAACTATTCTATATACATTCCCCTCCATTTCAAAAGTAGTTCCATTTCTAAAATCACCTGCTGAGTGTACTGATGCCATATTATTTCTCCTTCCATATTTCCATATTTCTTATTTAAACTTTTACTATTGTACTACATTTTCAAGCAAAAATCAAGGTTTTACTCCTACTTCTTACTTTTACTGTTATATACTCTTTTGACATTAAATTCATTGTTTAAGCACTTTTACTATTTTATTATAATATAATTTTTATCTGAATTAGTTAAATTTATACATCCAAATTTTGTCACTAGAACAGTATCTTCTATTCTAACTCCATATTTACCATATAAATATATTCCTGGTTCACTTGTAATTACCATATTTTCTTTTAAAATCATATCATTTTTCAAACTAAAAAATGGATGTTCATGAATTTGTAATCCTACACCATGACCTAGACTATGTATTAAATCAAATTCATTTAATTTAAAATCATTGACTACCATTTTTGTTAATAATTTTCCGCTTACTCCATCTTTTATCTCATTTAATGTTTGGATATGATTTTTTAAAACCAAATTATATATCCTTTTTATTTCTCCAGGTACTTCCCCTATAAAAATTGTTCTTGTCATATCTGAGCAGTATCCATTTATCCTGCATCCCATATCTATTAATACAATATCTTTTTCTTCTATAACTCTATCTGTCGGTACTGCATGTGGCATTGATGTATTTTCACCTGATGCAACAATTGGACTAAAAGATAATCCATCTGCATTATGTCTAAAATATTCATTTATTTCAAAAGCAATTTCTTTTTCTGTTCTTCCTGGTTTTATATATGATAAAAGATGTGTAAAACAATTATCTGTAATCTCACATGCTCTTCTTATATTTTTAATTTCTTCTTCGTCTTTTATTCTTCTTTGTTTTTCAATTATATTATCAGTCTCTACAAAATTATTTATTTTATATTTCCTGATATTTTCTTTGTACTTAGCATATGTAATATAATATTCTTCAAATCCCACTTTATCACAAAACATGAAGAAATTTTCATAATCATCTTGTTCTACATCATGTATATCATATACTATTATTTCATCAAATAAAGTCAATGTACTTTGCACTTGTTCAATATATCTACCATCTGTTATAAATATATTTTCTTTTCTCGTTAGTAATAATTCTCCTTCTGCATCAATATTAGTCAAATACTTAATATTAATTGGATTAGATATTATCATACCTTGCAAATCTAAACTTGCCATATTATTTCTTAACCATTGCATTTTCGAGTTCATTTGATCACTCCTTTTCAATTTATCCTGCATACAATCCTAATGTAAATATTTTTAATAATATATTAGTAATTACATCAACTGGTATATACATGCTTATGAATGTTGCTATAACTATAAATGGTCCAAATGGTATATATTCATCTGTTTTTCTTAATTTAGTAACTAATAATATTATACTTAAAATCGCTCCTATAAAAAACGATACCAATGTTATTATAATTATATTTTGTAGTCCGAAAAATAATCCTAGTGCTCCCATTAACTTAACATCACCAAATCCCATAGCTTCTTTACCATATATAAGACCACCAATTAATGTTATTCCTAAAAATATTCCTGCACCTGCAAGCATACCTAATAGCATATCTATAGATATTGCAAAGCTTGACATTCCATATAAGAAAGTGAATAATATTCCTATTTGAAATATTAAAAGATTTAATCTATTCGGTATTATTTGTAATTTATAATCAATTACAAATGCTGATAATAACAATGGTGCTAAAATTAAATATTTAATTAAATCTAAATTTGATATTATAGTTTCCTGAAAACCATGTGTATATATCAGTCCTACCGATATAGTAGATAGTATCAACATTAAAATATAATTTGGTTTAAACTCCATTTTATATGCATGTATTATATCTTTTGAAAATACTTTTTTGTATTCTGGCAATCGTTTATTTGCCCAATCAACTAGTTGAGCTACTATTAACGATAATATTATTGCTCCTACATAAACACCTATGTGTACATCATTAAAATACATTTATTTTTTCTCCTTTGTAACTTTATTTCTTTGCTTGTAAAATTTTTTCATTATTTGAGCCTCTAAAGGTCTTTTCCACGCAGTATACCAAAATTCTCTAATCATTATCGGATCAACTAATATTGTAAACATTTTACATCTATTTCCACCTATTATGTCTGTAAATATTTGATCTCCTACTACAGCTATATTTTCAGCGTTTATATTTAATTCTTTTTGTATTTTCAAAAAGCCTGATTTAAATGGTTTTTTAGCAAAATATATGTATTCTTTTATTTGCAATTTTTCTGAAATTTCTATTATTTTTTGTTCATTATTTGTGTTTGATAAAATATAAAATTTCATCCCTTGTTCTCTTAATTTTGATACCCATTCTTCGACTGTTTTTTCTAATTTTTTATTGTAATCAATTAATGTGTTATCTGCATCTAGTATTAATGCTTTTATATTATTTCTATTTAAAAATTCTATACTTATTTCTTCAACTTTTTTAAAGTGTTCATCTGGGTATAATCTCATCTTTTCCTCCGTTTTTCTTTATCAATTATATATTATCAATTTGCTGTGTTTTTGTCAATAATTTTGCCTTTTTCTATAATTAATTTAACTTTAACTTTAATATATTTTTTGTTTTGATTTATCATTTTTGATTTATCTTTTTTTGATTTTTCTTTTTTTGATTTTTCTTTTAATTTTATTTTTTGCTTTATATTTAATTTTATTTT
>CAYJIP010000001.1:0-199558 GCA_964370265.1 uncultured Clostridium sp. | reverse complement strand
CTTTTTTTGATTTTTCTTTTAATTTTATTTTTTGCTTTATATTTAATTTTATTTTTTGCTTTATATTTAATTTTATTTTATAACAAAAGACATCAATTATATAATTGACGTCTTTTGTTTATATTTAGTTGTATTGGATTATATTTAATTATATCTATTTATATTCCTTTAATTTTAAAACCTATTATTTTGCAAATCTATGTCTACCAATAGTTATTGTTTCGGGTCTTGACCAAATCCATTTATTTGTAGCTGTAGCTGGATTAAAATAATATATCGCTCCTAGTGTAGGATCCCATCCATTCAAGGCATCTTGTGCTGCTTTTTTAGCTGAATCGTCTGGTTCTAGATTAATTTGACCATCTGCCACTGCATCAAAAGCACCTGATTGATAAATAACACCAGCTACTGTATTTGGAAAATTACTATTCTTAACCCTATTTAAGACAACTGCTCCTATAGCAACTTGTCCAACATATTCTTCACCTCTGGCTTCTCCATGTATAATTCTAGCTAATAAATTCAAATCATTAGAGTTATTTGTTGTTGACTCTGATGTTTCTTCTTTTATCCCCAGACTTTCAAGTGTATTATTGCCTACAATTCCGTCTATAGTTAACCCTTCACTTTTTTGAAAATCTTTAACCGCTTCTTCTGTCTCATTTCCAAATATCCCATCAATATCTCCTGTATAAAATCCTAATTCACTTAATTTTTCTTGGATTTTTTTAACTTCATCTCCTGAAGAACCATTTTTTGAAACAGCATCTACAGTAGTATATATAATACCGCATAATATGAGAATAATGGTAATAAACAACACTATTAATATTTTATTCAACTTCATAAAAACTCCCTATTAATTAATTTATTATAATCGTTACTATTCTTAACTAATTATTTTTATTTTAATCAATATGGGAGTTATATATACATTTATTCTTTCATTTTTATTTCACTTTTTTTAATTAATTCATATTTTTTTAACTATGATTATGTTCCTAATCCACACAATATACTTTCTAATCCTACTTGTACATCTATTAATCCATTTTTTGAATTATAATCTAAATCACTTAATTTTTTTAGTATATTTCTTAATTCTGTTTCTTTAAAATATTTTGATTGCATTTTATATTTAGTTACTAAAAATGTTTGGTTAGCTTTTAAATTAAGTACTTCAACTACATCTCTATTATTTTTAATTGCTAGTTGAACAAAATATATTTTTTTAAAATGGTTATATAATGTTATTAATATTTTTTGAACCGGTTCTTTTGCATATATTAAATTATTTAAAACTTCTAATGATTTAGCAAGATCTTTTTTTCCTAAACTATCTGTTAAATCAAATATTATACTTTCTATCTTTTTTATTGATAATATATCAATATCTTTTTTTTCAATTTGTCCATTTATTCCTACATACTCAATTAATTTTCTTATTTCATTAATCAATTCTTGCATACTTGTACCACATGATTCAATAAAATATGATATTGTTGAATCATTTATATTTACTTTATATATATTGCAAATTGCTTTAATTCTAGCTTTTAACGCAGATTCTTTTAAGAATTCAAATTTACATACAGTTACTTCTTTTTCAAATTGCTTATATATACTAATTCTAGCATCAACATCTTCTTCAACAAAAACAATTACTACACTTTGAGAAATTAAATTTCGATTTTCTTTAATATATTCTATTAATCGTTCTCTAAACTCTTGCATCTCTATATTTTTCTTTTTGCCATCTTTCCCAAATATTTTCGAATTTTTTACTATAATTAGTTTTTTTTCGAATCCAAATGCTGGGGTTTCTATTTCTGATATTAATGTTTTATAATTAGTTTCATCTATATTTACATAGTTTATACCTTTTATAATTTCTCCAAATAGTGTTTTTATTTTTTTCAAACATGTTTCTAGTAAAAATGTTTCTTCACCATACAATAAGTATATATCTTGAATTTTTTCATTTTTCAAGTCTTTTTCTAAATTATCAATAGATATCATATAATTTTATATCCTTTTTATTTTATATTCTTTTAATTATTTATTAACCTTTTTTTAAGGGTTCTTCTCTACCTTTTGTTTTTTCTAATAACTCATCTAACATTTCTATACAATACCAACTTTTAATTTTACTTATAGATCTCTTGAAATGTTGTACATCATATCCGTAAGATGCTGCTTGTAAAATAAATTCAAATTGATCTAATTCTTTTATAAATTCCGCTTCTTTTGAATCGCCTACTTCTAATTCTTCCCATATTTCAAAAAAGTCATTTTGAAAAGTGAGATCTTTTACTAAGTCTTTTACAGCATTTTTTTCTAATTCGTGTTTTTCTTCTTTTGTTATCGTATCAAAAGGTGTATAATCTCCTACAGATATTTCACCAAGCTCATGAACTATTGCCATTTTCATACATTTACATATATCTAAATTCAATCTATATTTCTGAATAATAGTTATAGCAAGTATTGTTACTGACCAAGAATGGTCAGCAACACTTTCACATTTATCTTTATGCTCTAATCCAACTCTAACTTTAAGCCATCCTTGTCTATATAGATTTTTCAAATGGTTAAACTGCATAAATAACGTTAATATTTCATTATTAAAATCACCAAATCGAAACATTGGATTTACATCTTTTATATAATTACCATTAGAATCTTGCATAATCGAAAAATTATCCATATTTCCCCCTAATATATTTCTATTTATATTTTTATAATCTTATATGCTCTTATATATTTTATAACTTTTGTGCAAATTTTGCTGAATGTGCATGACATATTGCAGCACCCATACTATCTGTTATATCATCAAGCTTCGGTAAATTTTCTGTTTTTAATATCATTTTTATCATTCTTTGTACTTGCATTTTATCTGCTCTACCATAACCCACAACAGCTTGCTTAATTTGTAATGGTGTATATTCATAAGTCTCCACTTTATATATTCTTGCAGTCATTAATAATACTCCTCTGGCCTGTGCAACATTTATTGCAGTTTTTGCATTATTATTGAAAAATAATTCTTCTATTGACATCACATCAGGTTTGTATTTTGTTATTATTTCGCTTAACTCATTATGTATTTTTTCTAATCTTAATGGAAATGATTCTTTAGCTTCAGTAAGTATCGCTCCTGAATCTATCAAAACAAATTTATTACCTATATAATCTATTATACTATAGCCTACTATTGCAAATCCTGGATCTATTCCTAATATTCTCATAAATCTCCTTCTTTTTGTTTTATTTTTTAGCTATTATTCTTAACACTTCACTAACACTCCACGCTTGAGCTATAGTTCCCTTCGGCAATTGTGGTTCACACGAATCATATATTTCTGCAATACTTCCTATACATCCATTTGCAAATAATTCTTCTTTAAATGTTTTTTCAACGTCTTTTATAAATTTACTCAATTGCCTATCTCTTTTTTCTTTGTCTTTTATCTTTTTAAGAGAATCATAATATATACCTAATAACCATGTCCAAGTTATCCCTTGATGATAAGAATTATCCCTTTGTTCTGGACCTCCTTCATATTTTTCAATATATTCTTTTGAATCTTTTGATAATGTTTTTAACCCATAACTATTGAGCAATTTTCTTTTTACTGTATTCAATATTTTTTCAAATTCTTCTTCATCTGACGCTATAACTGGATTAGATAATGAAATTGCAAATAATTGATTTGGTCTTATTTTACTATCACCAACCACGTCATCTAAACATTTATTTTTTTCATTATAAAACTTAAGTTTAAAATTTTCTTTGCATTTATCTGCTAAAACTTTATAATGATGAACTTTTAATATATCTCCAATTTTAAACGACAATTTTTCCATTATTCTATTAGCATTATACCAAAGTGCATTTATTTCTACAGCTTTACCATTTCTAGGTGTCACTGCTTTACCTTCAAACTTAGCATCCATCCATGTATTTTGTGTATTTTCACTACCTGCTGAAATTAATCCGTCTGTATCTAAAAATATATTATTACCATCTAATGTAATACCTTTTCCAAAAAACTCAATTATTTCTTCTAATCTATGAAAAATATGTTTCTTTATGAATTTATAATCACCTGTATAATCTATATATTTTTGTACTTGTTCAAATAATAATAAAGCTGCGTCTACACTATTATATAATGGTTTATTTGTATATTCTGAGTATCCATTTGGTATTAATCCATAACAAAAATCTTTAACACTTGTTTTTAAAATTTCTCTTGCTATTTCAAATCTTTTCGTCACTAACAATAATCCTTCAAAAGCTATTAAAGTATCTCTTCCCCAATCTAAAAACCACGGGTAACCTGCTAGTATAGTGTGTAATTCTGTATTACTTCTTTTTACAACAAAATTATCTGATGCTACTATTAAAGTTTTAATTAAATCTTTATCTATATTTTTTTCTTCTACAATAATATCACTTATTAAATTTGATTGTTCAAATAGTTCTTCTATTCTATCTCTTTCATTCCTTATAAATTCATGAACATTCTGTTTTTCGATATCTTCTTCTAATGAACATATAAATGATATTTCTTTTTCTTCTTTTGGATTAATTTCTATTTCATATTTTCCTGGCACAATATGATTTTCTTCTGGATAAAAACCTCTTTTTTCTTCTTCAATATAAAACATATTTTTAAATATATCTTTGTCATGTTTAATATATTTACCTTCTGATACATTCATATATATCGGGATATTAATATGATTATTTAAGATTGTTTTTACTTTTAAATTACTAATTTCTTGTGTGATTGTATAATCATAATTAGTATTTAAACTGTGAAAATCTCTACAATTTAATACTGGAGACAATGTTAGTTTCACTTTATCTTTCGCATTTCCATTAATAATTTTATAATATACACCAACTGTATTTTCTCCGTATTTTAAACTTATCATTTTAGTAATTTGAGTTTTTCCAACCTTATATGTAAAAATAGGTATATAATTTCTTTCGAATTTTTCTTGATATTTATATCCTGTAGAAATATTATTTGTGCAAACATTTGTGAACAACGGATATTGTTCACCTTTAAACTCTATACTTTCATCTAACTTAGATAGTATCAAATTTCTACCAGCTGGTGGAACAAGAGGCGCAATAAGAAGACCATGATATCTTCTTGTATTTGCACCTATTATTGTTGATGAACTATATCCACCTATTCCATTTGTAATTAGCCATTCTTGTTGTAATCCATTTTCTAAATTTAATTTTTCTTTAGTTATTTTCATATTTAAACCTCTTTACTAATTTTTATTTTCATTTAGTTTTTTTAACATTTCCTCACGAATTTCTTCTGATGTCTTTTTTCTTCCTCTAGCACTTTTAGGTCTTGCTATTTTTTCTTCACTTTTTTTAATTATATTTTCAAGATTTTTTTCTAATGCTTCTCTCTTAATTCTATCTTTTGCCATAGTTTGGTTTGTTATTCTTGTATCTTCTATATTAACAAAATTTTCTGTTTGATGTTTTTTTTCAATTTGCTTTTCCTGTATACTCATTCTATTTTTGATAATTTCTTCTCTTGTCTTAACATCCATAAATTTCGTTTTTTTTGCATTTTTAACTTTTTGTTCAGCTTCTCTTATCGCTTTTCTTTTTTGTGCTTTTGAATCTGCTGTTCTTATTGAAGCAATTCTTTCACTATACTTATTTTTAAACTTGCTTCTATTTTTTGATTTTTCTTTTGGAAGTTTTCCTTCTGCTTCTAGTTTAGATTTTTTCTCCATTGCTTTTTTAGTTTTTCTGATTTTCTTTTCAGCTTCTAACTTAGTATTTAACATCATAAATTGTGGATCTTTATGTTTATCTTGATATTTCAAATCATCACATATTAATTCAATAATTGATTTAGCCACTAAATCCGAATCATGTCTTACAAAATCTGAATTTATTTGTGATAAATTTCTTTGCAAAAACTTAATTCCTTTAACTCTTTCTATATTTTGTTCTACTAAATCTTGTCCTCCTAAATTGTATTTTTTTACAAATTCAGGTATTACTTCTCCTGTGTCATACATACAAAAATCAATAATTCCTTGTCCGCAATGTTCAATTATTGCATTTAAATGATCTGAAACACTATAGTCGTCTGTTTGTCCTTGTTCTGTCATTATATTGCTTATGTATACTTTTATCGCTTCTGATTCTTTTATCGCTTTTGTAACTCCATTTACTAATAAATTTGGTATTACATTTGTGTATAAGCTTCCTGGTCCTATTATTATACAATCTGCATTTTTAATTGCTTCAACAACACCTGGTGCTGCTTTACAATTAGACGGACTTAAATATATCCTATTTATCTTAGTCAATTTTTCTGAAACAACTTGTGGTATTCTTGATTTTTCTTCTACAACATATCCATTTGCTAGTTCAGCTACAATTTTCATTTCATCTAATGTAACAGGCATAACTTTTCCAGTAATATTTAAAATTTTGTCACTACTAATTATTGATTGTTCGAAATCACCATTAATATCTTTCATAGCTGAAAAATATATGTCTGTAAATTCTAAACCTCTTAATCTACCACTTTGAAATTTATAGTTAAACAATTCTCCCATATTTTTATCAGCTTGTGCTAATGATACAAAACTATCTCTTATATCACTTAATGGTAATACATTCATTTCTCTTCTTGATTCTGTTGGAGCTTCTCCGTATTCAGATACAGAAACTATTGCTGTTAAATTATTTGTGTATTTTTTCATACCTGAAAGTACAGTATTTAATCCTGCACCACCACCTATTACTACAATGTTTGGACCTTTATCATATATTGTCTTATTAAATATTAAAGACTTTACATTAATATTTTTCTTATTCCCCATTCTCTCATCACTTGTTTCAACCATTATCTCTAAAGATCTTTTATGCATAGATATTATACCTATTACAATTGTAACAAAACCTACTACAAATATTGCAGCCACTTTTGCTATATCTATAAATGATATTGTATCTTGTACTAGTATTTGAGCTATTCCATAGCATAATAGTACCATACCTATTAATATTACAACCAACCATCTTTTCATTTTGGTCTTTACTTTAAACCAATTTATTAAACTTTTCATAACTTATTTTGCCTCCTATATTACAAACAACTTATTCTCCAATTATTTCAATTTCTAGTTCAATTTTTTTATGTGTGTTTTCATATACTTTTTCTTTTGTTAAATCCACTAATCCAATTACATCTTCTGCTTTTGCATTGTTTTTATTTATTATAAATCCTGCATGTTTCTCAGATATTTGTGCACCACCTATTTGCATTCCTTTCAAACCTGCTTCATCGATTAATTTAGCTGTAATGTAATCACTACCTCTTTTGAAAGTGCTACCTGCACTTGGATATTCTATGGGTTGTTTCTCTTTTCTAGAATCTCTACATTCATCCATTTTACATTTAATTTTTTCATATTCACCTAATAAAAATATTAGTTCCGTTTCTATAATTATGTATTTTTCATTTTTAAATCTACTTTGTCTATACGCAAAATTCAATTTATTTTTTTCAAAAACAATTTCATTACCAAGGTAATCCAGACATTTAACACGTTCAACCACATCTACCATTTCACTTCCATAAGCACCTGCATTCATTTTTATCGCACCACCTATTGTTCCTGGTATTCCAGCTAAAGCTTCAAACCCTTCCAAATTATTTTTCAAGCAATATTGGCCAACAGTTGACATTTTAGTTCCTGCACCTATTTTTAATATTACTTGTTTATTTGAATCACTCATTAATTTATCTTTATTTATTATTTCTTGTTTCTCTATATAGTCAATTTTAATTAATATTGTTATACCTCTTATTCCATTGTCTAATACTAAAACATTACTTCCATTACCCAATATTGTAGTTTGAATTTTTTTATCATTTGCTAGCTTTAATACTGATTTCAACTCTTCAACAGTTTGAATTTTTATTAAACAATCTGCTTTTCCACCAATTTTAAAACTCGTATATTTTTTCATATCTTCATCAAAAAGAATTCTACTTTCTTCTATAGCTAACTCTGCTTTTTCTATTATTTCTTTTAGTAGCATTTATTCACTTCCTTCTATTTTCTATAGTTTCAAATTCTATCATACTATATCATTTTTTTGTCAAAATTACAAGTTTTCTAACATGATACCATAGTATTTCTTATATTTTCCAATTATACCACAAAATATATTTTTATACTAATATTTATAAATAATATTATTCATTTCACTCAAATATAACTTAATATATCCTCCTCGTTTTTTTCTTTTTTTCATTACATTTCTTAGCATATTTCTTAGCATATTTTTTAGCATATTTTTTATTTTTTATAATATATTTATATTATAGATTGGAGATTAGCATGTATTCAAGAAATGTTTCAAAAACTACTTTTTCTAATAAATTCAACAATAACTTTTATATAGTTCATTTAAAAAATCATATTTTACCAGCTCTTTTTCTTTTATTTACACTGTGTCTAATCATATTTTCTCAAAGTAATATTCCAGTAGTTACTAAAGCAATCAATCTATGGATAACATCTGTTGTACCTGCTCTTCTTCCTTTTTTTATAGCAACAGAACTTCTAATGCATACAAATTTAACTTCTAATTTAGGAAATTTATTAGACAAACCAATGAAATTTTTATTCAATGTAGACGGAAAAGGTGGATTTGCTTTAATCATGGGTATAATTAGTGGTTACCCGGTTGGAGCAAAAATAGCAAGTGAATTCAGAATAAATAAAATTTGCTCCAAAGAAGATTGTGAAAGATTACTTAGTTTTACAAATAATTCAGGCCCATTATTCATTATTGGTACTGTTGGTATAGTAATGTTTGGCAATAGCACTATTGGTTTTCTCCTATTTCTAACTCATCTTATGGGTAGTTTAACAACCGGTTTTATTTTTCGATTTTGGAGAACTCACCGAAGTCCTGAAGAAACTTATTCCAACCCCAAATATGTACACTTTAAAGATCTTGGCACAATCTTAACCGAAAGTATTTCTAATGGTATTTCTACAATATTATTAATTGGTGGATTTATTATTATATTTTCAATTATCATTAACATCTTAAATCAAACTGGTTTTTTAGATTTTTTCACATATATATTCAAATCATTGTTTGAAATAATTGGTTTAAAAGAAGATTTTACATCTGCTATAATTACTGGATTATTCGAAATAACAAATGGTATACAATTAATTTCAAATATACCTAATAAAAAATTATCTATAAATATCATAATTACTGCTTTTTTATTGGGATTAGGTGGATTATCAATTTTTTTACAAGTTTTAAGCATTACTTCTAAAACTGACTTATCTATAAAACCATATATAATAGGGAAATTACTTCATAGTATTTTTGCAAGTATTTATACATACATTTTTCTTAATTTCATTCCTTTTTTCTATCTTGATTTATAACTTCAACTATATAGAAATTAAAATATATTAAAAAATAAATACCAACTTATTCACTAGTAATAAGTTGGTATTTTATTTTTTTAGTATTTAATATTTTATATTTAATATTTTATATTTGTTGAAATCTTATATTTCTATACTTTTATATATAATATCATATATTATTTTTGCTGAGTATTTAGGTGAATATTTTCCTGGTAAACCACTGGCTTTTATGAATTTAATTTTATTGTCTTTATATTCTTTATTAATTCTATCTAATTCTTTATAATCCATAATCCCCTGACCAGATGCTAATTCTATTATTACTGTATTTAAATTTATATTATACAATTCTCTAGTTCTTAATATTCTCTTTGGTATTGTATTTATAATTACATTAAATTCACCTATTCTTTTTTCTATTTTAGAGAAATCTATATATTCATATCCTAGTGCTTGAATCCATTGTCTTTCTTCATCAGTACTTGGTACAATACATACATTCCTAACTAAGTTTTTTATTTTATTCCCTAAAACTTTACTAATTCTTCCAAAACCAAATATTAAAACATCTTTATCTTGTATATTCTCTTCTGTATTTTTTATTATTTCAGCAATTGTACCTTCTGCAGTTGATACTGTATTCAATACTGCAAATTCTTCATTATTAGATAAATCAAATATTTCAATCCCACTTTCTTTACTTTCATCTTTATTTCTTTCTTTTCTATCTTTTTTATTCTCTATATCTAAATATTCTTTTATATTTAACGATATTATCTTCTTCTCTCTTATTATTTCATTATTTTCTCTACTATCTCTACTATCTCTACTATCTCTACTATCTCTACTATCTCTGCTATCTGCACTATCTATATTATCTATTTCTTCATTCACTTTTATATAATCAATAAAATCTCTAACTAATATTTTTTCGTCTGAATAACATAAATTCATATTTATTTTATCCTTTGAAAAAGGCATACCTGTTATTAATATTTCTGATTCTTGAATAAATTTTTCCAACAGTTCTATTTTTGTTTTTTCTTTCTTTTCCACTGCTATTTCAGATGTATTTTCAAAACCAAAATATTTAATATTGTATTTTTTATTTCTAATATCTGCTCTTAATCCTTTATTTTTAATATTTTCACTAAACTGTTCTTTTTGTTTGTTATTTAACTCTTCTAATATTTTTCCTAAATATATATTTCTTTTATCACCTCCAATTATACCTATGTTTATTTCATTTTCAATTCCAACTGTTTCAACTGTTTCAAGCACTTCAACTATTTTTTCTTTTTCGAAATTTGATACTATATTTTCTTGTAAATCTTTCATATTATTTTCTTCCATAAAAAAATCACTCCTTAATATTTAATTATATTAAGGTTAGTGATTTTTTATTTTATATTTTATTATTTTATATTTTTACTCTTATTTTATTACCTCACTTTATTTTTTGTTATTCTCTAATTTTAATATTTTCATCAATTTCTTCTTGCAATTCTTCTTGCTCTTTTACTTCAGTTCCTTCTGTAGTATTCTTTCTTAATAACATTATGTCGTTATAACTTAGATTTCTTGCTATTTCACTCATTTCTTCTAAATGATCTATTAATTTAATTTCTTTCTCTCCAATTTCTTGCTTGATATTATCTTCTTTATCCTCTTTATCTTCTTTTTCATCTAAGTGTTCTTCATCATGATTTTCTAAGTTAAATGGTATTGAAATTCTTGCTAGAATTGGTATAAATAAAGGATCTTTCTTAACTTTTTCAACTATTCTTTTCGCATCTAAATCAATTGCTGTATTTACATATTGTATTGCAATATCTTTTTCATTTTTTGTTAAATATATTTTTGCTAATTCATAATATGCATGTGGTGATAATTCTTCATCATCTGTAGTTTCTAAAAATTTCCTTTCAGCTTCTTCTAAATCCTTATTTATTAGAGCTATTTCTGCAAGTGAATATTTTGAAATAAATGATAACGCATTAATCTCTGCTGCTTTTTCATAACATACTTTTGCATTTTGAAAATCATTTAACATCGTATATGCAATTCCTAAGTTATAGTTTACATTATAACTTAATGGATTAAATCTAAGTGCGGTTTGATATATATTCACCGCTTCTTTATACATTTCGTTTTCTATTAAAATTTCTCCCAATAATTCTGTTGCTTCTAACTTATCTGGTTTTACATTTAATAAATTATATAACATTTCTGCAGCTTCTTCTTTTTTATCTAGTTGTGTTAAAAGATTAGCAACTGTAAAGTATGAATCATAATCTTTTTTGTTTATGTCTATCGCTTTTACATATTCATCTATCGCTTTTCTCATTCCACCTTCTTTTTCATAGACACCAGCTAATAATTTATGTGCCATATAATTTTCTGGATGCTTTTCTAGTAAATCTAACAGTATCTGTTTTGCTTTTTTAGTGTTTTCATTTTTAAAATAAATTTCTGCTAAATATATTTTTATTTTTTCAGATAATGAAATACCTTTTTTTTCTAATATTATAACAAAAACAGGTATAAATATTGCTAACAAATATTCCAATATCATTACTACTATATGAAATTGCAATGAAAAAATTGTTTCTATTAAATTAATTGCTATACCTATAGCTTGCATCGCTAATATTACTATATATACTGTATCATTTTTCCTAAGCATTTTAAATAGCATATATACAAATATAGCAAGTGAAATAACTATAAAAAATAATTGTTCTATTATCATTTTTATCTCCTTCATTTTTTTACATTTTATTTCAATTTTATTTTTTTGTCTAGTTTATTAATATATTTCATTATATATTTTGTATGTATTAATTACTTTTCTTACATAATTTTCAGTTTCATTGTATGGAATATTTTGGGTATCACTACCATCTGCTTGTATAATTCCTCTTGAAATCCAATTATCAACAGTTCCTATCCCTGCATTATATGATGCCAATGCAATTTCAATATTTCCATACCTTTTTATTAATTCTGATATATATGCAATACCTATTTCTAAATTAATTTCTGGAATCATTAATTCTGATTTTATATCATTAACATCTAACTCTATACTATTTTTATTAGCAACATCTTCTGCCGTGTCGTCAACTATTTGCATCAATCCCATTGCCTGTTTATTAGATTCAGCATTAATATTAAAATTACTCTCCACTTTTATTATTGAGTAAACTAAATTTTCTTCAACATTATATTTTTCAGAATATTCTAATACTATCTGAGTATGTTCCTTTGGATATGCTAATTTAATTATATCTTTTATAAATATCATTATTAAAACAAATAAAATTAAAATTACTGTAATAATTGTAAAGCCTATTTTTTTATGTTTCAAAAAATCCGCTCCTTCCTCTTTTGTTCCCCTCTATTTACATTCATGCCAATTATTAGCTTCTGATATTTCTGCTATTAATGGTACATTTAATTTTATTGCTGCTTCCATATTTTCTATAATAATTTTTTGTACATCTTCTTTTTCTTCTTCTATAACTTCTAATAACATTTCATCATGTACTTGTAAAATAATTTTTGATTTCATATTTTTTTCTTTTAGTACTCTATGAACATTTAACATTGCTATTTTCATAATATCTGCTGCTGTACCTTGTATTGGTGTATTCATTGCTGCTCTTCCACCAAATTGTCTTACCATATAATTGTTTGATTTTAATTCTGGTATATATCTTCTTCTATTAAACAGGGTTTCTACATATCCTGTTTCTTTTGCTTTTTCAATTATATCATTCATAAATGTTTTTATCCCAATATATTCTTCTAGATATTCTTCAATATATTGTTTAGCTAATTTTCTATTTATTCCTAACTGTTCTGCTAATCCAAAATCACTTATTCCATACACAATACCAAAATTAACTGCTTTAGCATTACTTCTTTGCTCTTTTGAAACTTCATCTAATGGTGTTTTAAATACTTTAGATGCTGCTTGTTTATGAATATCTTCATTATTTTTAAAAGCATTTATCATATGCTCATCATCTGATATATGGGCTAATACTCTTAATTCTATCTGAGAATAATCTGCATCCAAATATATTTTCCCATTTTCTGGTTTAAATATTTTTCTAACTCTTTTCCCTAATTCAAATCTAGTAGGTATATTTTGTAAATTTGGCTCTGTTGAACTTATTCTTCCTGTTGCTGTTATTGTCTGATGAAAAAACGAATGAACTCTTTTTGTTTTAGGATTTATATATTGTTTTATCCCTTCAACATATGTAGAGTTTAATTTTGCAAGTTGTCTATATTCTAGTAATTTTTCAATTATTGGATCTTCATTTTTCAATTTTTCTAAAACATCCACATCTGTTGAATATCCACTCTTATTCTTTTTAACAATAGGCAATTTCATTTTTTCAAATAATATTTCACCTAATTGTTTTGGAGAATTAATGTTAAATTCTTCTCCAGCAGCTTCATGAATTTCTTTTACTAATATATCAATTTTACCTGTTAATTCGTTTCCAAAATTATTCAATTCTTCTTGATCAACATATATCCCTTCCCATTGCATAGCTGAAAGTACTTCTATAGTCGGCATATCAATTTCTCTAAATAGTTTTGTTGCATTGATTTCTTCTATTTGTTTCATCATAACTTCTTTTAATTTAAAAATAGATGATGTGAATATTGCATATTTATTTTTTATATTTTCACTTACTTCTACATCTTCTTCTTGTGGTGCTAATTGATCAAATAAATTTATTTGCTTTTGTTTAACTTTTTCTTCTTCTACAATATGTTCATTGATATCTATGCCTAAATAGTTTTCCATTAATCTTTCAATTGGATATTTACTTTCAGTTGGATTTAATATGTATGCTGCTATTTCAGCATCAAATTCTAATCCTTTAATTTCAATTCCTAATTGTCTTAATAATATATATATTTTACTAAAACTAATACTTACTTTTCTTATTTTTTCATTTTCAAATATTTCTTTAAATATATCTAAATTTTCATTTTGTATTTGTATATAATAGTTTTCTTTATTTTCTGGATTATATATATTTAAAGATTTAACTTTTTCTTTTAAAATTTTTTCCTGATTTTCATCTTTTTCTGTCTCTATATAAAATATTATCTGACTTTGTGTTTTGATTATTTTTAATATTTCATCATTACTTTTTTCAAGTATATTAAATAGTACTTCTGACTCTTTTTTTGTTTCATTATCCACATTTTTTCCAGCTGTAAGTAAAGAAAATCTTTCTATAAATCTTTTGAAATTTAATTCTTTAAATAGTTCTAATACTTTTTCGTCATCCCATTTCCCAACAATTAATTCTGATATTTCTGGATCAATTGGTGCCTGAATATCTATAGTACCTAATGTTTTAGATAAAATAGCAAGTTCCTTATTTTCAACTATTTTTTCTTTTTGTTTTCCTTTTAAGTCATCTTCATTTTTTTCTATTTTTTCATATAATTCTTCTATTGAATTATATTTTTGTATCAAAGTAATTGCTGTCTTTTCACCAATCCCAGGTACTCCAGGTATGTTGTCTGACGCATCACCTTGTAATCCTTTGACATCTATTAATTGTTTTGGTGTTAAACCATATTCTTCTTTAATTCTTTCCGCATTATATATCTCTGTTTCTGTTTTTCCCATTTTAGTTCTAGGAATTCTTATCGAAACTCTATTTGTTAATAATTGAAAATTATCTCTATCCCCTGAAAGAATCACTACATCTAAATCATTTTTTTCTCCTATACATGATAATGTTCCTATAACATCATCTGCTTCATAACCTTCCATTTCAATTATTTTTATATTCATTGCTCTTAACACATCTTTTATCATTGGCATTTGTTCTCTTAATTCATCTGGCATACCTTTTCTTGTTGCTTTATACCCATCATAAAGTTTATGTCTATGTGTTGGCGCTTTTAAATCAAAAGTAACAACCATGTATTCTGGTTTTTCTTCTTCTATAAGTTTAAATAATATAGACAGAAAACCATATACTGCATTTGTATATTTCCCATCTTTTGTTGTTAGCATTTTGCTTCCCATTATCCCATAAAAAGCTCTATTCATTATACTATTACCATCTATCAATACTAATTTACTCAATGTTCTTCTCCTTTTCTGAGAAATTAAAAATATTTTTTAATTTCATGGATAACTATATCATATTTATGCTCTTTTTTCTATATTTAAATTACTAAATTATTATTAAAATTCAAATTTTCTAATATTTAAATTCTCAAATATTTAAATTCTTCTAATATTAATTATTTAGTTTATTTTTATTTATTCTTTTAATACTTTCCATACTTTCAATGCTTTTAATTCTTTTAATTCTTTTATTTCTTTTATTTGTATTTATTTTGATTTCAACTTTTACTTTAAATTTCCATTTGCTTTTTTCTATTTTTTCTTTACTTTTTTACTTTTTTACTTTTTATAAAAGATTATATGACATAAAAATGAATCATGTTTATCAAACTTTCTAGTTTAATAATTACATGATTCATCTCTATTTAATTCAAAATTAATTATTAATTTTAAATTCTTCTTCTCTGAGTTTTTTGACAAGTTCTTCAGCTTCACTAATCTCTTTTTCAATATCAATTTGATTAGCTAAAGTTTTATCTTCAATTTTAAAACACACACTATATTTATCATTTCCAAATTCTATAGTTTTATCAGGATATTCTAATGACCAATCAGTGTTTTGGCTTAATCCGATCAATATACCATCTTTTTCATATTGTAAATAACCCACCTCAGAATTAATAGCACTAAGATATTGCTCTTTATCTTTTCTTCTCCAATTTTTTTTAATTGCAATCCTTTTATCTTTTTTAAACCACTCTTCCTTATTTATATTATCTAACAATGTATTAAAGATTATTTTTACATCATCCTCTATTTTAATATTCTTGCTAATTTTTTCTAAGTCAATATTAAATAACAGTGAATTTTGATTTAAGTATTCAGTACTATCTTGAGTATTACTTAAGTCTATTGATACCGTATCCAATACATAAAGGTGGAATTTAATTTGAATATAGTCCACATCAGCTTTCATTTCAATAATTGTTCTATCTTTCTCTAATCTTTTTTTATTGAGTCTAATATCTAGTTTTTTATAATCATCATCATATTCATACAATGCATAATAATCAAAATCACTATCTACTTTTCTTACATTAATGTAGCCGCCACACATGAATTCTATAGTATAATCATTAACATAAATTAACTCATTATCACATTCAATTTGATACGGTTCTTTAATATTCATGATATCAAGCATTTGGTAAAACTGTTCTTCTGAAAATTCCGTGTATAAATATAGTATTTGTTTCCAATCCTCTTCTAGGTATTCCCGTTTTCTTTTTTCTAATTCACACATAATTATGCCTCCTTGAATTATTTATTTACATTATACTCATAACCTTTTTAGGTTTACCATAATATATTAACATATTTTTTATATTTTATCAACTATTTTAATGTACAACTCTTCTATTTTTCAACTCTATATACTACTGTTATGATATTTTTTATTTTATTTTTTATATTTTTTTATTCTTTTATTCTTATACCAATAAGTACCACATGCAAAACAAAGCAAACTATTAATTAATAATTTGCTTTGTTTATTTGCTTAACTTTTTAAAATTTTATTAGGGTTAATCATAAATATTGAAACTCTCTTGTTTTTTCAAAACTTCTTGCTTGATCTGAGCAATTTTTAAATCTAACTGTTCTAAATCAGTAGTATATATTGATTCTTCATGGATTTGATATGAACTTTTTTCTTTTTTTCCATCAAACTGCATATTCAAATGAGGTGATTTATATAACCAATCTCCACTTTCAAATATATAAAATTCAGTTTTATTTTTATTTTCGAAAAATGAGCATCCATATAACTTATCTGATTTTAAAATAGCACTTCTCGAATTTATCAATTCGTTTCTTTGATATTCTAAAATATGAATTGCTATTTTTTGATTATAATCAATATCTTCTTTTAACATTTGAATAATTCTGTCATAAATATCATTTACAACATCTTCTTCATTCAAATTTTTTAAAGCACTACCTATCTGTTCTATCTTTAAAATCATATTTTTCTCAAATTTTTCAAAATCACTTAATTCAAGAATATCAATTTCTATTCGATGCTTTTTTTCATCTATATCAAATAATATTTTAAATTTATTTTTTGAAATCTCAAACTTTAAATTATAGCTTATAAAGATATTACTATCATTCCGTGATTCACTATTAACTACACCTAATCTTTTTTCTCTAGACATTTAATTTCCTCCATCGCAAAATAATTATTTTCTCGATTACTTACCAGTATCTTTTTTTACTCCCGATACAAGGATAAATTCTTGCACATTATATTCTAATAACATATCCTTGTCAATTATTTTTAATCCAAAAGTTCCATTTATTCTATCCTTTCTCATTTTAAGTTGTATTTTAGTTATTTATGTTTTTAACTTAAATTTAGATTATCATCTTTATTTCCCTAAATTAGTTAAATATATATTTATTAGAATTTATAAAAATAAAAAAGAAAAAACTTTTAGTGTTTTTTCCCTTTTCTTAATTTTAAATTATTTGAAACTTCTTTTATTAATATTTTTACTAAGTTATTTATTGCTTATTGTTTATTATTTATTGTTTATTATTTATTGTTTATTATTTATTCTTTTCAATTAATTTTTTAGCTTCTTCAACTGTTATTAATTTCCCATAAGATACAACTTTACTATCAATAACTAATGCTGGTGTTTGCATTACACCATATTTAGCTATTTGTGCCATATCTCCTATATTTACTACTTTGTCTGTTATTCCCAAATCATTTATTGCTCTTTTAACATTTTCAAATGTCTCTGTGCTTTTTTTACAACAAGTTCCTAAAACAATATATTTTGCATTTTCTATATCTGATATGTCACACATACCACCACAAGCACACTGCCCTTGAACTTTCTCTGTCTTTTTACCAAAATTAAATAATCCCATAATTTCCTCCTATTTTATATAATAAATTGTTGTATTCCATTGAATACAAATCCCACTATAATTATACCAATCATACAAATCGCTATAAAAGTTGCTAGCAATTTTGGCTTAACTGCTTTCTTAAGCATAATAAGTGATGGTAATGATAGTGTTGTAACAGCCATCATAAACGAAAGCACTGTTCCTAAATTAGCACCTTTTGCAAGTAATGCTTCTGCTATTGGAATAGTCCCAAATATATCTGCATATACTGGTATTCCTATTATTGTTGCTAAAATAACACTAAATGGATTATCTCCACCTAGTACTCTTCCAATTACTTCTTCTGGTATCCAGTTGTGTATTAATGCACCTATTCCTACACCAATTAATATATATGGAACTACTTTTTTAAATGTTCCTAACATTTGATCTTTTGCATATATTAGTCTATCTTTCTTAGTTAAAACTGCTGCTTCAATATCAACATTACTAGCACTTAATATATATTCTTCTACATGTTTATCCATGCCTAATTTTTCAATTATTCTACCGCCTATTATTGCAATTACTAAACCTAGTATTACATATATAACGGCAACTCCAGTTCCAAATATACTTGTTAGAAGAACTAGACTTCCTATATCTACCATTGGTGATGATATTAAAAAGGAAAATGTTACTCCTACTGGTAACTTTGCACTAGTAAATCCTATAAATAACGGTATTGAAGAACATGAACAAAATGGTGTTACAGTACCTAATAAGGCTGCTACTATGTTTGCAGAAATTCCTTTGAATCTACCTAATATCTTTTTACTTCTCTCTGGTGGAAAATAACTTTGTATATATGATATTGTGAATATTAGAAAACATAATAATATTGTTATTTTTATGACATCATATATAAAAAATTGTACACTTCCTCCTATTTGTGTTGTAATATCTAACCCTAATCCTGTTAATATATTACCTACTACTGTATTTAGCCAATTCATTCCTAATAATTCGTCCTGAATAAATGACCAAATTGAATTTAATACTTCCATTAAATCCCCCTTTTTCATATCAATTTTTTTTGATGTGTTGTTGATAAAAATAATACATCTTATATATCTTTATTCAGTTATATATTTTTTATGTATTATTTTCTCCATGTATTTCTATTAATTACATTAATATTTTTCATTTAATTTTTTTCTGTTATTTTAATCAATAATTCACTTGCTTTTATAGAATTTTCTTGATTAATATTATAATGTGTCCATTTTCCTTGTTGTCTTCCTTGCACAATACCTGATTCACACAATATTTTCATGTGATATGATAATGCTGATTGTGTCATACTTGTTTCTTCTATTAAGTCACACGCACATTTTTCTCCAGTTCTAAGAATATCTATTATTTTCAGTCTATTTATATCACAAAATGCTTTAAATATTCTCATATTAGCTTCATAATTTTCTTTCATATTTTCCTCACATCAATTTTTTTTGATATATCATATTATATACATATTAAAAAAATAAATCAATACTTTCAAAAAAATTTTTATTACATATATACATAATTTATATATTAATAAATATATGTATTCCACTTCTCAGCTTTTGCTTCAATTTTAATTTTTTCTATATCTAAATCTGAAATATCATTGATCATATTATATATCTTTTCTTCATTCAAATATTGTAATTCACCTTTTTTAAACCCCATTACATCTTTAATTTGGTGTGATATTTTAAATTTATATTTTTTAACAATTCTCTCATTTAAGATATTGTAATCATCATACATTATCTCTTTTTTATAATTTAGAGGTGTTTCTAAATATTTATTATAAAATAAATAATCTGTAACTATATGTATAAATTTCCCTATATCATATGGGGTTTCTATTTCATTATTTTCTAAAAATTTTGCCACATTAGAATGTGCTGGTGTTTTTCCATAATGAGTTTTACTTTTATCATTTGTTTGATCTGGTGAAACAGTACCACTGATGTATTCTTCATGATTATTATTAATGTGGTTTTTTCGTATATATTCATGCATAATAGCTACATGTATTGCATAACTTGGCATTTTTTCCTCAATCTCCCTGTCTTATTTAGTATTATTTCTGATTTAATGTTGTTACTTACTTTTTTTAATTTTTTGTTTATTTTAATCATTTATTATCTTTTTATTGGTTAGTTATTTATTTTTTCCCAAATATCTTTCTTCTTCTGAGAAAATACATCCACAATATTTTTGCATATACATTTCTTTATTTCTTGCCTTTGCTTGCCCTTCTCTAAACCCTTGCTTAAAGTCTCTTGATACAAATTCCAAATAATATTTTTTAGCAATTTGATTTCCTATTTCTATAATTTTTTCAGTATCTTGATACGGACTTACTAAAAGTGTTGTAGAAAATGAATCATATCCATTTTCAGAAGCATATTTTGCTGCTTCTTCTAATCTTATTTTGTAACAATAATTACTACACCTATTTTCTAAATCAGTTATAACATTTTTACAAAATTCTTTTAATCCATATTTATCAATAAAAACACTTTTAATTCCAATCTCTTCTACATATTTTTCTAATGTATTTTTACGTGATTCATATTCTTTATATGGATGTATATTTGGATTATACCAAAATATTGTTGGTTCTATATTTTCTTTTTTTAATAAATCTATACAATATATGCTACAAGGAGCACAACACGTATGTAATAATAGTTTCATATCTTCTCATTTCTATTTATATATTTTTTTATTTTTTTATTTTTTTTCCTAATTATTTTCTTCATATCCTAAATGTTTATACGCTGGTGGTAATGGTTGTCTACCTCTTAAAGTTCTGGCTACAAACCCAATCTGAATTAAATATGGTTCGTATACATCTTCTAATGTTTCGACTTCTTCACCAATTGTTGCTGCCAATGCTTCTATTCCTACTGGTCTACCTGCATACTGTATTATCATAGTTTCTAATATTTTTCTATCTATATTATCTAACCCTAATTCATCTATTTCTAGCTTATTTAATGCATGTTTTGTTATTTTTAAATTTATGTTTCCATCACCCATTACAAGTGCATAATCTCTAACTCTTTTTAAAAGCCTATTTGCTATTCTTGGTGTCCCTCTTGATCTTCTCGCTATTTCTAATGAAGCTTCTACATCTATTTCTACTTCTAATATTTTGCTTGACCTTGTTATGATTTTACTTAAATCTTCAATCGTATATAATTCTAATCTTTCTACTATTCCAAATCTATCTCTTAATGGTGTTGTTAATGATCCTGCTTTAGTAGTAGCTCCAATCAATGTAAATCTTGGTAAATCTAATCTTATTGATCTAGCACTTGGACCTTTCCCAATTATTATATCCAATGTATAATCTTCTAATGCTGGATATAGTATTTCTTCAACTGTTTTACTTAATCTATGTATTTCGTCTATAAATAACACATCAAATTCTGATAAATTTGTTAAAATTGCTGCTAAATCTCCTGCCTTTTCAATTGCTGGACCTGATGTTACTTTGATATTTGAATTCATTTCATTTGAAATAATATTTGATAACGTTGTCTTTCCTAATCCTGGAGGTCCATACAATAGAACATGATCCAGTGCATCTCCTCTTTTTTTAGCAGCTTCAATATATATTTTCATATTTTCTTTTACTTTATCTTGTCCTATATATTCTTCAAGCATTTTTGGTCTTAAAGAATTCTCCATTCTCTCTTCAACTTGATTTTCAAGTCCTGGATTAATTACTCTATCTTCTTCCAATTATTTCTCCTATCTCCAACAACTTATTCCCCTATAAATTCTTCAATAATATTAATCATTTTATTATTATTTGCTTTATATTTTTGTGGTTTAAATGATTCTATATTTTTTACAGCATCCTCTAATAATTCTACTTGATCTATACCTATTATATGCTCTTTTTTATTAAATACTTCTACAATATCTTTCTGATGATCATTTACATGTTCTTTATATTTGGATAACCTTGGTATTGCTATTACTTTTTTATTTAATTTAAGAGCCATTATTATTGAACCAACACCACCATGTGTAATTATATATCGTGCTTCACTTGCTAATTTATCTAATTCTGATAAACTCATAAAATCAATTAATTTTATTTTATTATCTATATCGTCTTTTTTTGTATATCCTGATTGCACTATAACTTCTTCTTTTATTATCTCTTTTTTTACTAATTCTTCAATTTTATCTAATAGTCTTATAAAACTATTGTTTTGCGTTCCTAATAATACTAATATCATTAATAAATCGAACCTCCATATACAGCTTTAGGGTATTCTTTTAACATTTCTTCCCATTGTACAATAAATAAATCTGCAAATTTATATATTATCTTTCCTGTTGCTGTTTTCTTATTTGTATTTGCAAATGTTTCTATATATATAATTTTAGCACCAAATATTTTCCCTAAAATACACATTGGCCCAGCTGTATGTGTTCCTGTTGTAACTATATATTTAGGTTTCACTTTAAAATATAAATATATAGTTTCAAAACATAAATATATATATTTAACCAAATATACTAAAAGTTTTGCTCTTGTCCCATATGGTAAGAAATCTATTTTATCTTTATATTTATCTTTTAAAGTTATATTTGCTTTATCTCTTTCAGTTATAATATGATAGTCATATTTTTCAAACAGTGATGATAATGACATAAGCTCACTTAGATGTCCACCAGTGCTCGAAATAAATAATACCTTCTTTTTCATACTCATTTCCTTTTTACATATTATTTTTTAATATTTGTATATATCCTTATTTACAATAAATATATACCCTTCTATTATATATTTTTTATTTATATCTGTCTATATTTCTAATGAAACTTAATCATTTTCACGAAAAAATGTTTTGTTTTTGAATTTTTAAGAATTGAAACTTTAGACCAAACTTTAGATCAAACTTTTATATTGATTAAAAAATTAATTTTTAAATTATTAATATTTTACAATATACAAATTAAAATTTATATACATTCTACAAAACTTCTTATGTTTCGATTATATTTCTTACTATATTTATTTTATATATTTTTAACATTAAAAGAGATAGAAACTCTTATCGTTTTCTACCTCAATTATACTCTTATATTATTAAATATTTTTTCAGTTTATTTTATTTTTACTTAAGCTCTTGGATGAGCACTTTTATATACATCTTTTAAACTTTCATCTTGAAATTGCATATATACTTGTGTTGATGAAATGTCTGAATGACCTAACATTGTTTGGATAGCTTTTAAGTCTGCACCATTTTGTAATAAATGTGTTGCAAATGAATGTCTTAATACATGTGGTGTTATATCTGTTTCAATGTTTGCTTGTTGTTTATAGTATTTTATTATTTTCCAGAAACCTTGTCTAGTTAATCTTGAACCATTAACATTAACAAATAGTGCTTCTTCTTCCTCTGATTTTAATAATACGTCTCTTGCTTCTGTAACATAATCTTTTAATGCATTTAATGATATTGTTCCTAATGGTATATTACGCTTTTTATCTACATTGTCACAAACAACGTAACCTTCTTCTAAGTTCACATTTTTCATATCTAATGATATTATTTCAGTTACTCTCATTCCTGTCGCATATGCAAATTCTAACATTGCTTTATCTCTAACACCTTTTAAATCCACATCTTTTGGTTGGTTTAATAATAACTCTACTTCTTTAGCAGTTAATATTAGTGGTTTTCTTTTTTCTATTTTAGGTGATTGAACTTTGCTTGTTGGATCTACTTTTAATTTTTTACGTTTAACCGCAAATTGATAAAATGATCTTATTGATGCTATACATCTTGAAATACTTGATGGTTTTTTTCCTTCTTCTTGTAATTCTCTAATATAATCATTTATATCATCTTCCTTCACTCTATTATAAGGAACTTCACATGCCTCTATGTATTTTTTAAATTGTTTTAAATCTCTTTTGTACGATTGTAAAGTATTTTCTGATAATTTTTTATTATTTTCTAAAAAATCAAAAAAGTATTTTAATTGTCTTTCCATTTATACCTACTCCTTATAATATAAAAATAATTCATTTACATAAACTTTCGTTTCTTGCTATGTTATATCAAACAATCAATAAATTGTAAATAGTATTTGCAAAAATAATTATATTTTTATATTCTTTCTTTTATATTTCTTATCATTTTTTTGTATTATATTTTTTCATCTTTTTAATATTTTTTCTTTATATATTTTTTCTTTATATATATTTTTTTTTCAATTAATTATTAGTTATTTATTCTATATTTATATTTTCAAAAATAATTATTCACTAAAAATAATTAACTATCATTTTGAATAAATTATTTGATACAAATACTTCTAATAATGATGATACTAAAATAATAATCAACATTATTATTGAAAAAATTGTATGTTTTATTATTTCAAATTTTATATTCTCTACTTTTCTATCTTTAATTATTGATTTATACAGTCTTATACTTGATACTCCAATTCCAAGTATTGCTGGTATAAATAATATATTCTGAATAACTAACATACTAAAAACAAAAATAGAGCCTTGACCTGCACCAAACACTGTTATTATAGTAGATATAGTATACCCTAAGCAAAAACCTCGATATAGTATCGTTAAGAAAACTACTGGTATACCTATTACGGTTGTTCCAAAAAACCAAATCACTATTGCTATAAATACATTTTGTACTATACTACTTTTTAATAACTCTAGTAAATTTAAAGTTTCAACATTTTTGAAATTTGATATAAATTGTTGAAAATATATAATAATTTCCTGTTTTTCTTGTTCTGATATATTATTGATATATAATACGCCTATAAATATACCAACTACAAAAATTAAAAAAACTGTTAAATATTCTCTTAAATTTATTTGTATATGGTTCTTTATATTTTCAAAAATTTTAAATCTTTTGTTTCTTAACATACTATTCTCCTTAATTGTTTATATTAATACTTAATCTTTATTCTATAACTCAATTTTTAGAACTTAATATGTTCACTCTTTATTTTTATCTATTTTTTACTAGCAACTTTTTTGTTTGTCTTTTTGGCAGAAATTTTTCCATAATTTCCTCCACCACCAGATTCAACTGTACAATCACCATTTCTAGCACTAATTATATTTTCAGCAACTTTTTTTCCTGCTACAGATTCTATGTCATCATAAGATAATTTATGGATTATATTCATTTCTGTTTCGAAATTATCCAATAATTTTGTTATTGTTCTTCCTCCTACTCCTGGAATAAATCCTAAAGGAACTTGATATATGTATGGTGGTCTATGTTTAGGACTTTTAGTCTCTAATCTATCACTAATTAATTCAATTCTATCAAAAACTCCAAAAGTAACACTTTTACTTTCACAATATGGACATTTTTCTACCGGTTCTAGTGTACTAATTGTTTGTTCACAATCGTCACAAAATGTTCTATGATATTTTCCTAAATTAGGATCTAAACCATAATTTGCAATTATTTTTCTTCCATCCTCATTTTTTAATGCTTTAACAATCTCTACAAATGAAATATCATTAACTAACATTTTATTATATTCTCTACCAATTTTCGGTAATGAGTGAGAATCTGAATTAGTTAAAAATGTTTTTTCTTCCAATTCTTTTATAGTATCTGCTAAAAAAGTATCAGAGCTTAACCCTAATTCCACTGTGTGTATTTTATCAAATTTTTCTTTAAATATATCTTTTAATCTATCTACACAATTACCATAATAACTTTTATGTGGTGTAAATATATGCGCTGGAATTAATATTCCATTATATTCTTCTACTATATCAATTAACTGATATCCAGATATGTTTGCTCTTTGTGTACTTAATGTTATATTATTAATATGATTCGACATTCTTTTCGAAAATGCTTTTATATCTTTTAAGTGTGGAAAAAAACATATATTATGTGCACTTCCGGATTTTTTACTTCTTGATACTTCTGTTGTTTCAACTTCACTACCTAATAATATACATACTTTATCTTTATATATTATTCCACCATCTTCTAATTCATATGCATCTCCTGTTTCTAAGAATTTTTCTATATCCTCTATAACATAAGGAGAGGCACAATCAATTATGCCTACTACATTTATTCCTTTTCTCTCTTCACATTCTCTTGCAATATTTGCAAAATTTAATGATCTAGATGCTGTTATTTTTATTGGTTTTCCACTTTCACTTCTTCCTATGTGTACATGTAAATCTGCAAATATCTCGTACATTTTAACCCCTATTCTGTTTCCATTTCTATTCTTCTATTTTCTATTTTTTTCAATACTTTTAATGTTGTTTCTTTGCTAAACATTGTTTTATTTGAATTCAACAACACATCTTCTATTTTTTCATTTTTTTGCTTTACTTTTTTCTCTTTTTCAATTTGAACATCAATAACCTCTTTTACAGGTATACTTTTTTTCTTTTCAACAATTTTAAATGTTTGATCCATTAAACCATTAACCTTTGGTTGAAAATCTTCAATTACACTTCTCATAAATACTGGTAAATTATCACATTGGTTATATAGTTTAGCCAATCTTCTTAAAACTGACATACTAGTTCTCTCTACTATTTCTAGTTTTTCAATTTCAACTACAAACTTTTTGAATTTATCAAGATAATTATTTTTGTATGTTTTTAAGTTTCTATGTTCTAATAAAACCATCGCTTCATCAGCACCAAATCCTTGTCTTTCCGGCCTGTCTAATAACATACCTCCAAATTGATCTATCAATTCTAGTATATCACTTTCTTTTTCTCTAGGATTACTTCCACTATATCTATTAACTTCTTCACATATTTTACAAAATCTATCTTCAAACCCTAAAGTCTTTAAGAATATAGATCCCTCAATTGCATATCTATGAACTTTGTTTAAATTCTGTGCATTATCTACTTTTTTACAATTACATAACAATACTGCTGTTAATACTAATTCTTTATCAAGTCCATCTTCTTGTAGATATTCCAAAAATAGTCTTGCTATTTCTGCTCTAAAAATTATAGATTTGTCAAAAAATATATTTACTTTTTTTGATAAATAATATATAACTTCCATTTTTTCAGCTAATTCTTTTTCATTAAAAACATAACTTGCAAATGTTTCCATCCTAATCTCCTTTTATTAAAAATTCAACTTAATTATATTTTAAAATCATATATTATGCAATGTTTTTGTATTATGTAATACAATTGTAATATTAATGTTTTACGATTGCATTTCTTGCTAGTTCATCACATCTATTATTAAATTCATTATCACTATGCCCTTTTACTTTTATAAATTCTATGTTATGAATTTTTGTCAATTCATATAATTCTTTCCACAATTCTTGATTTTTTACTGGTTCTTTTGATGCTGTTCTCCAATTATTTTTAACCCAAGAATCTATCCATTTTTGCTTAAATGCATTTACAACATATGCACTATCACTATATAGTTGAATATCACATGGATATTTCAATATTTTTATTCCTTCAATAACTGCTGTTAACTCCATGATATTATTTGTTGTATTTTCTTTATATCCAGATATCTCTTTTTTATTCCCTTTAAACATAAGAAGTGCTCCCCAACCTCCTGGTCCTGGATTTCCTGAACAAGCTCCATCTGTATAAATTTGTATTTTTTCCATTTATATTCACCTTTCAATTGAATTTTAGCTAAATTTATGCTATTATTATATCATAAATTTAAAAATAAACAAGAAAGGTTTTTTATGGGAAAAGTTTTAGGAATAATTGCTGAATATAATCCATTTCACAATGGTCATTTATATCATCTTTTACAATCAAAAAAAGATACTGGTGCAACATATACTGTAGCCATAATGAGTGGTAATTTTACACAAAGAGGTAATACTGCTCTTTTAGATAAATGGTCTAGAGCTGAAGCAGCTATAAAATCAGGTGTAGATTTAGTTATTGAGTTACCTTTACTATACTCTATTTCAAGTGCTGAAAATTTCGCTGATGGTGCTATCAAAATATTAGAATCACTAAAAGTTGTAGACTACATTTCTTTTGGTGCCGAAACAAATGATTTACAAACACTAAATAAATATTCTGAAATTTTATCTAAAGAACCAAAAAAATATAAAACAATTTTAACTAGTGAATTAGATAAAGGACTCTCTTTTCCGAAAGCTAGAGAAAATGCACTATCTACTTATTTAAATATTCCAAATAATACAGAAAATATACTATCATCACCTAATAATATTTTAGGAATTGAATATTTAAAAGCTTTAAAAAAACATAAATCTAATATTCAACCAAATATTATTAAAAGATATAATGTTGGATATCACGATTTAGACCCTACTGAAAATATTGCAAGTGCAACAGCAATTAGAAATATAATTAAAAACAATGGATTCGATATCTTAAGGAATTTATTACCAGAACCAACATATTCTTCTATAATTACTAATATGAGAAACGGGCATATAATTCCTGATATCTCTGTTTTTGACAAACAGATTATATATCTTTTAAGGAAAATGAGTGTTGAAGAAATAGCAGATTTACCTGATGTATCTGAAGGTTTAGAGTATGCTATAAAAAATACTGCTAATTCATGTAATAGCTTAGTTGAATTTTTAAATATAATTAAAAGCAAAAGATATACAAATACTCGAATTCAAAGAATTATGGTTTATGCATTACTTGGCATTACAAAAAAAGATATAGAGCTTTCAAAAAAAATAACTCAACCGTATGTTAGAGTTTTAGGATTTAATAATAGAGGTAAATTCCTAATATCTGAAGCAGTTAAAGCAAACCCTAAATTAGAAATTATAACATCAGTGAAAAAATTTATGGATTCGACTCAAAATAAATCACTTAAAACAATGTTCGAAAAAGATATATTTGCAACAAATGTATATACTATTGGTTATCAATACGATTCTTGGAACAATTTAGATTACACAAAAAAAATGGTTATTCTATAATAACCATTTTTTTAATTCTTTACATTTTTAATTTTTTACATTTTTAATTTTTTACATTTTTAATTTTTTACATTTTTAATTTTTTACATTTTTAATTTTTTTGTTAGTTTCTGAATATTTTTATTCAGAAACTAACTGGCTTTCAATTTTATTTAAATAACATTCCCATTCTTCTAAAATTTTTTCTGAGCTTTCTTTTATATGTTTTTCATAATATTGATTTAGTGTTTTTCTTTCAACTTCATAATTATTCATTTTTTTCTTTGTTTTTTCCAAATATTCAACTGTTCTTTTATTAATTTCAATTGTTTTTGCATCCATAAGATCATCTCCTTTATTAAGCTTAAAAATATTATAACAAATTTACATATTTTCTTTTGTCGAATTTTGTCGAATATATATTTTTTTTTACTTTTCTTGAAGATTATATAATATTTTATGCGATTTTTCAATACTTTTCATGGAATAAAACTATATAACTCTAACTATTACTTTGTCAATACAACTTATTAGCTAATACACCTTCTGTTGCTGTGTTAAAATCTTGTATCGCTTTTTCTCTCCACGTTTCTTCTGTTGGTGCAAACATTTCTAAATATCTTTGACTTAATATTATTTCAGTTTCTTCTACTTCAGTAGGATAAAAATAATTTCTATTTTCATCTACCGTATATTTTAATGATAATATAGATGCAAATAAGTCATCTCCTAAAGTTCCAAATTCAAAGCAAGTTGCAAAAGTATTCACTTCTGGCGCTATTTCACCACTTCTTTTCATAAAATATTCTGTTGTATCTCCTTCTGTTGCATAATATTCTTCAGAATCGTATGCCAAAACTGTTTCATATCCAAAATCTTCTATTGTTTCTGCTTCTGTCCTCATATCATCGACAGTATTAAAAATAGTCATATTCTCTCTATCGCCATAACCTGTATGTATATCTATATATATGATATTTTCATATCCTGATAAAATAATTTCATCAAATTCAGTTTTTAAATATTCGGTTGATTTTTCATCTCCATTACCACCATAATATACTCCACTAGGATATCTATATTGCCCTGTTAATAAGGCATTAGTAATTGTATCGACACCTTCTGTTACAGCATTTATTGCCAAATCTCCTAAAAATTGAAGTTCGTGCATCCCAATATTTCCAATCGGTGTATCTTTTTCAAATAATTCATGTACTTTAGGATATTCTGTATTTGAATCCAAATTATATTCTTCCCAATTGTATATAAAGTTTCTATTCAAGTCTACATTATTTTCGTTATATCTTCTTCCGTATTTCACCCCATAAGGATTTACATTTGAAATTATTTTCACTCCAGTTGTATTAGCATTTAATGTTGGTAATGTATTTTTCATAAATTCATCAATCATAGCTGCACCTACATATCCTTCTATTCCATGCACTCCTGTAGTAATAACAATTAAATTTTCTTTTTTTTCATCAGCATCGATCATTATTGAATCAATATACAATCCATCCTGCTCATTAATAGGATATGATTCTATACTTACGTTTTTTCTATCTATTTCAGTAGCATATTTTAAAAATCTTTCTCTAATATATTCATAATCCGTAGAAAATAACATATCTAACTCTGTATTTGTTACTTCTTCTGCTTTAGAAATTCTCGTTAATATAACTGGGGATACAAACATATATGTACTAATTATAAGACTTACTACTAATAGTATAATTACGATATTCTTCCATATGTTTTTTTTGTTTGTTTTTTTGTCATCTAATTCTTTTAAATTTATTGATTCTTTTTCTTCCATATCACTAATATTATTCATCTCTCCATTTCATTTTATTAATTGTATTCACTTCATTTTTTAGTCTTATTATATCATAGAGAATCAAAAAAACAAATGATATATTTTTAATATACCATCTGTTCACTTTCTACTATACTTTCAGTTTTTCCTATAAACTCTAAAATTATTGAAATAGCAATATCTTGTTGTTCATTTGTAGTTATTTCTGCTACTCCATCACCATCTTGAATTCCATAATTTCCAAATTGAGCATGATTTCCACCTTCTATTTCATATACATTAATATCATATTCAATATCTTGTGCCATTAACAAATCATTTTCACCGTAAATTGTTAATGTCTTTTCTTCTGCAAATTCTGCATAATTATATGATCCTAACAATATTAATCCTGTTATTTTATCTTCATTATCTTTCGCATAGTTACTACCTGTCACTCCACCTAAAGAATGACCCATTAAGTACCACTCTCTTATTTCTGGATTGTTATTTATTATATCATCTGCTGCATTTTCATTAAATATTGCTAAATTAAATGGCATTTCAACCAAATATATATTTATACCATAATCACTTAATTTTTTTAAAATTGGTAAATACGCTTCATATTCTACTTTTCCTCCTGGATAAAATATTATTCCCATATCACTTCCGACATCTAATTCTATATATTTATCTTGTATTATATATTCTCCTTCATCTAAAATTCTCTTAGATTCTTCATCTGCTTCATATATATCAAACAAGTAAATACATATAGCTAGAACTATTATCAATATTAGGATTATTACACCAATTCCTATCTTTTTAACTGTACTTCCTTTTATTTTATTTTTTGATTTAATTTTCTCTCTAATCATAATAAATACACCCTCATTTTTTGCTATTTTTTCGTTTTAATATTCCCCTTTTTTATCTTTCACATTTCTCATCTATATCTCTACATATATTTTTATAATTATATGATTTTTCAACCTCAATATAATCTGTTACTTTATCATTTCTCGACTTTATATTATTTATTTCACAATATTTGCTCTTAAACATTTCTTTATCTAGCAATAACGTTTTCATCTCTTCTAAAAAATATTTATATACTTCATCTTCATAAAACATATTTTCAGGATTCTCCGAATTATATCTATTGCTTAACCTATTATGTGTAAATTCTAAATATTCTTCTATACTTAAATCTTTTCTCTCCTTCTTAGCTTGCGCTACATAAAAACTTCTCTTAAACACCATTTCAATAGTAGTATTTCTGTCTGCTGATGATACTAATTTACCGTATTCACTAATATCGTTATCACTATCTATTTCTTTAGATGAACTATGTTCTCCTATTGCATTAGATATTTGTTTAATTTGTTCTTCAGAAAAAAAATTTTCCATGTTCTTATCATTCAAAAATATTTGTGCTGCCCTTTCAGCATGTTGCTCTTTGCCATGATATGCCCCTATATCATGATATGCTGCTATTGCATATATCATATCATCATTTAAATCATATAGCTTATATGTTTCCCTCAATGCAAATGCTCGTCTGATTACTTCTTTAATATGAATAATACCATGTGCTTTATCATTTTTTTCATATTCATGGAAAACATTTTGTTCTATATATTTTTTCAATTCTTTTGATACATTATATGTATATATTTTAAATTCTTCTATTGTCGTACTTGTAGCAATTCTAAACATATCTTTTTTAAATTCACTAAATAACATATTTTCTTTTTCATCTGATTCTAAATACAAGTCAAACATTATTTGATCTAGTGATTTTGGTGATTCACATTCTTTTAATGGTACTTTTTCCAATTTTTCAAATATATTTCTTAATAATTCATCAAATGATGATTTTATATTCCATTCAATTTTTTTCATAACAAACTCCTATAATGTTTATACATTTATCAAATTTTTGCTTACTTTTACTTATTTTTATATTTTACAATACTATTTTACTACCAAATCTTTTTCATACCATTTATTTGATGATCTTATTTTAGCCTATACAGCTTAACGTATTATAATACATAAACTATAGGTTTTACCTATAGTTTAGATATTATTTATTGTATTGTTGGTGGAGATGAGGAGAGTCGAACTCCTGTCCATAACATTTTCCATACAAATGTCTACAAGTTTAGTTTGTTTTTTATTTTCATTATATTTTCACCAACAAACAGGTTAAAATATAATATATCTTTTAAGTTACCCCCTATCCCCAAAGAAAAGAATAGTTTTGTTTCCCACTATTATTGCGCCTTAATCCAAATATGTGGGATACTTGGTAAGACGAAGCTGCAATTAGGCAGCTAAAGCTAATTCTTTATTATCAGCGTTTATATTTATTTTTTGCTTTTTTATAGTGGCCAAAGCAACCATCCACTACTTGCAATTCATACTTCTAATGCAATGTCGAAACCATTACACCCCCGTATAATATATATTATACTATATTTAATATACATTATCAATAAATATATATCTTTTTGTATATTCATATTTTTGATTCTCGTTAATGCTTGATTTCTCAATATATTTTTGATATACTTATTTACAATAAATGTATTACCTCTGGTTTTACTTTATGACACGAGACACCAAAATAATTTTACGGAGGATTTTTTATGAAAGAAGAACTTAAATTTTCTAATCTAACACAATTTATGACTTTAGTCCAAATTTTAAAGACTAAAGTTCGGACTGGATGGACAAACTGGGAAACAACTTGCAAGAATCCAGAAACTATAGCTGCTCACTCTTGGAGTGCAGGGTTAATAGCATTTTCAATGTATTCAGAATTCAATTACGATATTGATATTTCTAAAGTAATGATAATGCTTGCCATTCATGACTTACCTGAATCACTAATTCCAGATTTTACTCCTTTCTCAAATGTTTCACTTGACGAAAAATCTGATTTAGAGAATGAATCAATGTCAAAATTATCAAACCTTCTTAATAAAGGATGTATTTTAAAAGATTTATTTACAGAATTTAATGAGAAAAAAACAAATGAATCTATATTTGCTAATTTGTGTGATAAACTAGATGCTGATTTTAACTCTAAATTCTATCAAGATAATGGATTTTTCAAAAATTTATCTGAGATAAATAATGATTTTACTTCAAACCCAAAAATTCAATCATTAATTAAAAATGGTGCTGAAACTGTTTTTGATGTTTGGTATGAATATGATAAAAAATATTATCAAAATGATGATAATTTTTATCGAATGCTAGAGTTTCTTAAAACATTTGATATGAACGTTTCATAAATACCAATAAATTAATAATTTAATATGAAATAAGAGTAAATATATGTATCACTTATATTTACTCTTATTTTTCTTCAATTATTTTCATACAGATAATAATTGATATTCTCTATTTAAATTCACAATTCATATTATTTTTCATAATATACATTAGGTGATTATATGAAAACTCTAAAACTTATGTCAAAAGGTCCTTTAGTTGAATTAGTACAAAGTACATTAAAATCTATAGGATATTATGACTCTAAAATTTCAAACTTATTTGATTTAAAAACAGAAAACTCTGTTAAAAATTTTCAATCTCAATTTGGATTATCTGTTGATGGTATTGTAGGCACAGACACATGGATTCAATTATTACCATATATTAATGGTTATACATATTATATTGTCCAAAACAATGATACACTCTATTCAATAGCTAATGCCTTTGATACTACTATAAATAGAATTAAAATTGCAAACCCAAATATAAGAAATGAAAATTTTATTAGAAGTGGAATAAAATTACTTATTCCATTTAATAATATAGTATCAACTGATATTAGTTATTCTTATGATATTATGATGCTTAACCTTGAAGCTTTATTAAAAACTTATCCATTTTTAAAGTCAGAAAACTCTGGTTTTAGCGTAATGGGAAAAGATTTACCTGTTATAAAAATTGGAAAAGGTTCCAATACTGTATTCTATTCTGCCTCTTACCATGCTAATGAATGGATTACTAGCCCTTTATTGATGAAATTTATTGAAGATTATTCTAAAGCACTAACTGAAAACATTAATTTTATTGGATATAATATAAATGATCTTTATGCAAATTCAACTATATATATTATGCCAATGGTTAACCCAGACGGTGTAGATTTAGTGACTGGTGCACTAGATTCCAGTAATATATCTTATTTAAATGCAAAAGATATTTCTAACAATTATCCTAACATACCATTCCCTGATGGATGGAAAGCTAATATTTCTGGAATTGACCTTAATTTACAATTCCCTGCAGATTGGGAGCAGTCTAAAGAAATTAAGTATTCTCAAGGATTTACAAGTCCTGCACCTAGAGATTTTGTTGGATATGAACCTCTTTCTGAACCAGAATCACTTGCTGTCTTTAATTTTACTAAAAAACATGATTTTAGGCTAATTTTAGCATATCATACGCAAGGTGAAGTTATATTTTGGAAATTCAAATCTTTCGATCCACCTGATAGTGAATATATAGGAGAAATATTATCTAATATAAGTGGGTATCCATTATTAGATACTCCATATAATTCTAGTTTTGCTGGCTATAAAGATTGGTTTATCTTAAATTATAATAAACCGGGATATACAATTGAGGCAGGATTAGGCGTAAATCCTTTGCCTATTGAACAATTTGATAAAATATATAGTGATAATATTGGAATTTTATTTTCAGCAGCTCAACTATAATTCCATCAATTGACTTTTTATGTATACCATGTTATACTAAATTTTGTAGAACATTTAATATTCCTGTTTTACAGTACATTAAACACATGATGAGGCTAATGCCGAGAAGGAGACAAAAATGCTAGACAAAAAATTTATCAAAGAACTTCAAAACAAAGCACTTGAAGCAGATGGGCTGATACTAAATGAAAAAGATTTTATTCATATGAATATTATATCACGTGGTAATGAAGATGGCCTAATTATTTATGGCCTTCAAAAAGGCGATTTAACAATTTTAATATGGATTGAAATCATTGACAGTAAAGCAAATGTGCGACAAGTCAAAAGAGTTTCTTGGTAATTAGCAAAAGCAAAAAACGTTTCATTTGAAACGTTTTTTACTTTTAACTTATTTGAATAATAAATTATCATAATTAAAATTCATTTTATTATATCAACAACTTAATTTTAGTTAACAATAGACAATTGACTATTTCTAAATCCTTAAATAGTTATTTGAGATATAATATTTTCCTCAATATTTCGTATAGCTTGCTCTATTTTTTGAATAACTAAATCAATTTCTATTTGTGAAATTAATCGCTCATTCATTTTTTTATCTTCATCTAATATAGACCCTGTTTGTAGTCCTAAATTCAATCTATATTCTGTCGAGATATCTGAATTTTCATTTTTCGTGTAATATCTTATAAAAAGAATTTCTTCTTTATATTCCTTCGGATCATAATAATGTGTTATTATAGATTCATTTTCATCATCCTCATATCTAAATGCCCATTTCTTATTTTTTCTTTTAAAATTAATAAAATACTCATCTGTTTTCAAAGTAATACAACCATAGCTTGTATTTTCAAGATCATACCACAATTTCAATTTATTTTCATATAAATTTGGATTTATTAATTTCAACTCCTTACTAAGAAGAGGATTTGTAATCCTATGAAACTTTTCTAGCACTACTGTGATTTTTTCAATACTATATTCTGAAGTCTTAAAATTTATTTTTTTATTTACTACATATGCTTTAAATAATTTTTGATATACTTTATCTATTATACTATTAACATATTCTTGAGTATAATTATTGTTAATCATTGTAACAACAGTCACAAGACCTAGTACTGTATGAATTTCACCATACCAAAAATGAACACCCCTATTACCTTTATCTCCTAATATTTCTTTTGCTTTTTCTCTTATTTCAACAGGAATTTCTTTGTTATATGTACAAATAAAATATTTTCCAGAATGTCTAAAGTATATTCCTTTTATTTCAAATGTCGGATTATCTTTTCCTGTATAATATGAATTTTCTTCTACCTTCCGGGCTTTTAACAGCCTCATTACATTGATGAATTGAGCTATACTTATCATAATTATTCCTCCTATCATGATATTAATAATTCTAAATATGTATCTACATATACCTTCTATTTTAACAGTTTTCATGAATTTTTTCAATATTTTCATGATATTTTTATCGCTTTATGTAAATTGTATTGACAAAATCTTGCAAATATAATTAATATATGTTATAATAATCTATACGTATTTTTGTATTCAATTATGTAATTCATAATTGAGAAAGTTAAGACTAACATGACAAACAAATTTTAAAAGGAGTATTATTATGAGAAAAAACAGTAAGAAAAATGGACAATTAATATCTCGGAGAATGCGAAGAGCAATTAATCAGTGGCGTAATAGGAATTTTGAGTTTAAAAGCAAAAACGACATAATATCTCGTTTAAACAGACTTGGCTTTAATGTTATTTCCCAATATGGCAGAGAACATGAAAGTAAATTATCTAATCCACTAGAATACGATCTAGATAAAGTTTGGAAAGATGACATCTATATGTTTAATGAAGATTTAACTGCATTTCTTTATTTTTCAACTGAAACATCTGAAAATGATTTTAAATCAAGTGATATCAGATTATATATGCAATTTCACTTTGATAATTTAAAATCAAATCAAACTTTTAATAAGCGTATTATAGATGAGAATCGTATTAATTTAGCTTTGTCTAAATATTCTAAATTCAGTGTTAAAAATAGCGATAATAGTTATAGCTATCGATTTGAAGTTAATATTTCGAAATTTATAAACTTATATAGTTTAATCTTATCATTAAATTTAGAATATCCTAAAATTTGGACTAGAACAGGAATGTATGTAGATACAATCAATTCTGAAAAAATCTTTTATGGTAAACGAATTTCTCAAAGGGATTATGCAGAAGATAAACTACTTAATCTCTTACCACTAGATTATTTGAAAATTATTTATGGAGCACCATATTTAATTTGTTTAGAATCAATCGGCCAAATACCTTAACAAAAAAAAGAGCAATTTGCTCTTTTTTTTTACTTTTATTCAATCGATATTTGGTTTTTACTTGATTTATATTTAGTTTTTACTTGATTTATATTTAGTTTTTACTTAATTTCTACTTAGTATTAAAATATTTTTACTTAGTTACCCATTTAATTAAATCTAAATTTGCAGGTTCTAAAATCATATCATGTTTTGGCATAATTCTAAATGTATATCCATAATTCCCACCAGTTGTTAATTCTATTTTAGCAATATATTTATATTTTTTCTCTGCTTCATTTACTTCTTTTAATTCCATTGGTATTATTTTAACATCTTCAACAATTCCATTTTCTAATATTTTACCATAATATACTTCTGCTGAAATATTTCTAATTTCTATGTTAGGTAGTATAACTTCACATTCTACGTCTAAATTGTTTCCTGCATCTACAGTTACATTTTCAACTTGCTTTATTTGTGATATTTTAACATCTTTCCAATTTACATGGACATCTTTTTTCCATGTATTAAATCTCGAAACTTTATCTAAATCTCTATAATAACTTTTTGTTAAATTCATTAATGGTACATACAAGTTATTTGCATAATCAACTAACATTCTAGCAGTGCTATACTCTCCACCTGTTGTTATAATTGAATTTTTCATAGTCTTAATCCACTTATGTGATATTCCATTAACATCTCTATCATAGTACATTGGTATTATCTTATTTTCTAATGTATAATACATACTTTCACTATCCGCTGAATCTTGAATTTCATATGAATCATATTCTGCATTAGTTCCAATTGTCCATCCATTAGTTTGGTCATAACCTTCAGCCCACCAACCATCTAGAACACTGAAATTAATTACACCATTTACTGATGCTTTTTGTCCACTTGTTCCTGAAGCTTCCATTGGTCTTCTTGGATTATTTAACCATACATCCACACCACTAACTAGGTATCTAGACATAGCAATATTATAATTCTCTAATAGGAATATTTTTCCTTTAAATTGTGGCATCATAGACATTTCATGAATATGTTTAATTAAATCTTGTCCTGCTTTATCTGCTGGATGTGCTTTTCCTGCAAATATTAATTGTACTGGTTTATCTGAATTATTTAATATTTGTGTTATTCTTTCTATATCTTTAAATATTAATGTTGCTCTTTTATATGTAGCAAATCTTCTAGCAAAACCAATTGTTAAATTATTTGAATTTAATTTAGAAACAATATCATTTATTTCATCATAATGATATCCAGCTCTTCTTAATCTTTCAATTGTGCTTTCTCTAACTAATTTAATTAATTTTTCTTTTCTTTCAATATGAACATTCCATAATTTTTCATCTGGAATATTATTAACTTTTTCCCATACACTATTTAAATGCATATTATCTTGCCAATATGGAACTAGATACTTATTAAATAATTCTTTTAATTTTGGCGCTAACCATGAACATGTATGAATACCATTTGTTACATATGTAATTGGTGATTCGCTCGCTGCAATATTAGGCCAAACTTCTCCAAATAATTCTCTTGAAACGGCACCGTGAAGTTCACTAACTCCATTTTTCAACCCAGCTATCCTTAGAGCTAATATTCCCATATTAAATCCATCTTCAATATTTCCATTTGGTCTTACACCTAAAGCTAAAAATTCTTCTCTTGTCAATCCTAATAAAGGCCAAAACTCTTTGAAATATTTTTCTACTAGATGTACTGGGAATATATCATTTCCTGCTGGTACTGGTGTATGTGTTGTAAATACTGTTTGTGAACTTGTAATATCTTTAGCCATATCAAATGATATTTGTTTTTCTTTTATTATATTTTTCATTAATTCTAATGTTAAGAATGATGAATGTCCTTCATTCATATGATATATTGTTGGATTTAATTTTAAATATTCTGTTAATAATTTAACACCTGCCATACCTAAAACTATTTCCTGGCGTATTCTCATTTCTTGATCTCCACCATATAATCTTAATGTTACATTTCTATCTTCTTCATGATTTTTATCAATATCTGAATCTAATAAATATAGAGTTGTTCTACCAACTTTTACTTCCCAGACTTTTAAATATATTCTTCTTTTCGGAAATTTAACATGTATTGTTAAATCATCTCCTGCTTCATCTTTTACTGGATTAATTGGTAAATCAAATAAATCAATATCATGATATTCTGTTTCTTGATCTCCATGTCCATTAATTTTTTGATTAAAATATCCATTTTTATATAATAATCCTACTGCTACTAAAGGTATTCCTAAATCACTAGTTGATTTCAAATGATCTCCTGAAAGTATTCCTAATCCTCCTGAATATATTGGCACAGTTTGATCCAAACCATATTCAGCAGAAAAATATGCTACTAAATCATTTTTATTATTTCCATGATTATTGTTAAACCATGTATTTTTACTATTCATATAATCTTCATAGTCACTTACTATTTTATCATATTCTTTTAATAATGTTGAATCTTTTGCTGCTTTTTCTAACCTATCTTGTGATACGTGTTTTAAAAATTTAACTGGGTTTTTCATTGATGTTTCCCATAAATCTCTATCTATAGATTGAAATAGTCTTAAAAATTCAGTGTTCCAAGACCACCATAAATTATTCGATATTTCTGCTATTTTATTTATTCTTTTTGGTAATTGCGGATTAACCGTAATCCTATTAAATATATACATTTTTGTCCTCCTTTGTATTTTTCACTTTTTTCTACAGTAAATTCTCTGTTTATATTATCTATTAAAACTTTTCTTTTGTCAAATGTTTTACTAGTATTTTTTTACTTTATTTTCAATCAAATTTAAGGATATTTTTTTAATTTAAATACATAATTGCTCTAAAAGACACATATGTCTCTATTTTGTCAATAGCTATTCCGTGTCTATAACATGCTGTATATGTCATTCCATTATAATTTCCACCTCTACTTACACATGGCGTCCCTGCTGCAGTTGAAATTTCTGTACTCCATTCTCTAAAATTCGAAGCCATGTCATTAATTTTTAATTGTTCATCTTCTGCTTTACCTGTAGCTAATGCAGTACCTTCTAATCTATTTTGTTGCGAATAATTAGATTGTCCAAAAGTTTGAATGAATGTAAGTGCTGTATCCCATGCCAATGAATTTATCAAATCACTAGTATAATTAGCATTATTGTACATGTTTATAGAAGCTTCTGAAGCCTTTGCTTGTGTTACATTATTCCATACTGTTTGATCATATTTACTTTCTGGAATTTCATTATTGTCAATATCACTTGCTTCATATCTTGCTATATAATATCCTCCTGCATTTTCTGTTTTTTCAATGAATTCATCTATATTTATAGCAATTGCATTTTTATAATCTATATCTGTTTTTTCAAAATATTCTCTTCCATTCCATGTATTTGCATTTTCAACATCTTCTCCAACTGCTTTATATTCCCAATTTCCTTCAGCATCAAACTGATATCTTGATAACTTTATTTCTACATCTTCTGTACTACCTGTTTTTATTATTCCAACAGGTACCCAAACAAATTGGTTACCATTATTTTCATCTTCTATTACTATACCTTCTGTAGCATTACGTCCTGAATCTTTTGCTATTCCAAACCCAGATGGTATCTCAATATTATTTCCATATTCATCTGTTACGACAACATTGTCATTTTTCGAAAAAGCAATTACTATATTCATATTTAATGCTTCTTCTAAAGTTACGGGAGTTTTAACATATTTATCTTTAATTGATACAACTTGTTTACTAATAGTTTCTATTCCGTTAACCATTGTTGTTATACTAAATATTACTTCTTCTTCAATTCCATCAGTTGTATATGGTAAACTCGGAGTTATTGTCTTAATTTCTCCACCATCTATTTCTACATCAAACTCTATTTCTACAGATTCTCCTTTTTGTATCGAATAATCTTCTACATTTTCTGTATCATCTTTTGAGATTTTAATATTTGAGATTTTAGGTCTACTTCCAGATAGCTGAAATGTTTCTTCATTAAACTCACCATCCTCATATACAATTCCTTCATATTTGCCTACATGCACTATATATGGTGACTCTTCTCCTTCTACTATAAATCCATATTTATCTGGATCTTCTAAAAAATCTTTTATATTCTTAGTTTCTGATTCATATTTATTTACTTGATAATCATTTATTGCTAATTTTAATCGTTCTAATGCTTCTGCTTTTATTGTTACATCTTCAGCATTTACTGCTTGATTAATTATCCCATTTTCTCCTACTAGCATCACAAGTGATACTCCTGCTAAAATTAAGATAACAATTATCGTAATTACCAAACTTATTAATGTTATTCCTTTATGTTTTCTTGAACCATTCATATATTCCTCACTTTCATTTGTAACTCTTTTTTCATAATCTTAAGTATATTTAAAATATTCTAAATATATCATTAAATGTTATATAAATTGATAATCCTATTAATAACATAAATCCAATTAACTGAAATTTCACTTCTATTGATGGATCTACAGGTTTTTTTCTAATTGCTTCAGTTATCAAAAATATCATTTTCCCACCATCTAAGGCTGGTATTGGTAACAAATTAGTTATCCCTAATGATAAAGATATTAAACTCATCATTTCAAAAAATTCTCTAAAACCATCTGTTTTAGCAATAACTGTTGATATTCCAACTGGCCCCATCATTTGCTCTATTCCAACATTTCCTGTAAATAGACTTATTAAATTTTCTATTATTGATCCTACAAATACTTTAGTTTCCATCACTCCATATATTGCTCTATTAATAATATTGTCTTCTGCATAATCAAATTGTGCTCCAATTTGATATATATATACATACTCAGGTTGTAATGAAATATTAACCTCTGTTTCATCTCTTTTCACCACAATTTGAATCATTTCATTTTCTTTCACAACATTTTCATCTAGCAATACATTTAATGCTTTTTCTGTACTATTTTCCACATTTATTCCATTTATACTTACAAACTTATCATTTGCTAATATTCCTGATCTATCTGCCGCACTGTCTTCATCAACAATAACTATAGTTCCTTCTTGATCTAAATATATTCCAGTAGAAATATTTTTAATCGCTTTTGGTGTTATCATATATTCCTGAATAGTATTTGATTCTGCTTTTTCTATTTTAATTAATATTTCTTCACCTGATGAATTTTCCATAAATTCATCTATATCACTTTTACTTGATATTGTATTATTATCTAATTCAACTATTTTATCACCTTCTTCAACTCCTATTGTTTCTAGTGCTGATTCTGAGATAACTTCTTTAACTTCATTAGATACATATGTTCCTGATGAGAATATCAAAATAAAATATATTAACAATGCAAATATTATATTTACAATAGCTCCTGCTAATACAATAGCCATTCTCTTCCAAACATTTACTTTCGAGAAAGATCTTTCATCTTCTGAATCACCTTCTTCACCTTCCATACTCACAAAACCACCCAATGGAATCAATCTAAGTGAATACTCGGTCTCTTTTCCTTGTTTTTTAAATATAATTTTTCCAAATCCTATTGCAAATTTTTTCACTTTAACATTACAAAGTTTTGCTACTATGAAATGCCCTAATTCATGAATTGTTATTAAAAAGCCCAGTAAAACTATTACTTTTACTGCAGAAAATATTAAATCCAACATTTCTTCTCCTTTTCTAAAAAAAGCAAATTCAAATTACTATATATAATTCTCATTTGCTTCTTTTAATATATTTGTTTACTTCAATTTATTTCATATTTATCACATTATAGTAAATAAAGCATATGCAAATGGTGCTAAAAACATTAAGCTATCAATTCTATCTAATATTCCTCCATGTCCTGGAATCAAGTGACTAAAATCTTTAATATCCACATGTCTTTTTATTGATGATGCTACAAAATCTCCTATTTGACCTACAAAACTTAATATTACTCCTATTACTCCTATGTATACATATGAATAATTCATACCTAAATATGTGTTAATACAATATGTATATATTAACATCATTACTACTGCTCCAATTACTCCACCAATAGAACCTTCTACTGTTTTCTTTGGACTTATTGTACTAAAATGTCTTTTTCCTATTAATTTACCAACTATGTATGCAAATGTGTCTGTTCCCCATGCTGCAAAAATTGCATACCATATTAATAATTTTCCATGTTCCATTCCATCTATGAAAGCGATAAACATTATAAAAAATATAACATATATCATACCAGTTAAAGTATATGCAACATCTTTAAAATCTATTTTCATGTCTGTTGCTATTATATGTGCAAATAGTAAAATAACTATTGCTGGAACACCTATTGTTAACGTTATCTGCAAATATTCAGGTGGTATAACATGTATTAATCCAATACTTATACAACTTAAATATCCTATCCATCTTATTGGCTTACATACTTTTGATACTGCATTAAAGTATTCACTCATTGCCACTATACCTATTATCGCTAACGCTATATCTACAACAACTTTATTTCCAAATACTAATATAATTAGTACTAATGGAAAACCTAGTAAACCTGAAATTATTCTTTGAAATTTCATATTTGTATTTCCTTTCTCTCTAGTTCGCTCCAAATTTTCTAGTTCTTTTTTGATATACTATTATTGCATCATTTAAATCATCTTCTGTAAAATCTGGCCAATTTTTTTCTATAAATAAAAATTCCGAATATACTAATTGCCAAGGTAAGAAATTACTTAGTCTAATTTCTCCGCTTGTTCTTATCATTAAATCAGGGTCTGGTTGACCTTTAGTGTATAATGATTCTGATACTAGTTCCTCTGTTATGTCTTCAATATCGATTTCTGAATTTTTTATTCTACACCCTATTGTTTTTATGGCGTTAAGAATTTCATCTCTCCCACCATAATTTAAAGCTATATTAAATGTAATTCCATCATTGTTTTTAGTTCTTTCCATACATTCATTAATACTTTTTTGTAATTTCGGATCAAGTGCTTCTATATCACCTAACACTTTAATTTTTGTGTTTTCTGTATCTGCTTTTTTTGAATATTCATCTAAATAGTTTTTCAATAAAAGCATTAAAGCTTTTACTTCTTCCTCTGCTCTTTTCCAATTTTCAGTTGAAAATGCATATACTGATATATGTTTTATACCAATAGTTTTTGCATATCTAACTATTTTTTCTAAAGTTTTTGCTCCTTCTTTATGACCAAATGCTGCTGGTTTCCCTTGGATTTTTGCCCATCTTCTATTTCCATCCATTATGATTGCAATATGTTTTGGTAAATGTTCTTTATTAAATTCCATTTTTCCTCTTTTCTATTTGTTTCTATTCTTAATATATATTGCCAAATCTTTTAAAAATTCAGCTTTTTCTTCAAATATTTCAACATAGCTAATAGCTTCATTAATTACTTTGTCAAGTATTTCTTTAGCACCATTTAATCCGTATTCTGATACATATGTACATTTTTCCATTAACTTGTCGTTTCCAACTGGTTTTCCTAAGACTTCTTCATTACCTTCTTCTGATAAAATGTCATCTTTAATTTGAAAAGCTAAACCAATTTTATCTGCATATTTTGTTAATATGTTTAATTGTTCTTCTGTCGCATTACCTAAAATTGCACCCATTCTAACTGAAAGTTTTAATAACTCTCCTGTTTTATTTTTATGAATAAATTCTAAACAATCTTTTTCAACTTTTTTCCCTTCAACTTCTGTATCAACATACTCTCCTATAATCATATTATTAACAGCTTCTGAAAATTCTTTTAATATTAATATCTTCTTATTTAACATATCTGAATTTTTTTCATTTATAAGAGCTTCACTTATTGTTATATATGCTTTATTTAGCAAATTGTCTCCAGCTAAAATTGCTGTAGCTTCATCAAATTTTTTATGATTAGTTAATTTGCCATGTCTAAAATCATCATTATCAATACCTGGTAAATCATCATGGATTAAAGAGAAATTATGTACCATCTCTATAGCAGATGCAAAAGGTAAACATTTTTCAAAATTATTATCAAATAATTCATATGTAGCAATAACAAGCATCGGTCTTACCCTTTTACCACCTGCCATTGTACTATATCTAATAGATTCATATAATGTTTTTTCATAACATATTTTATCATCTAACAAATACTTATTTAATTCTTTCTCAACCATTCCTTGGTATTCTTTTATTTTCTCTTTAAATTCCATTTTAACTCCCTGTACAAACTAATATTTCAAAACAATTTATACTAATCAATTATATTGACATTACTTCTTTTTCTTTATTAGATAATATTTTATCAACTTCTTCTATATTTTTATCAGTTATTTTTTGAATTTCTGTTTCAGCATTTTTTAATTCATCTTCTGTCATTAAAGATTCTTTTTGCATAGCTTTTGCTTCATCGATTCCTTCTCTTCTTACTGATCTAATTGCTACTTTAGTTTCTTCTGCCATTTTTCTAACATCTTTAACTATTTCTTTTCTTCTTTCTTCATTTAACTCTGGGAAAGATAATCTTATTACTTTTCCATCATTATTTGGGTTAATCCCTATATCTGATGCCAATATAGCTTTTTCTATATCTTTTAAAACACTTGCATCCCATGGTTGTATAACTATTAATCTTGCTTCTGGAACTGAAACTCCTGCCATTTGATTAATTGGTGTTGGTGTACCATAATAATCTATTCTCACTTTATTTAATATAGCTGGATTTGCTCTCCCCGCTCTTATTTCACTTAACTTTTCTTCATAAACACTTATTGTTTTTTGCATTTTATCTTTTATACTTGTATAATCCATTTTTATAACCTCCAAATTTATATTATTTTCAAAATCAACTTTTTTGTTTTCATTTATCTTTTTTATTTTCATTTATCTTTTTTTGTTTTTGTCTATTTTTTCTTTTTTCTTTAATTGATAAAAATATTTATTTTACTATTGTACCTATTTTTTCACCTTTAACAGCTCTTATCATATTTTCTGGGTCATTAATTCCAAATACTAGTAAAGGAATATTATTATCTCTACACATTGCTGTTGCTGTTGAATCCATAACTTTCAAGTCTTTTTCTAAAACTTCTAAATATGTTATTTCTTCATATTTAACTGCTGTTGGATCTTTTTTAGGATCTGCCGAGTAAACTCCATCTATATTTTTACCTAATAATAAGATTTCACATTTAGTTTCAACAGCTCTTAATGATGCTGCTGTATCTGTTGTGAAATATGGGTGTCCTGTACCACATGCAAATATTACAACTCTACCTTTTCTTAAATGTTTATCAGCTTTTCTTTGTATATATGGTTCTGCGATTTCTCTCATCTCAATTGCTGTTTGTACTCTTGAATATACTCCTCTTGCTTCTAAAGCATCTTGAAGTGCTAAACCATTCATACCTGTTGCAAGCATTCCCATATAGTCTGCTGTAGTTCTTTCCATTTGATGTCCATTTCTACCTCTCCAGAAATTTCCACCACCTACAACTATAGCTACTTCTACTCCCATATCAGTAATTTCTTTTATTTTATCACATATTTCTCCAACTGTATCTGCATCTACTCCAAATTTGTTTTCACCTGCTAATACTTCACCACTTAACTTAAGTAACACTCTTTTATATTTTGCTCCTGACAAATTTTCCACACTCCTTATTCTATTTATATTTAACTTTTTGTATTTTATCATAAATCAAAAAAAAATACATTAGTTTTTAAGATTTTTAACTGAATTTTTGGTGTTTTTTTAATAAAATACTAATAAATATTTAACTTTTTCTTAATATTTAATTCATTAATTATTTTCCTATTTATCCCAAATGTCATTTTCAAGTTCAAAACTATTTTACGACAAAATAAGAGGTAGAAAACTTTTAATATTTTCCACCCCAACTATTGACTTTATGTCTTTATATTCTATTATTCTCAATACAATCTTAAGAATAATATCCTATTTTATAATTTCTTATTTTAATTGACTCATTACTTCTTCAGCAAAGTTTGTTTCTTGTTTTTCAATTCCTTCACCTTTTTCAAATCTTGCATAAGCAACTATATCAGCATCATTATTTTTTAATAAATCTGATACTTTTATACTTGGATCTTTAACAAATGCTTGGTCTACTAAACAGATTTCTTCATAGAATTTTCCAATTCTACCTTGAACTATTTTTTCAGCTATTTGAGCTGGTTTTCCTTCATTCATAGCTTGAACTTTTAAAATTTCGATTTCTTTTTCAACTCTTTCAGCTGGAACTTCTTCTCTTTTTAAATATTCAGCTTTAGCTGCTGCTATTTGCATACATACATCTTTTGCAACTTCTGCGTTACCTTTTGACATATTAACTAAAACAGCTATTTTACCGTCACCATGGATATATTTTTGAACTAATCCTTCTGATTCAAATCTTTCGAATCTTCTGATGTTCATGTTTTCTCCTATAGTAGCTATTTTTTCTACTAATACTTCACTTACAGTTTTTCCTGCAACTTCTATTGATTCTTGAGCCAATAATTCTTCTACAGTTGTTGGGTTGTTTATAACAACTTGTTTAGCTATATTCATAACAAAGTTTTTAAATTCTTCATTTTTAGCAACGAAATCTGTTTCAGAGTTAACTTCAACTATTGCTCCTGTTTTTCCATCTTCTGAAATATATGCTTCAACTATTCCTTCTGCTGCTACTCTTCCTGATTTTTTAGCTGCTTTTGCAATTCCTCTTTCTCTTAATAATTCAATTGCTTTTTCCATATCTCCGTTAGTTTCTGTTAAAACTTTTTTACAGTCCATCATCCCTGCACCTGTTTTTTCTCTTAATTCTTTAACTACACTTGCTGATACCATTTTATTTCCTCCTTTTATATTTAAAAAGAGACATCTTATTAATAGTTTTCCTATTTAATTAAGATTGCCTCATTATTTTTATTCTTATTCAGCTGCAACTGTATCTTCAGCTGCTACAACTTCTTCTATACTTTCTTCAGCGTTTACTTCTGAAACTTCTTCTTGCATTTCTGTTTCAAAGCTTTCACCTTGTCTTCCTTCAATAACTGCGTTAGCCATAACATCTGCTATTAATTTAACAGCTCTTATCGCATCATCATTTCCTGGAATAGCATAATCTAATTCTTCAGGGTTACAGTTTGTGTCTACTAAACCAACAACTGGAATTCCTAATTTTTTAGCTTCTAATATAGCTATTCTTTCTTTTTTAGGATCAACTAAGAATATAACTCCTGGTAATGCTTCCATGTTTTTGATTCCACCAAGATTTTTTTCTAATTTTTCCATTTCTTTTTTAAGAATTATAACTTCTTTTTTAGGTAATACTTCAAAAGTACCATCTTCTTGCATTGTTTCTAATGCTTTTAATCTTTTAATTCTTGTTTGGATTGTTCCAAAGTTTGTTAACATTCCACCTAACCATCTTTGATCAACATAGAACATTCCTGATTTGATAGCTGCTTCTTTCATACATTCTTGAGCTTGTTTTTTAGTTCCAACAAATAAAACTGTTTTCCCTTCTTCAGCTTGTTCTTTTATAAAAGAATATGCTTCATCTAATTTTTTAGATGTTTTTTGTAAATCGATAATGTGAATTCCATTTCTCGCTTGGAAAATGTATTCTGCCATTTTCGGATCCCATCTTCTTGTTTGATGTCCAAAGTGAACACCTGCTTCTAGTAATTGCTTCATTGCTACTACTGCCATTTTAATTTCCTCCTTATTTGTTATACTTCCATAAAGTCATAATTTTACTAGGACTTATTTCTAAGCACACCCTAAAAAACTAACTTCATGTGATTAATACGCTATATATTTTAACAGATTTATATACAAAAATCAAGTCTTTTAGTTTATTTTTGTGTTTTTTATTTTAATTACAATACTGCTCCAATTATTCCTGCATCATTTTTTAATTTAGCTGAAACAATTTCAATATCTTTTCTATTATTTAATGTTAATCTTTCTGACTGAATTTTTTTGTTTAGTTTTGGTATAAAAATATCTTCAAAATATGAAAAACTTCCACCTAATCCAATAATATCTGGTTCTAATATATTTATAATATTTATTAGTCCAACTAATATGTTTTCAATATACTTATCCACTATTTTTTCTAAATATATATCTTCATTGTTTCTCTTTATCTTTTTATCATTTAATAAATCTAATATTTCTTTACTATTTATATATTCCCCATTGTTATATTGTTCTACTACCATTTTTTTGAAAGCTTTCATTGAGGCATATTGCTCCCAACACCCTTTATTTCCACAACTACAATCTAATCCATTTTGATTTATTATCATATGTCCAAACTCAGATCCTTCTAAAACCTTATTATCAATAATAACTGCTCCACCTATTCCAGTACCTAAAGTTAAAAATACATTTCTTTTTTTATTTTGTAAATTACCAAATTCTAATTCTGCTAATGCTGAATTTTTCACATCATTTCTTATCACGATTTCACATTTCACTACTTTTTCTAAGTTAAATTTCAAATCATAATTTTCAATATCTAAATTTACTGCCTTTTTTATATAATTTTTTTCTACTGTTCCAGGAATTGAAATACCTATTTTAGTTATTTCGTATTTTTCAGAATATTTTGTATATATTTCAATTATATTTTTTTCAATATATTTAATTAATTCTTCATTACTAATTTCTTTTAAACTAATTTCTTGTTTCTCTATTATTTTATATTCATCATCTATTAATCCTGCAGATATGTGGCTCCCACCTATATCAAAACCTATTTTCATAACACACCTCTAATCATAATATATTTATGAAAAAAAGACATTTATTTGTCTTCTTTTCATCTTTTCTACTTTTCTTCTTTTCTAATTTTTCTCTGTTTCTCTTCTTTAATTTAATTTTTATAAATATATTTTTCATATATTAAAATGCTAATACAACTCTGAATCCATTTGTGCTAATTGATGAACCAGAAGTCCCTCCTACACTAAAAATACCTGCTGATGTGTTCCCTCCGTAATATCCACCTCTTATAAAAAACACTAATGAAGAGTATGGATATGAAATACTATCTCCATACCAACCTCCTGAACTTGAAGCTGTAGTTGATATTTCTAATATCGCATCACCATATCCATATTTATCTGTACTCACTGATGAATATGCATTATAGTTGTTTAAACTACTTTGACTACTATTGTATGGATATACTGTTACATATTTTGTACTTTTACTTTGGTAATATGTTGTATCTGCTCCATCTGTACTTGTTGATATAAATGTTGATCCATTTGAAATTAAATTGCTATATCCATTCGATATATACGCTGCCATTCTTTCATATGATCCACCATTTAAATCATATATACCAGTTATATTTCCTGTTGAACTCTGACCTATATTTGTCTTATATGCATCACCTGTACCACCACCAGTATAGTAATAACTTGAATTTATTGTTATTTCAGTTCCATTTCTTCCATATTTACTATAACTTAAGTATGCTATTGCTCCCCATTCACTATTTTTCATTAAATGGCTACCTTTAGTGCTATCAAGCGTCTGTGAATATGAATACATGTTCCCTATTGTAGTACTTCTCCAACTACTAACTCCATAAGTAGATTTCGGTTTATTACCTGAATTACTAGCTTCGAATTTCATTACCCATATACCAGAAAGTTCCGCATCCCATTCTCCATTTGTATAATTAGTATCACTTCCATCCTGAAAAGCTGGATGTATCTCATATCCTGATGATGGTTCTGTTTGAGACACAGGAATAAAACTAATATCTATTTCTTGTGTTTCTTCATTTAATTTATATTCATATCTAGGTATCCATACCCAGTAACTGCCATCGCTTGTTTTAGCATTAGCCCATTTACTTGTATTAATTCCTTCTATTGTTACATCCGCATAATCATACCACTGTTCATTCGTAAGTGGTGTTATTTCATCCAATTCATTGTTCCATGCGATAGCAGTCATATCATTTCCTAATTTGGGTGTATTAATTTTACCATCCCAAGAACCATTTGATGTCAGTGTTGGTGTTGGTATTGTCTCACTTCCAACTGCTGGTTTATCAATTGTAATAGTAATTCCATCTATTGTAATATTTATTGGATAATCATTATCCTCTAACTGTGTATCAGCTTTTTCAATCTCTCCATTTTGTCCTTGAATACTATCAGCAATTTGCCATAATTGTTCTAATAATTTTGAGGAATTAATATTTCCTGAATTATCATAACTAGACTCCAATATCAGATTAACTTGTTGCTTTGCTGCTGCTTCTTTACTTAATATAACTGCATCTCCAGATTGATTAACAATTGAATTGTCTATTATCGTTAAACTTATTGATACTCCTGCCAATATCAATAAAACAATAATTGTTATCATAAGAGCAATTAATGTTATACCCTTTTCATTTTTCACTAGATTATCTATTTTTTTTCCATCTTCACTTTTCAGATACATCTTGAAACTCCTTCTTTAGTATTATATTATTCATATTATATATCTATTTTTTTTATATTTCAATAATTTATTGATATTTATCTAATTATATTAACAAACAAAAAGAAGACATTTGTGTCCTCTTTTTGCAATTTATCATATTCTATTTATTATTCCATATATGTTTCTTATATATTCTATTAATTCTTATACTATATTAATTCTATATTTGAATTTTTTGTGTATTAAACCCCATATGCTGAGAATAGGAAGTTACCCATGTAAATTTGTATAATTGGAACTAACACTACTATTACGAAGAATATTAATACTGCTCCTACTATTGTATAAACTATTTGTGGCATAACTTTCATTATTTTACTTAATATATTATCAATATCAATTTCCATATATTCTACTAATTTATCCATCATTTCAGTCAAATCCGTTTGCATACCTATTTTAAGCATTTCTACTACCATTGGCTTTGCTAAACCTGATTTTTCAAATGGTTCAATCCACGAAGAACCTAATAGCATATTATTTAATGATGTTTCTATTATTGATAACATTACAAGATTTGAAATAATATTTCTACTTACTTCTAATGCTTCTTGTATTCTCATACCATTTTGTAAATTTAAAAGCATAGCTTTCATTAATCTTGAAAAATCTAATGCAAATATTAACTCTCCAAATACAGGTGCCTTATATTTAAAGTAGTGAAAGTTATATCTACCTCTTGGTGTGTATATATATACACCAATTATAGTTATTATTCCAAATATAACCATTGTAGGAAGGTACCAATATTCCATGAGAACATCTAAAGTCTCTGCAAACCACATTGTTATTTCTGGTAATTGTTCATCACTACCCACATCTACTAAAACTTGTTCAATTGTTGGTATCGCAAATAATGTTCCTACTACAAGCATAACTACTAATAATATTAACTGTATTAAATTTGGAACCAATATTCCTTTAATTTTTTTTGTTAATGCTGTTGACTCATCTAAATATCTAACTGCTTGTTCTAACGATTTAGTTAAAGAACCTGACAATTCACCTACTTTTATCATGTTTATATATATATATGGAAATACATCTTCATAATATTCCATTGTTGAATACATATATTCCCCAGCTTCAACACCAGCCAAAATATCTTCTAATATTCCTTTTAAAGATAAATTTTCTGTTCCTTCTATTATTGTTTTTAATGCATGTATATTATTAAATTCTGCCTTTTTTAATAAATAAAAATTTTGAGTGAATACTACTAAATCTCTTTCTGTAATTTTTTCTGTAGCTTTTAAATACATATTTAATTTTTCTACAGATGTCGCCTTTTTCTTTTGTTCTTTAACTACATTGGTAGTATTATAGTTTTTCATCATTTCTTGCATCTGAGAAACATTTTTCTTTTGCTTTTTCGATGTTCCAGATCTCGATAATTGTTGTACAGCTATAGGGGTTAATTGTGCTACTTTAAGTTTTGTTACTAATGTTTGCTTATTTTGAGCTTCAACCCTATTTTTTACAATTACACCTGTTCTGGTAATTGCTGTATACAGATATGTTGGCATGTATTACTCCTTCCTAGATTTTATTCATATTCTTCTTCATTTTCAAGTGCATTATCGTTCTGTTTAAAATCTCTATATTTTTTTCTTCTATCTGACTTTTAGCTTGATCTAATGTTATTTTATCTTCTTCAAATAACTGTGCTAATGAATTTATTAATCCAATACTTCCTTTTTCTGATGCACTTTGTATTGCATCTTCGATTTCTGAAACACTTAGTTTTTCTTTTCTTATAATACCTGAAACTATATTATCTACAACCATAACTTCTGGTATTAGCACTAATTGTTTTTTAGAACCTTTTATAAGTCTTTGTGAAACAACTAATTTTAACAATGATGATAATAAATACTTAATAGATGCTTGATCTCTTACTTCGTAGAAATTTATCATCCTGTCTATTGTTTCTGCACAAGATTTAGTATGAAGTGTTCCTATTACTAAATGTCCTGATTCTGCCATTTCTATGGCTGCTTCCATAGTTTCTTTATCTCTAATTTCTCCTATTACAAGTATATCACAATCTTCCCTTAATGAGTTTTTTACACCTTCACTAAATGTTAAACTATCTTTACCTCTACCTATTTCTTTTTGTACAATTAACGCCCTTTTAGACTGATGTTTATACTCAACAGGATTTTCTAATGTCAATATTTTTTTATTTTGATTTTCGTTTATATGATTAATTAATGCATTTAAAGTTGTACTTTTACCAGAGTTTGTTTTTCCTGTTACAAGCATTAATCCTTGTGGTTGATATGTCATTCTTCTTACTATATCAGGCACACCTAATGCCTCATATGGTGGTAACTCGTTTTTAATTATCCTCATTGTGCATAACGGAATATCATCTGATAGTGATATATTTACCCTTAGTCTTAAATTTGCATAAACATATGACATATCTAATTTTCTGCTAGTATTAAACATTTCATCTTTATCTACACTACCTTTTATTAATTCGTCATAAATTTCAAACATATCATCTGGAGTCAATACATTAAAATTTTTTATTGGTATTAAGTCTCTAGATACCCTCATCATTGGTTTATTTCCACATATTAAATGAACATCTGAAGCATCTTTTTCTATCGCCTCATCTAGTATTTGATTTAAATTCATATATTTTCCCCCTCATTTTAATAGAATAATAACTTTTTATTCATTTCATCTAAAGTACTATCTCCTGATATTACTTTTCTAATACCATCTACTACTAATGGTCTATAATCTAATTGTAATGCTTTCTTTCTAATCTCAATACTTGATTTTCCATTCATAATATCTTCTTTTATTTCATCTGTTATATCTAGTATTTCAAAAACCCCCATACGACCATAGAATCCTGTATTACTACAATGTTTACATCCCACTGGATTGTATGTTTTTCCTGATAAATCGAATTTTGTATTGTATTTTTCACCTAATGCAGTTATTATATCTTTTTCTTCTTCTGTAAATTCTCTTTCTTCTCTACATTCTGGACAGATTTTTCTAACAAGTCTTTGTGATATACTAGTAGCTAATGTACTTGCAATATCATAATCTGATAGTCCCATTTTTCTTAACCTTGTTATAACTTCTATAGCATCTATTGTATGAATTGTTGATAAAACGTAATGTCCTGTTTGACCTGCTTGTATTGCTATTTCACCCGTTTCTCTATCACGAATTTCTCCTACCAATATAATATCTGGATCTTGACGAAGAACTGTTCTTAATGCTCCTGAAAAAGATGATTTATTATCTATTTCTATTTGATTTAACCCTTTAATTCTTATTTCAACGGGATCTTCTATTGTAGTTATATTTATATCTGGTTGATTTAAAAAATCCATAATACTATATAATGTAGATGTTTTACCTTCACCAGTAGGTGCAGCTATTATTGTTATACTATTCTTTTTATTAATACTAGTTTTTAATTTTTTCTCATCCGAAGGAAAACCTAAATCAAATATATTTTTAATATTCGAATCTTTTTTTAATAACCTTAAAACAAATTTTTCTCCATGTACATTTGGCTGTGATGACGAACGAATATTATAATCTTCATACATTAATATTCTACCATCTTGTGAATCTTGTCTTTCTTGATGCATATTTGATATTGATTTTAATCTACCTATTATTTGTTGTTGTTTAGTTTTATTAATTTTTGCAGCTGTAAATAGATTTCCGTCAATTCTGTATCTTATTCTAACTTCATGCTCTAGTGGTTCTACGTGAATATCACTTGCTCTTCTTTTCATTCCTGTTTTAATTATTGTATCAATCAAGTTAGTTACATTGTCATCTTTAGATGTACTTATTTCGTCAACACTTTCACCTTCGTATGATTGTAATATTTTTTCTATCTCATCAGAAAAAGTTATATAACTTTCCATTGTAAGACCTCTATTTAATAATAGCAATCTTATCTGTTCCATACTTTTATTATCTATTGTACTTGCAAAACATACTTTTATTTTATTTTGTACTATTGCAAATGGTATAACTTTATTTTTTTTAGCTATGTCCAATGAAATATAGTCAGTAATTTTCACTTCCAAATCAGAAGCTCTTAAAATAATTCCTTTTGTTCCTAAAATTTCTCCTATTGCTTGTATTAAAACTTCTGGTCTCGCTGCTTTTAATATATACAATATATCCCCTATTTTTTTGTCTGGATTTTCTTTTTGATAATTTAAAGCATCCTCAATATTTGATTCTGTTACGATACCTTTTTTTACTAATTCAACTCCTAATGGTTGACGCCTTCTCATATCCATATTATTTATTATCCTTTCTTTTGTACTAAATTTTATATGTGTTTTTCCATACTTTATCATCTGTTTTCATTGTCATTTCAACAGTTAAAACCCCTGTTGAACTGTCATAATGGAATGTGCATTGTTCTACCCCTGATGTTATTTTCACAGTCCCCTTATATATTGAGTTATTTTCTTTAATAAAAGTATATATAGTATTATCAGAAAACAATACAAATGAATTACCATTTATTATTCCTGTACTCGAATCATAATTCCCATAATCCAAAACCTCTATATCAGTAATATTAACTTGTTCTGTTATATAACTTGTAAGTCTAGTATATTCTACCAAAGGATCAATTGAACTAGCAGTCTGATTTACATTTTCATTAAAAAAACTAGTAATAACTGTTACTATTGTTACAACAATTATTAGAACTATTATATATATAGTTAGTGAGGTTAATGTTACACCTTTTTCTGATTTCATTCTATCCTTCCTTTCACTATTTATTACATGATATTGGTGTTGATACACTTATTTGTTCTGTATCTCCTTCAAATCTATATTCTATTGTTACTGTTACTATTTTCATTTTATCTTCTTCAACATTAGTTGGAGCATTTTCATGTTCACTATAATCTAATATGTTTATTGTCTTATAAAAACCTGTTTCTTCACTAGATTCTAGTATAGGTTCTCTTTCAGCTATATTTTCATTCAATATACCCAAGTACTCAGAATATTTTGCTATTTTGATTTCTTCAATAACTTGTACAGCATAATAAGTTGCTTCTGATTTTAATTCTAATTCTTTTACCGAATTATTATATCCATATACAAGTGCTGCAATTACTGCTGTAAACATAAATATTCCTACAAATGCTACTACCATATCAGCTCCACTAAAACCACTATTACTTCGTAAATTCATTCTTCTTCCTTCCTAATTTTAAACAACATACATAAATACAAATACGCCTACTATCAGTATTATATTTGTTATTCCAAAATACATCGGTATATTAATTTTTTCTTTATAATTAACTTCTATATCTTTACTATTTTCTTTTATTTTATTATTATCTTTTTTTCTATTTTTTATTTGATAAATCAAATTATATATCCCTACTATTAGTAATGTTAGCACCACTGAATATATAGCAATGTATTTACCTGTAAAAATTGTGATAATCCATAACATTGTCAAAATAGATAAGATATCACTAGAACTTGCATGTTTTTTCATATATCTTGCATCCAAAATTAAAATAATTATGAAAACTATAAGATATATGCCATATTTATATATATTTTCTATGTTAAACAAACATAAATATAACATATATAATATTGATATAATGATTCCATATATATTTACTGATTTTTCTATTTTAGTCGTATTTTTTGCTATTCCTATTATTAACATTAAATATGTTAAATACAATGAAAAAATAAAAGCTTCTGAAATTTTAATAACACTTATTGTTTCTAAATTCAAATTTGAAAAATATGCTATTAATACAAATATCAAACCAGTACATACTTCTAAAATTAAGTATCTTGGACTTATTTTAGATTTACATTGTCTACATTTACCACCTAATAAAATATAGCTAAGTACAGGGAATAAATCCAATATACCTAATTTTTTATTACAATTTGGACAATATGAATGTGTATGTATTATATCTTGTTTTTTTGGTATTCTATGTATTGCTAATGAATAAAAACTACCAAAAAGTGTTCCCATTATAAATATTATTATATAAAAAAATATTTCCATTTTTCTTCCTTTAATTAGATTTTATTGCTTTGATTTTATTATCTTAATTTTTATTACATATATAATTTAATATATATGAATACATGTTATGCTTTTTAAAAATATAAGCCATACACACTCAGTGTGCGTATGGCTTTATACTATTTAAGTATATCTTATTAATTTATATTTGTGGCCAATCAGCAAATTTTCCTGTTTCAGTACTGTAAGCACTTGTATAATTTGCTCCATCAACTACTATTGTAACATTAACTAATTTTGAATCACTAGAATCTACTACACCTGTAACACCATCTATCCCAGTTGATGTTAAAGCCGATCCTATATATTGTTCCATTGTTCCAGATGGATCGTTAGTTGTATCAGTATCATATTTTAATGCTTGATATTCTGTACCTTTTTCATTAACAAACATTAAAACTGCTTCTCTTGCTTCAGCATATTTAGTTTCATTAGCTGCTTTAGTAGCTTGAGTTAATATACCATTTTCTCCTGTTAACATTGCGATAGAAACCCCCGCTAATATTAATAATACGATGATCGTAATTACAAGAGATATTAATGTAATACCATTTTGTTTTCTCATGTGTTTTTCCTCCTTTTCTTTTGAAATTTATATATACCTATATTTATTAAATAAATATAACGTAAATAACTATTATTTTGTTCCTTCATCGTCAAAATATTGACCACCAGAGCTAGAACCAGAACTAGAACTTCCAGAGCTAGAACCTCCTGTTGAAGTACTACCTCCATCACCAGATGGTTCATCTTCTGTCACATATGACGAAAATGGATTCACTTTACCAGGAGTGTATCCTGATACATTTATATATGATGTTAAATCTGACGAATTAATTGTGTGTGTCATAACAATTTCTTCTGTATCAACTGTTACATTTTCTAATTGTGCTTTTACATCTTCAGATGTTGTATACGAAACTTTTTCTGGTAACGTTTTATTAGTAGGAATATACTCATAAAATATTACACTTAATATTAATCCTATAGCAATTAATAATAATATAAATATAAATAATTCTTTTATTATTGTTTTAATCATATCTTCCTCCTATTCTTCAACATTTTCTGTTTCACTAGTGTCTTGATTTACTGCACTTGAACTTTCTGCTGAGACACCTTTGATAACGATTTCTGAGCAAGTAAATGTCGCTTGTAAAGCTCCTTCTACACTCGCTGATGTTGTTAAAGCAAAGTTTTCAATTCTAAACCCTAAAATATCATCATTTTCTATTTTAGATAAGAAATCAATTATTGAAATATAACTTCCTGTTAATGTAAAGTTTATATTATAATAATCCTCAATTATCGAGTTAGCTTTCACAAGATCCCATTGTATTATAGTATCTTCCATTGTAGAATAACTACCTATTCTTATCAAAATAGTTTCATATTCATACTCTTCCAACACACCTGTCAAAACGCCATTTTCTGTTGTCGCTAACTGTACTAATTGATCATATTCTTTTTTTTCAACTTCTAACTGTTTTATGCTTGCATTTAACACTGTTTCTTGTTGTTTGTAATCTGTTTGTATTAACTTTACAGATTCCTCTATTTTATTATCTAATTCTAAATTTTTTTCTTGAATTTGTTTAACACCTAGTATCTGAAATTGACCTATAGTTAATCCATTAAGACCTATAAATACTAATAGCGCTACAAGTAATACAATTAAAATAATTATTAATATTTTTTTCATAGTAATTCACCTTCAATCCTAATAGTAACAACTCCGCCTTCTTTTTGACCCGATGTTGAGATTACATTTCCTAATATTCCATCTGTTTTTATTTCTGCTATAAAGAATCCTAATTGTTCATATTTCTCAGCTTGTGCTTCTATAACAATTTTATCTCCTGAAGTATTTTCAACTGATAGTAACTGAACATTTTGTGGTATAATTACCATTATTTGATTTAATAAATTTGGTATAGCATTTTTAACTTTATTAATTTCATCAATTTTATTATTAGCATCTTCTATATTTTTTATAAGACTAGTGTATTCTGCTGTCTTTTCTTGTATTTGAGAATTGTCTGTATTTATTTTTGCAATTTGACTTTCAGTGTCATCTATCAATGTTTGTATTTCTTCGTCTTTTTTTACAATTTCAATATTTAAATATGCTGATATTCCTGAAAAAATAGAAACACATATAAACATACCTAACGCTGTTCTAGCTAACCATCTTTCCGTTGCATCAAATTTTTCTCCTAAATCAAAGAATCGAGAATTCATAAACGCTGGTTTACTCTTAGATTCACCTTTAGTTTGCTTTTTCCCTATAGAAGGTATTTTTTCTCCAAATTTTACTTTTTTGAAATTCATACCTTGAACACCTTCACCAAGTCCTGCTAAGGCTAAAGAAATAGCTGAGTTAACTTCAATATAATCTTTTATATTAATATTTGGATTATTTGGAATAAAGTGTGGTACTATTATTTCACAATTAACTTCTGGTAAATATTCTTGAAAATATAAATCAACATTATTTATTAATGCTGCTGTTCCCGTTATATATACTTTTTTAATTGGTAAAATAGAGTTGTTTATCTCTTTTTTAACCTTTCCAACTATATTATATAATACTGGCATTATTTTTTCTAAATATTGTGTTTCAAACTCTTGTAATTCTGTTCCTTTAGAAGTATAAATTGTAGTGTTTTTTGCAATTTCGTATGCTTTGGACATAGAATTTTCTTCTATATTTATATCATCTAAAAATTGTTGACTACCTTCTTCTAGTTTTATAACATCATATATATTATTGTTATATACGGTAGTTATTGTCGTTTTTCCTTCTACATTTACAACCATGAAATTTTCTTGATTTTCTAAATTTATTAAATTAGAAAGTGTTATTGGCAAACTTGTAACTGTTCTCACAGAATATTCTGCTAATTGTTGTATATGTTTGTTTAATCTATTTTTATTTTCTGTAACATGTATTACTCTAAATTTTTCTTTATCTATTTCATTTTCAACAACAGCATATCTTGCTTCAAAAGCATTTGCATTTATATTTTTTTCGTTACATATATAAGAAAATTCCATATTTATTGCTTTATCTAAATATTGTTTTGTTAACAAATTAGACATATCAAAATAATTGTAATCTTCTGTTGTTAAATTCATACTTATTGGAATTTTTTGACTATATGTCTCTTGTACTATCTGATCTATAGCACTTTTTAGATTCTCATAAGTTTTAACACCAAATGACTCAACTTTTATTGTTGTTTGCTCTTTTGAAACTTTAGCATATTTAATTAAATTATCTTCTATATAGAGTCCTAAATATTTCGCCATTTTTTCTCCTTCTTCTCTATTATTTTATTTTATTTTACTCATTATCTCAAAAAAAATTCATGACAGTTTTTTATTTTTCATCATTGTTTCTAACATTAATTATTATATATTAAACAATTTAAAAGTCAACGCATTTAACTAAAATGTAATACATTTGTAATATTATTGTAACATTTGTTTTTTCTTGTCGTTTTATGATTCTATCTTCTTTATTTTTACAATAAAAAATCCATCTGTATTATTATTTTGCACAACTTTTATATATTTATTATAATGTTTGAATTTTTCGAAATATTTAATTTTTTCCATATTTATTTCTTCAATTAAAAATTCAGGATTATTTTTTAAAAATTTGTTAATAACACCGACATTTTCTTCATCAATAATACTGCATGTAGAATATACTAAACTTCCTCCATTTTTTAAATATTTACTACAATTTTCCAAAATTTTATATTGAATTTCGACAATTTCATTAATATCCTCTTTATTTTTTTGCCACTTAATATCTGGTTTTCTTCTTAATACCCCTAGACCTAAACAAGGAACATCTAATAGAATTTTATCATATCTTTGACAATACTCTTCTTCATATATCATTCCATCTTGTTGTTTAGTTTTAATTATGTTTATTCCTAATCTTTCTGCAGTTTCATTTATAAGTTTTAATCTATGTTCATGTATGTCAAACGCATCAATTTTCCCATTATTATTCATCATTTCTGCTAAAAAAGTAGTTTTCCCACCAGGTGCGCTGCATGCATCTAAAATATATTCATTTTCTTTAGGTTCTAACACCATAGGTATTACACCTGCAGCTTCATCTTGAATAGTAAATAATCCCTCTTTAAATTCTCTTAAATTTTCTATATTTTTCATTTTACTAACAATTAAAAAATCTTCTACTAATCCTTCCTCTACGATAATATCTTTTTCGGTCAACTTAGCTGTTAATTCTTTTTTATTTGTTTTTAATTTATTTATTCGTATAGATATTTTTGGCCTTAAATTAGAACTTTTACAGATTTCTTCTACTTCTTTTACCTCGTTTTCGTCTAATAGCTTTTCCACAATCCATTCTGGCATTGAATACATTTTAGAGAGTCTTTCACAAGAATTTTCAATTCTAGAAAATTCTTCATAATCACTTTTTTCTATTTTTCTCAAAATAGCATTAACAAAATTACTACTTGATTTATGACCATATCTTTTAGCTAAATTCACACTTTCATTAACGGCTGCAGATTTAGGAATTTTATCTAAAAATACAATTTGATACACACCCATTCTTAAAATATTTATTATCCATGGTGATATTTTTTTTAATCTTATGCTTGAAAATTTTCTAATAATGCTGTCTATTGACAATTTCCAAGTCACTGTTCCATAAACTATCTCAGATATAAACCCTATATCTTTTTCATTTAAACTTTTTCTATTTTCTTTAATAATTTCATTTAATGCAATATTTGAATACGCACATTCTTTATCAATTTTATATAAAGCCTTTAAAGCTACTTCTCTTACTTTATCCATTTTACACTCCTATTATTAATATATATCTATACTCTCTTAATATTAATATCTAATATCAAACTTACTTTTTTCTAATTATATAATTTAATTTATTTTTTTTCCATCTTTTTCGTATATTTTACCTTTTTTTTGCAAAATATATTTTTAAAGATATTTAGGAGGTATTTATGGAAATAAAAAAACATTTAACATTAACAGGACATTCAACGATTTCTTGGAAAGATGCAATTGTTAAAACAATAGAAGAAACGTCAAAAACAATAGATTATATAAGTGAAGTTAAAATTTTAGAACAACGAGCATCTATAGATGGAACCAGAATTTCTGACTATTACGTAGATTTAGATATTTGTTTCATAATTGATCCAAATAGAAATACACAATAGGAGGTAAATATGAATCCTTTAGAAACTCAAAAATCATACAATGAATTTGTTGAGCAAAAATCTCCAAATTCTCCAATCCTTAAAAATTGTTTTAATGCTTTTTGGGTTGGTGGCTTAATTTGTACTATTGGACAAATACTTTTTAATATTTGTATAGCTCGTGGTTTAGACAACACACTTTCTAGTTCAGTAGTATCAATCATTCTAATTGGTATAGTTACATTTTTGACTGGATTAAACCTATTTAATAAAATAGGTAAATTTGCAGGAGCTGGATCTCTAGTTCCTATAACTGGTTTTGCAAATTCAATTGTATCACCAGCAATGGAATACAAATCAGAAGGATATATAATGGGTGTTGGAGGGAAAATGTTTACTCTTGCTGGACCGGTTTTAGTATTTGGAATATCCACTTCAATAATAATTGGAATTATTTATCTTATTATAAATACTCAATCTGTTGTATTAGTTTAATCCATATATTTAAATTAAAATTTATCTAATATTCACTATTCTTTTATAAAAGGAGGCTATTTTGAAAAAAACAGGATTACACACAATTAAATTTGATGCACCACCTACAATCTTAGAGTGTGCTTCAATAGTTGGTCCAAAGGAATCTAACGGACCATTAGCTAAATATTTTGATAAAAGACTTGACGATGAATTTTGGGGTGAATCAAGTTGGGAAAAAGCTGAAAGTAAAATCATTAGAGAATCAGCACTTATTTCAATTCAGAAATCAGGCATTCCAGCTAAAGACATAGAATACTTATTCTCTGGGGATTTATTAAACCAATGTATATCTACAAGTTTTGGTTTTAGAGAACTAAATATACCTTTTTTTGGAGTTTTTGGAGCTTGCTCTACTTTTGTTGAATCAATGTCATTAGCAGCTGTTTTTACAGAAAGTGTAGCTAACACTACACTTTTCGGAACATCAAGCCATTTTTGTAGTGCTGAAAAACAATTTCGTTTTCCGCTGGAATTAGGTACTCAACGCCCACAAAGTAGTCAGTGGACTGTCACTGGTAGTGGAACAGGTATTTTAACTAAAACTGGGAGTGGACCATATATAACACACATTACTACAGGTAAAATAATTGATATGGGAATAAAAGATGCTAATAATATGGGAGCAGCTATGGCTCCAGCTTTTGTTGATACATTAATACAACATTTTAAAGATACTGAGCGAACACCTGAATACTATGATCAAATAATAAGTGGTGATCTTGGTCACATTGGAAAAGATATTTCAATTGAATTATCAAAGAAACTTGGATATGATATTTCAAAAAATTACAACGATTGTGGGGTAATGATTTTTGACAAAAAAACTCAAGATACCCATAGTGGAGGAAGTGGTTGTGCTTGTTGCGGAACAGTTTTTTCAGGTTACCTATTTAAAGAACTTAAGAAAAAAAATATTAAGAAATTACTATTGATAGCAACTGGTGCTTTAATGAATTCAACTAGTACTCAACAAGGTGAATCTATTCCAGGAATTGCTCATGCTGTCAGCATAGAAATAAGTTAAGGAGATAATATATATGGATTTAAATTGGAGTGAAATTTTAAATTTCAATTCATTAGGTAAGGCTTTTTTAGTAGGTGGTCTTCTTTGTATTATCGGTCAAATATTAATCGATAAAACCAAATTAACATCTGCTAGAATATTAGTAATTTTTGTTACAACTGGTGCTATACTGGGTGGATTAGGTATTTATCAACATCTTGTAGATTTTGCTGGATGTGGTGCCACAATACCTCTCACAGGTTTTGGATATAATCTTAGTAAAGGTGCTATTGAAGGTGTTAAAGAATTCGGATTACTTGGTGCTTTTTCTGGTGGTGTTAAAGCTGCTTCTGCTGGTATTTCCGCAGCGATCTTCTTTGGTTACATTGCCGCTTTAATATCTAAACCTAAAATCAAAAAACAATAATTATATTTTAAATATTCTACTTTTTACTTATTTTTCAAGTCTAGATTTTTACAAATTTAGACTTTCTTAATTTTATTAATCTATTTTATTTTTTTTATTATATAATATTTACATATATTTTATTTTAATATATAATCTTATCTAGGAGTGATAAATATATGATAATTATAACAAAAGATGATAATAATAACCAAGATAACTTTAATAATTTTTTAGAACAATTTAATATTCAAAAAATTTATTTAAATACAGTCTTAGAATCACAAAACAAACAGAAAGATGTTTTTCTAAACATTATGCAAAAATTTGTTGATTCAGAAAATGAAATAAAACAAACCGAATTAGAAAAAGTTGTTTCAATATTAGAAAAAGCTAAATCTTCATTAGATTTTTGTAATGATAATACTACCACAATAAAAGACTTAATTACAAAATATAACAAATTGGAATTAGAGTTCACAATTGATAATTACCATGATTTAATGTCTTCTTCTAATTTAGATACATTAAACATATTGAATCAAGTGACTAAAAATTCTACAGATATTACAAATTGTTTAAATGATTTAATTGTATTCTCTCATTTTAATTTTCAAGAAGAAAAACAAAATGAAGAAGTATTAAAAAAAGAACTATCTAATAATACAAAAATAGAATCAATTAAACCAAATAAACCAACTAGTAGTATTGATACTAATACAAAAAAAGCTTCTAATGAAAATAAATCTTCATCTAAAATACAACAGGAAAATTTTAAAAATTATGAAGAAAATACTTTATTAATTTCTGAAAAACAAGGAAAAGTTTACTTACCTTTTACAATTTCAGAATTAAATGAACTATATAATAAACAACCTGATAATTATGATGATTTGGAAAGTGTATTAGAAGAACACTTTGTTTTAGAACTAACACACTTTAAAAATGCACCTTTAGCAAGATTTAAAGAAAGTTTTAAATTAGCAAGAAGAGAAAATATGCCTTTATTAAGTGCTTTTGACTTAGGTATGGAATTAATGTTTTCATACAATTTGCATCCAGCAATTATAACTGCATGTAAAGACTCTGATGAATTAGATATATATCTAGATTATTTAGATGAAAACAAAACAACACACTTTAAATGTTTTAATATCGTGTTTGATGCTGCACCATTAGTAATAAAAAAAGGAAGAAAGTTAAAATAATTTAACTTTCTTCCTTTTTTATTTTACTTATCCTCATTATTTTGCTTACTACTTTTATTCTGAAATATTTTCATATTCATTTTCAAACTCAATTCTTTTAACATTTCGTTCAATTTTTCTTTTTCTTATATTACCTGAATACAACATATATATATATATGAATAGTAATATAATTATTACTACAACGCCTTTTTGTAATCCTACAACTAAATTACCAATATAAGGTATACTAAATATCACTTCTCCCTCAATATATTGCTCTGTAATCACTGATTGGTCTTCAGCATTATTGTTGTCTCCTTTTGTTATATATTGTTTTTGACCTTCAACTTCTTCTATATTCGAAATTCTATGTGTTACTACTGATTCGCCCTGTCTAAAAGAAATTATATCACCGACTTCAAAATTTCCAGTTTCTTTTACTATAACTACATCACCTATATCTAATTCCGGCTTCATACTACCAGATATTATTACATATGTCTTATATCCTAAGAAATTAGGTGTTTCTTGTGGATTCACTATAGCTTGCACTATTAAACTAATATTATATATTATTAATGGTACTAATATTATATAAATCAACAAACTTAACTTTTTTCTAAATTCATTTTGTTTTTTCTTTCGTTTAAAAATTGCTTCATTAGTGTATAACATTATTTCTCCTTTTAATAATTTGTATTTGCATATTCTGCTTCAATCCCTATATTTAATACATAGTGTTGTATTCTTTCAGCACTACTTTCTCCTACTATCGTATCTTGAATATCACTATGATCCCAATACCATTCAATTGTAAATACTGTTACAGAATCCTTAATAACTAATATATCTTCTATAGCCAAATCTTCAACATCAATATATGTATCTTTATCTCCTCTAATATACACATTATCCATTTTTATTCTATATTTCATATTAACATCAAAATTTGATATTTCTACAAAATTCATATCATATTTTATATCAGCTTCTACTAAATTTTTGATTGTATATTCGTACGAACCATATGAACCAGGTGCAATTTTTTCTTCTCCATCATATTTAGTATTTTTAAATATGTTTAATTCTGTATTTTTTGAAATTTCCAAATCATCTTCATTAACTTCTATTAACTGTGTTTGTATTCCTTCAAAACCATATTGTTCTGTGGACACTCCTGTTATCCCAATTCTAGTGGCAAGCAATAATAAAATTATTAATAAAAAAATAATTAAAATACTTAAAATAATTTTAACTGCTAAATCTGTATTTTTTTCGCGCAACAACTCTTTTATTTGATGAATCATCTTTTTCTTGGAAATATCTGTTTCAAGATCATCTGTTTCAAGAGTTACTTCTATTTTATCTTCTTCTAATTCTTCAGTTTCAATTGCTTTTTCAGATTTATTTACTTCTTCAATTTCATTTGCGTTTTTATTATCAGATTCAGATTTATTATCATCATTCACAATAATTTCAGTATTATCTTCTTTTTCTTTTGGCTTTAAATCTTCAATCTTATTATCCACATCCTCTATCCTTTCTAATATATTCAAATTAACATATAATTTTATAGATATATTTGCTAATTTCAATATATTTATAAAAAACTCTATTAAATATTTACTACCAATAGAGTTTTTTATACTGTCTAAATTTTATAAATTTATTCTTAGTCTAATTGAGTAGCTGTTATATCAGCATCAATTGTTATTGTTGTAGCTGTTCTAGCTGCGATTCCTATTATTGTATCAGCTGCATCTCCAGTTGCTTCAGTTGTTATATCTTGATCAGCATTTCCTCCTGCAACTGTATTTGTTCCAGTTTCATAAGGCCATTCCCAAGATACAACTATTGTTTTAGTTGCTCCCATAGCAATTTCTGTTGGTGCAATATTAGTTAATCCAGCAGTTGCTGTTCCACCATCTACTGTCATACTGAATACTATTGGTAATGTTACTCCTCCTGTTACAGTTTGAGTAAAGTTTATACCAAATTGTGCATCAACTTCTGAATTGTTAGTTACAGTCATAGAGAATTCACCTTTTGTACCTGGTGCAATTCTTGTATTAGTTGTACCATCATTAGCTACTTCTGTATCCATAGCATCATCAACTGTATCAACTATTGTTTCAAATAAATCGAAAGTTGCTGTTTCTAATTTAGTTTCATCAGGAGTTCCTTCATTTATAACGATATCCCATTTAGCGATTGTCGCTACAGATGATGCAGATGCAGTAGTTGTATATTTTGCATATGTACTAGATACTAGTATTAAAGCTATAATAGTTAACACTAATAATAGTAATACGAATTTTTTCATTCTGTTGTTTTCTTTTTTCATTTTTTCACCTCCTTTAATATATAATTAACTTTAATAACATTTTTAGGAGCCTATGCTCATACATCTATTTATCGTCTTTTGTTGTTAACTCTTCATTTTTTCTTTTTAGTTCTTCTATTTCGTTTTCTAAGTATTTTTCTTTTTTTGTTTTTTGTCTTAAATATCTTGCATTTCTACTATTATCTATAACTTGTAATATTGCTAATAATATTATTGGAATTGATAAAGATATAACCATACCTATTGGCGTTTGAATAAAAATCGCTAAATTTCCTAATCCAGAAATTTGTGTTTTATATTCACCTTCTATATCTTCAAATAATACATATCCATCATCTTGATCATTATTATTATCACCTTTTGTTATATATTTTGTAACACCTTCTTCTTCGATAATGTCGGTAATTCTATGTGTTACTACTAAATCTCCAGTTTTAAAAGATATAATATCATCTTTTTGAATTTCCTGTTTACTCACTTCTTTTACTATTACCATATCACCAACATCAATTGTCGGTTCCATAGATCCTGATAAAACTATAAATGGTTTCCAACCAAAAAATGATGGTACTTCATCTGGATTTATAAAGGAATTTACTAATATTACTAAATTAATTAATAAAATTGGTGTCAACAAAATAACTATTATTATATTTAATATTTTTTTTACTTTCTTCATTCTTACTCTTTTCGATTGTATATTTTAATCTTTGATTAATTCTTTATTAATATATCATAATTCGACACTCAAGTAAATTACCGTTTCTTTACATTTATATTACAAACTCATTACAATTTCTTACATTATATTAATAAACAAAAAAAAATTAGTCACTTAAGACTAATTTTTGTTTATTTATGCTTTTTTTGATAATTCAACAATTTGTGTAAATGCGTTTGGATCTGTTATAGCTATATCAGCTAACATTTTTCTGTTTACTGTTATATTTGCTTTTTTCATTCCAGCTATCATTCTACTATAAGTTGTTCCATTCATTCTAGCAGCAGCGTTAATTCTTGCTATCCATAATTTTCTGAAATCACTTTTCTTATCTTTTCTTCCTACATAAGCATATCTTAAAGATTTCATTACTGCTTGGTTAGCATTTCTAAATCTATAACTTTTTGCTCCATAGTATCCTTTTGCTTGTTTTAATATTTTTTTGTGTCTTGCTTTAGTTGTTCTTGCTGTTTTTACTCTTGCCATTTATATCACCTTCCTTATTTTTTCTATTTTTTCATATTAGTTACCATATGGTAATAATTTTTTAATTGTTTTTTCACAAGATTTATCCGCATATGCATTTTGGATTTTTCCTGATTTTTTTTGTCTACTTGTTTTGTTAGCTAATAAGTGTCTTCTGTTAGCTTTAGTTCTTTTAACTTTCCCTGTAGCTGTTAGTTTGTATCTTTTTTTAGCTGCTTTATTTGTTTTTAATTTCGGCATCTCTATATACTCCTTTCGTTTTTTAAATGTTTATATTAAGCAAACTATGCTTTTTTTACTAAAATTGTAAACATATTTCTACCTTCTAATTTTGGTTGTTTTTCAACTGTAACTATATCTGCAAGTTCTTCTATAAACTTATTTAATACAGCTTCTCCAGCTTTAGAATTGTTAACTTCTCTACCTCTGAATCTTACTGTTATTTTAAGTTTATTTCCATCTTCGATAAATTTTCTTGCATTTTTAGATTTAAATCCAAAATCATGTTCTTCAATGTTTGGTGTAACTCTAATTTCTTTTAATTCAAGAACTTTTTGTTTCTTTTTTGCTTCTTTTTCTTTTTTAGCTTGTTCAAATTTGTATTTTCCATAATTCATTACTTTACAAACTTGTGGATCCGCATTTGGTGATACTAAAACTAAATCTAAGTTTTTTTCTTCTGCTAAAGACATTGCATCTTCAAAAGATTTAACACCTAATTTTTCTCCTGTTTCCCCAATTAATTGAACTTCTCTGGCTCTTATTTGCCTGTTGATTGGTAATTCTTGTTTTATATAAAACACCTCCAATAAAAAAAATTGACCATGTTACAAGTCAATTCAAAATACAATCAAATAAAATTTCTTTTATTTAAAAATATAAAATTCTAACCTTTTCCTGTATAGTAAGGTGAGAAGTATGACTTCTTCTTGTAACGTATATAATTATACCACTGTTTTTGATAACTGTCAACAGTTTTACATGAATTTAACAAAAATACGATTAATTTATAATTAAATCCTAAATATTAACTTTCGAAAATGTCCCACATTAAAATATATTGTTTTTTCATTTACTTTTCCTGTATTGTCATAACTTCCTAATATTGCTAATGTTACTTTTTCTTCTGCTTCTGCTCTTGCTGTTTCTTCTCCTGCTTTTGTTGCTTGAGTTAATATTCCATTTTCTCCTGTTAACATTGCTATTGATACTCCTGCTAATATTAGAAGTACAATTATTGTTATTACTAGACTTATTAACGTTATACCTTTAGATTGTCTTGAGATTTTTTTTTCATTTTTTCTCCTCTTCTTTGGTATTTTTATTACACCTTCATCTTTTTGTTATTTCTTTGTTTTAATCGCTTTATATATAATATTTATTTTTGTCAAGTAATATTTCATACATTTTTATATAAATATATGAAATATTATTATTCCTAAAACTTGATTGCACACAAATTAGGACTATTTGATGTCCTTAAATTATTTGTAGCTTCAACTATTTCTAATTTAAATATTTTCCATTCTTGTTGTACCTCACTATCATTTTATCTCTTACCAAAAATATTATCTCTCTAACTAAAAAAAGCGCCACATAAGTGACGCCATTCTAGTGGTATCTTTAAAAATACTCACTTTAACATTCATTTTTTCATCTAAAACTACTCTTTAGTTATTTCTAAATCACGGTTTTAACATTCAGATTTACAGGTATAAAATTGGGCGGAAAGAAATAGTGTTACTATTGTATGTAGTATTTATAGCAAACCTACCACTTGATGGATAATTGCTACCTCCATAAACTGCACCTCTACCTACACAAGGATCCCCTATACGTCTAGATGTTTCGGTACTCCATTCATATACATTTGATCCCATATCATATATATTGCATTTCACATCTCCTGATTGTCCTGTTCTTAATAACGATGTATTTAATGTTGTCTGCATTGAATACTTTGGATCTTCTGAAAAAGTTTGTATATATACAATCGCTGTATCCCATGCTAATGAATTTATTAGGTCACTTCTATATTTATCACTTGTATACATTTCTCTTGCTTCTATTGCTGCATTTGGTTGTGTTATATATATCCATGGTTCTTTATTTTTTCCACTTTCTACTTTCCCATTAGTTCCTTCTGATGCTTCATATCTTGCTATATAATATCCTCCTGAAGCTTCTGTTTTTGTTATGAAACCATTATTTAAGTCTGTTGCAACTGTATTTCCTTCTGTAGAAGTTTGTTCTTCTAAATAATCATACGTATTATAACTTCCCTCACTGTTCACATCCTCTGTTAGTCCTTTTATTGTTGCTGCTCCATTTTCATCAAATTCATATCTTGATAATTTTATTTCTTCTTTTCCTCCAGAATTATCTGTTTTTATTGTTCCTACAGGTATCCATACAAATTGGTTTCCTATACTATCTTCTACTACTATTCCTTCTGTTACATCTGCTCCTGAATCATCTGATACTTTAAATCCTGCTGGGATTTTTACACTGTTTCCTAATGTATCTTCTACTACTGTATTTTCTGTTTCTGATAATACTGTTTTAGCATCTTCTATAGACGGTGTCGTTGTAGGCGGTGTTGTTCCTCCTGAACTTGTTTCTCCAGGTTTTTTAACTTCTACTTCATATCCATTCATTTCTACTTTTATTGGATATTGAGTGTCTAATATATCTGTTGTTGTACTTGGTATATCTGAACCATCTGCTCCTGTTATTTTTGTTGCTCCTTCTTTAAATAGTTCTTCTACCATTGTTTTTTCATTTACTTTTCCTGTATTGTCATAACTTCCTAATATTGCTAATGTTACTTTTTCTTCTGCTTCTGCTCTTGCTGTTTCTTCTCCTGCTTTTGTTGCTTGAGTTAATATTCCATTTTCTCCTGTTAACATTGCTATTGATACTCCTGCTAATATTAGAAGTACAATTATTGTTATTACTAGACTTATTAACGTTATACCTTTAGATTGTCTTGAGATTTTTTTTGATTTTTCTTTCATTTTTTTCTCCTCTTCTTTGGTATTTTTATTACGCCTTCATCTTTTTGTTATTTATTTAATTTTATATATAATTTTTATTCTTGTCAATTAATTTTTCATATGTTTTTATATAAATATATGAGCTAATATTATTCCTAAAGTTTGAATTACACACAAGTTAAGACTATTTGATGTCATTAAATTATTTGTAGCTTCAACTATTCCTAGAAATTGATTAGTTTTTGTTTTATTATAGAATTTTTGTGTTTCAAAAAAAGTTATTAATTCTGGAATACTTGTCGCTATACCTAACAATATTCCTATTAAAATTTCTGACATTCCAAATGTTTTGTTTAATGTTAATAATACATCTCCTAATTGTTCTGTTATTAAAAATAATGCTATTCCTGTTAAAATTATATATATTGTATATTTTATTGTTTTAGTTTTATTTTTTCTTTCCCATTTTTGTTCTTTTTCAATTATATGATCTAATTTAATATCTTCTATTTTTAAGAATTTTTCATGTACTTTTTTATTTATAATTAATATTAAAATAAATATGAGTATAAAAGTTGGTACAATTGTTAAGTTTAATGGTATATTATTTACCATTAAAAATATTGGTAATATTATAGTTATTGATATTATTGACAAATTAATTATAATTGCTTTGTTTTTTAAGTACTTCATGTTTTTATTACTTATAACTGCCACAATATATTGTATAAAATTTATAACATTTGAACTAATAATATTAACAATACTTACACCTGCTAATCCATTTACACTTGCTACAATTACTGATAATAGTTCTGGTATTGATGTTGCATACCCAGTTACATTACCTACAATTTCTGGTTTTAAATCTAGATTTTCTGCAAATTTTCTTAATAATTTTACTAATACATATTTAGCTATTAATACTATTAACACTGTATATATTATGAACTTAAACATTTCAAAAACCATACTCACACTTCCTTTGTATCTCTTTATTATTTTTTCTTCAAATATTTTTTCCAATATAATCAAATATATGTGTTATTCTATTATACTTTGTTGATATTTTTACATTTTTAGTATATAATACCAATATAAATTTGTAAAGGAGTGTATGTTAAATGAATGAAATTAAAATAGGAAAAGTTTATAGACATTTTAAAGGAAACTATTACTTTATTGAAAATATAGGTTATGATTGTGAAACATGTGAAAGACTTGTTATATATAAACCTCTATATTCTAGAAATGATGATCGTTCTATATGGGTAAGACCAGAAAAAATGTTTTTTGAAGAAATCGGTGAAAGATCCGATAATATTACAGGTCAAAAAACAAGATTTGCACTTGTTGAAGATTTAGAAAAAGATTTTGGTGCAAGAAATGATTAATATCAAATTGGAGGTATAAATATAAATGATAGACATTAAACAATTACGTGAAAACCCAGAAATGGTTAAAGAGAATATAAAAAGGAAATTTCAAGATCACAAATTAATACTTGTTGATGAAATTTTAGAACTAGATGTTAAATTTAGAGAATCAAAATTACAAGGTGACAATTTAAGAGCAGAAAGAAAAAACTTAAGTTCTGAAATTGGTAATTTAATGAAATCTGGTAAAAAAGATGAAGCAGAAGCTATTAAATTACAAGTTAATGAAATTAATAACAAATTATTAGAAAATGAAAAAAATGAAGAATCTTTTAATTCTGAATTAAAACAAAAACTAATGAAGATACCAAATTTTATGCATGATTCTGTTCCATTAGGTAAAGATGATGAAGAAAATGTTGAAGTACAAAAATATGGTGAACCTGTTGTAAGAGATTATGATATCCCTTATCATGGTGAAATTATGGAATCATTAAATGGTTTAGATTTAGATAGCGCTAGAAGAGTTGCTGGAAGTGGTTTTTACTACTTATTAGGAAATATTGCTAGATTACATTCAGCTGTTATGTCTTATGCAAGAGATTTTATGATTGAAAAAGGATTCATATATTGTATCCCACCTTATATGATTAGAAGTGAAGTTGTAACTGGTGTTATGAGTTTTGAAGAAATGGATGCCATGATGTATAAAATCGAAGGTGAAGACCTTTATTTGATAGGTACTAGTGAACATTCTATGATTGGTAAATTTAAAGATCAAATATTATCAAAACAAGAAATGCCTTGTAAAATGACATCTTACTCACCTTGTTTCAGAAAAGAAAAAGGTGCACATGGTATTGAAGAACGTGGTGTATATAGGATTCATCAATTTGAAAAACAAGAAATGATTGTTGTTTGTGAACCTGAAGATAGCTGGGAATGGTATGATAAAATGTGGTCATACACAGTTGAATTTTTTAGAAGTATGGATATACCTGTTAGAACATTAGAATGCTGTTCTGGAGATTTAGCTGATTTAAAAGCAAAAAGTGTTGATATTGAAGCTTGGTCACCTAGGCAGAAAAAATATTTTGAAGTTGGAAGTTGTTCTAACTTAACTGATGCACAATCAAGAAGATTAGGAATTAGAATCAAAGGTGAAACCGGAAACTATTTTGCACATACTTTAAACAACACTGTTGTTGCACCACCTAGAATGTTAATTTCAATATTAGAAAATAACTATCAACCTGATGGAAGTGTTTTAATACCAAAAGTTTTAAGACCTTACATGGGTGGAATAGAAAAAATGGAAATTACTAAGTAAATGTTAGTAAAATAAAAATAAAGGAAAATAATATGTTAATAAAAGAACCAAAATTTGAAATTTCTGCTGTTAGCCCAAAACAATACCCTGGAAACGGTTTACCTGAAATAGTTTTAGTTGGTAAATCGAATGTAGGTAAATCTAGTTTTGTTAACACTATGATTAATAGAAAAAAATTAGCTAGAACTAGTAGTGCTCCTGGTAAAACAAGACAATTAAATTTTTATAAAATGGATGAACTTTTCTATTTTGTAGATTTACCTGGTTACGGTTATAGTAAAATGTCAAAAAAAGAACAAGAACAAGTAGGAAAATTTATAGAAGAATACTTAACTGTAAGAGAGCAAATAAAATTAATAATATTTTTAGTAGATATTAGACATAAACCAAGTGCAAATGATAAGCATATGTACAATTACATTATAGCATCTGGAATACCTTTTATTATATTAGCAAATAAAGCTGATAAAATAGCTATTACAAAAGTAGATGCTGCAGTTAAAGATCTTCATAAAGAATTAAATCCAATTGGTGATATACCAACTTTCCCATTCTCTTCTGAAAGAAAAATTTATAAAGATAATGTATGGGAATACATAAAAGAAATCCTAGAAAACTAGGATTTCTTTTTTTGTATCTTTAATATTTAATATTTAATCTTTAATATTTAATCTTTAATATTTAAATTTGTTTTATTATATAATTTTTAAATTTTAATATACTACTTTATAAATTTTATTGTTACAATTTATACTTTACAATTTATTGTTTTTTAATACTTTTTGAAAAAGCTACATAATTGATATATTACTCTTATTCCAAACATCAAGATAACTATACCTAATACAGCATATATTATTTCCATATTCGCCAAGAATCCCATACTATATTCAGCGCCAAATATAATACCAATTAAAAATAATATTACAGATAATAAAACTGCCATTATAGTAAATGTACATAGATTACTTTTTTTATTACATTTTTTGCATTTATTATGACATTTAATTTCATAATTTTCCATATATAAGCACCTCCATATAACATCATATTTAATGCTATATTACATATTATGCTTTTTTTCAATTTTTGTTATTATCTTCTTAGCTTTTTGCCTTTCAATCATAATAATGTGTCCACATCCTAAACATTTCAATTTAAAGTCTACACCAATTCTTATAATCTCCCATAATTTACTTCCACAAGGATGTTCTTTTTTTGTTCTAACAACATCTCCTATATTATATTCCATTCTTCCCCCTAAATTTATAATTTAGAATTATGAATTTATTGTTTTATTAAATCTGCTTTTTATTCTATCTTTTTTAAACACTTTCATAATTTCATACATATCTGGTGTATTTGTTTTTCCTGTTAAAGCTATTCTTAATACTGTGCTAACATCACCTACGTGTGCAGAATATTTTTCTGGATTTTCCTTGAACAATTTCACTTCTTCTGCATACCCTAATTCTCCAGATAAAAGTTTTAATTTATTAAACCATTCTTGTTTATCATCATTTTCATCATAATATTTTTCAATATATGTCTCTATTATCTTAGTAATTTCCTCTTTATTATTAATTACTTGCCAATCAAATGAATTACTTTCAAATTTTTCGAATACATTGTCATACATATAATCAATATTTTGTTTTACTTCTGACCATTTTGATATATCTTTTCTAGGTTTTTTATTCCCTCTTTCAATATTAAATATTTCAACTGCATATTCTTTATCTTCTAATAATTTTGACAATTCAGCATCATATTTATCTGCCCATATTTTTGCTTCATCATATATTTTTTCAGCACTAAATTTAGAGATTATTGTTTTAGATACATCTAATAGCTTAACCATATCAAAAACTGCTCCACTAACTCCCATTTTATTTAATTGTAATTCAAATTCCGATACATCTTTCTCTTGATTCGCTCTTCTCCAATTTTCAAATGTTGAATTAGCAATATTCAATAAATATTCTATTACTGCTTCTTTAGGAATCCCTTCATCTTCATAGTAACTTACTGCTGCTTCTGCATCTTTTCTTTTACTAATTTTTCTTTTATTACCTTCATCATTTTTCATGATTGGTGCTATATGTGCATATTTTGGTGCTTTAAATCCTAATTCAAAGAATAGTTGTAAATGTAATGGTATTGAAGATAACCACTCATCTCCTCTTATTACATGTGTTGTATGCATCAAATGATCATCAACAACGTGTGCAAAATGGTATGTTGGAAGACCATCTGCTTTTATTATTATTACATCTTGGTCATTTTCTGGAAATTCTACATTTCCTTTTATAACATCTTTATGTTTTATTTTCTTTTCTTCGTTACCTGGTGACTTAAATCTAATTATATATTTTTCACCTGCATTAATTTTTTCTATAGCTTCTTCAACTGTTAAGTTTCTATATTTAGCCCAAACACCATAATATCCTGGTCTTATTTTAGCATTTTCTTGTTTTTCTCTTAATGCATCTAATTCTTCAGTTGTACAAAAACATGGATATGCTTTACCTTGTTCAATTAAATATTTTGCATATGCTTGATAAATTTCTTTTCTTTCAGATTGTTTATATGGTCCATAATTCCCTTTTTGCTCAGTATCACTAAATACACCTTCTTGTGGTCCTACTCCAAATTTAATAAGTGCAGATGTCATACCTTCTACAGCACCTTCAACTAATCTTTTTTGATCTGTATCTTCTATTCTAACAAAATATACACCTTCTGTTTGTTTTGCCATTTTTTTTGCAACTAATCCTTGATATAGTCCACCTATATGTATAAATCCTGTTGGGCTTGGTGCTATTCTTGTTACTACTGCCCCCTCTTTTAAATTTCTATTTGGATATTTATCTTCATAAAATGATATTTCTTTCGCATTTGGAAATATCAAATTCGCTAAATCGTTATAATTCATATACATTCTCCTTTATTATTTTTTTCATATATTTTTGTGATTATATCAAATTTTATGTATTTTATCAAGTATAAAAGTATTTACATACTAAATAAAAAGGTATGTAACATTACAAAGAATCACTTCTCAACTATTTGTTACATACCATTTCCATTTATTTAATTATTCATTTACTATCATACATTTATATTTCTGTGATTATTGGAATAATCATTGGATTTCTTTTTGTTTTTGAATATATATAATCTCTTAATGTTTCTCTTGTAGTTATTTTAATTGTTGTCCAATCTCTAATACCACGTTCTTCACATTTTTTAATTTCATTTCTAATTACTGATTTTACATCATCCATTAAATTTTCTGATTCTCTAACATAAACAAATCCTCTTGAAATAACATCTGGTCCTGATATAACTTCACCTGTAGACGAATCCATTGTTATTACTACAACAATTAATCCATCTTGAGATAAATGTTGTCTGTCTCTTAAAACTACACTTCCAACATCACCAACACCTAGTCCATCTACTAGTATTTTTCCAGATTGTACTGATGTTGTAAATTCTGCCATATTTGCGTCCATTTCTAATATTTTACCGTTTTGAAGCATTAATATGTTTTCTTTTTCAATCCCCATACTTTGAGCTGTTTCACTATGTGCTCTTAATTGTCTATACTCACCATGTACTGGTATAAAGAATTTAGGTCTTGTTAAAGCTAATATTAATTTCTGTTCTTCTTGACAAGCATGTCCTGATACGTGAATTTCTTCTAAAGAACTATATATAACTTCTGCACCAATTTGCATTAAATCATCAATTACTCTTGATACAAATTTTTCATTTCCTGGAATTGGTGTAGCTGATATTATTATCATATCATTTGGTGTTATTTTTACTTTTCTGTGTTCTCCTGCCGACATTCTTGTTAATGCTGACATTGCTTCTCCTTGACTTCCTGTTGTTATAATTACTAATTGATCGTCAGTATAATTGTTTATCATATCTATATCTATAAATATATTATCTGGACATTTTATATATCCTAACTCTTTCGCTGTTGTAATCATATTAATCATACTTCTACCACAAACTGCTATTTTTCTATTGTATTTAATAGCACAATTTACAATTTGTTGAACTCTATGAACATTTGATGCAAATGTTGCAACAACTATTCTTTTTTTACAGTGTAAAAATAGTTTTTCAAAAACTTCTCCTACTTTACTTTCCGACATCGAAGAACCTTTTCTCTCAGAATTAGTACTATCTGACATAAGTGCTAATATTCCTTGATTTCCTAATTCTGCCAATCTACCAAAATCAATTCTTTTTCCATCAATTGGAGTATAATCTACTTTAAAGTCACCTGTATGAAGAACAGTTCCAATTGGCGTAGTTATAGCTAACATCATTGAATCTGGTATACTATGTGATCCTTGTATAATTTCTACTGTAAAGTTTTTTCCAAATTTTAAAATTTGACCTTCTACAATTTCATTTAATTCCGTTGTTTTTATTAATTTGTGTTCTTCTAATTTATTTTTAATTAATCCACATGCTAATCTTGGTGCAAATATTGGAACATTAATTTTTCTTAATAAATATGGAATGCTACCAATGTGATCTTCGTGTCCATGTGTTATTACAATTCCTTTAATTTTATCTACATTTTTTTCAAGATACGATATATCTGGTATAACTAAGTCTATTCCTAACATATCATCTTCTGGGAATGATAATCCACAATCAACAATTACTATCTCATTTTCATATTCAAATACAGTTATATTTTTCCCAATTTCATGAATACCACCTAATGGTATTATTTTTAATTTTCCTTGCTTAAATATACTTTCTGTCTCTCTACTTACAAATGGTTTATTATTATAGTTATTTCTTGAATTTCTATTATTATTATTTCTAAATTTTGAATTGTTATCTCTAAAACCTATTTTTTTAGCAGGCTTTTCATTTTTATTTAACGAATTTGTTTCTGGTTTCTTTTTAATATTATTTTCTTGTTTTGCTTCTAGCGTTTTACCTTCATTTGCTTTAACTTCATTTGGTTTAACTTCATTTGTTCTAAATTTTCTCATTCCTTGTTTTCTAGGAAATCTTTCTTTTGTTTTATTTTCTGTTGTTTTATTTTCTATTGTTTCAGTATTTTCTACTGTATTATTAACCATTCTTGGTTTCCTTTGATTATAATGTCTTCTTGCTTTAGGCTTTTGTACATTATTATCTACATTGTTTCCTTGGATATTTTCTTCCATTTTTCCTCCTCATATATTTTATTCTTGTATTTTATTAAATTAATAATTATCTTATTATAGTTTCACATATTTATATTGTAATTCTGAATATACTATTTTAATTCACTTTTGATTACTATATAACTCTCTTAATATTTTCATGTTATTTTTCGTTCAAAATAAAAGTTTATACATTTAGAATATAAACTCAAAAATTCCGTTTCATTTACTATAAATATTTCTCATCTCTTACTTTTATCATAATTTTAAAATTATGTTTGTTTAATTTAGTTTAATAAAATCTCTTACTTTAGCTCTCAGCTAATCTCTTCCAATATTATACACTACAAATACAAAAAAGTCAAACCCTGACCAATTATTTTAGTCAGGGTCTGATTTGTTTATTACGGTTCTATGATAAATATTGGGGATAAATATTCACCATTTATTTTTTTACAAAAAATAATTCATCTATTTAAAAAAAGTAAAAAAATGAAAATTCTATTAGTATTGAAATAGAATCACCTGTAAAAGAACATTTTTATCCTTGTTTCAATCACAAAACCACCTCGTGCTCTTTGTTGTAATGAATTTAAAGAATTTCTGGAAATTACAAATATCAAGTCTCACTAGTTAATGGTGAAACACACAAAATCATTGATATCCTTGAATGTCGAAAGAAACATGCTTTAAATTTATACATTTGACATATTTAAAATATTTATATTAAAAATGATAAAAAATGAGGTAGAAAACTTTTAACGTTTTCCACCAAAAAAACTCTTGCATTTGCTCATTTGATAAGTCTAGTTTTACTCGTAGTTCATAATATGTTATATTATCAATTCTGCATTTTCTTTTATTTTATAATCTATATACTCTGTTATAAATTCCATTTTCATAATATTACTCTTATTAAAATAGTTAATTGTATTATATAATACTATGAATTCTAAATTAAATCAACCTAAAATTTATTCTAATATTCTATTAGCTTCATCTTCTGTTATATCACCATCATTTAACGCTTTATCAACCTCTTGTTTTTTTAATTCTTCGTCAGTAATATTCTGTAAATATGTAATTAACTCATCTTTTCCGTAATCTTCAAATTTATTTAATTCATATATAGGTCTTACAATAAAAACTATCACAGCAATCAAAACAATAATTATTACTGGTATTACTATAACACTTTTATTTTTCATTATTATCACCTCCTATTTTTTTATTTGCCATTTTTACTATATATAGACTATATAAATAATTAATTATAAGTAATAATACATATGGTAATAGGAATATCTTCAAATTTTTTGTTACTTCTTCCCAGTAGTTTAAAATTAATCCGTGATAGTTATAAATAAGTATTTGAATAATTGTAACACTTGAAATTGCCAATATATAGCTACCCGCAATAAATATAATATCCTTAAAATGTTTCATACTATATCTTCCTTTCATCTATATATTCAATTATATCTCTAACTTTTCTTCTAGCAACTTTTTTTTCAGTATTATCAATAAATTTAACAATAATTTTCCCAGTATATGAAACATCAAAAAATTTAATATTATCAATATTTATGATACACGATTTAGATATTCTTATAAAACTAACATTTTTCTTTTCAATTTCATTAAAATTAGTATATACTTCAAATTCTTCATTAATTGTTTTGCAAATCTTTTTTCTGTCTTTCGTATAAAAATATATTATATTGTCTTTATCAACTTTTTCTATTCTACCATTTCTTTTAATTAATATGTCATTTAAACTATCTACAAAGTGGTTTAAATACTCTTCAACTCTTTTTGAATAATTGTTTGAATGCGAGGTTTCAATTGTTATTTTAATATCGTCTTTATTTAATTTATCATTAATTTGTTTAATAATATTTAAGTTCATATTCCCCTCACTTATCTCTATATAATTTAATTATATAGGTTATTTTTAATAATTTCAATAGCGTTGTTAGTTACAAACGGTCTTTTTTATCTACATACGGTTTTATTGTATTTTTGTGTTAATTTTTTTTATATCTAATATATATTAATTAGACATAATATTCTATAAAGTAAACTATTTTTTACTTTAATTCGATGTAAGAACTAATAGTTTTTACATAAATTAGTTAAGGGATATATTCTTGAAAGGAGTTCTATCATTATGACTACAAAGAAATTCAAAATGAAAAAATTTTTAATCGCACTTACTGGTATTTGTTTAATTTTATCTTCTTCAATGATTAATGTTTTTGCAGCTGAAGTTCAAATGCCTACACCTAAAAAAAACTTTTCCAAGTAATTCCTGATGAAGAATTCAATATTCAACAGAGTTCATGAAGTAATATAATAACTACTTTTAGTGGTGAATATTACGGTTGGTTGAATGTTCCTTTCACTGTAACTGACTCTAATCGGACAGTAAAGGTATTTTATTCTGTTCGTTCAAAGAATGGAACAAGCATGGATACTTATTGTGGAATCAGAAAATCAGCATACGATTTCTATTTTTGGACTAGCTTTAAAACGGGTAATAGCATAATTCATGAAGTTGGTATGTTACAACCAGGAAACTACGTATTACAAATCAAAACAAACCAAACTGGTGCTGGTTACTATATTGCAGGACATGTTTATTATTTTATCTAAATTTCTAACATAAAACACTTATCCCTTAACTATAGACTGGTAACTACACTTTAATAGTTACCAGTCTATATATTTTTAATCAATATATCCGTACACTAGTCTCTTATCTTCTTTAATTTCAGTTATTTTCATAAACACTTTGTCTAAATAATGTCAATAGCTATTTAATCTAGCTGTTACAAGAAGTGATATATTTACATTTTACATATTTAAAATATTTATATTAAAAATGATAAAAAAGAAGAGGCAGAAAACTTTTAACGTTTTCCACCCCAACTATTGACTTTGAGCCATTACTTTTATTGTTTAGCACTATCTACATTCGCTTCTGGTAAAGCTGCTGAATAGTCTAATTTAATTCTAATTTTTGTTATATATCTAATTGTTTTTACTAATTTAGATTCTTTGATTCTTTGCCATAAAGATTTTTTAGCTGTAAATGTTGTTTCTTCTGCATATTGTTGCGCTTCTATATTTACTTGTGCATTTTCAATTGCTGCTACATTTTGTGGCATTTCTTGTGTATTTTCTTTTTGAGGCGCTACTTGTTCAATTACTTGTTCAACTTTCTCAATTTTTTGTTCTTCTGGTACTATTATCGCATCAATTGGTGCTGGAATTGATTTTAATGCATCCGCAACTTCTATTCCTATATAACTTAATGCTTTTGATCTATCTTCTATTCTTTCCATATCTATTTCAATATGTAAGTTTGATTCTAAGTTGTTAATTCTTGCTTTTAATAATTTAACTGCATCTTCGTATTCAGAATCTTCCATACCAAAAGAATTAGCAGCTATATTTATTGTATCTATTATATCTACTGAGAAATCATTTCTAATTTCTTCAACTTTTTCTTCCCATTCTTCTAATCCATTTTCAATCATTAATAACACTTGATTTAAATTAGCTGCATTTGATATATTTTGTTCTCTTTGTCTAATTAAATCTTCTATATTTTTTGTATTTTCTTCAAATTGATTTGTTGCATATTCAACTAACCCATAAGCAGCTCTATATACACTTGCTGGGAAATTTTTCTTTTTCGGATATTCTATTAAATATGTTTTTATCGATTCTATTAAATCTTTAAAATATACATCATCATCTAGTTGAACTATCTGTTTCTTACTTTTTGGATTTATTAATTTTTGTACTTTTTCTATATTAAATAATATTTTTTCTTCTGTGATAACCATTCTCACATTTACTATGCCAGATTTAGACATTGTAATGTACCTCCTTTATCTTACGCATGCTTGCTTCATATGTTTCTACATCGATTATACAGTATGTATTTTTAAAGCACAAGTCTATATTAGTTTTTTTTCTTTACATTTTGGTAACAGTTATGTTACAAAAATATTACAAGCACTATACATGTAGTGCTTGTAATTATTACTACCCTAACTCTTCAGTCAGGTTTATTTATTAAACTATTTTCATTTCTTCAAATCTTTTAATTTTTTGTGTAGTTGTTTTTATTAATTCTTTATCTGTTACAATAAGTTCTCTAATATATTTGTATGCTGGTAATGTTTTATTTAAAACTTTTATTTCTTTCCATAATTTTTCTTTTATTTCTTCTTCATTTAAAGTTCCAAATGTTTCTTCTGCTATTTCAGTATTATATACCACTTTAACACTTATCTTGTAATCACCGTCCGCTTGTTCTCTTCCAAATATAAAACTTTCTTTTATTCCTGGAATTTTATTTACTAAAATTTCAATTTCTTCTGGATATATGTTTTTACCATTTTTCAATACTATAACGAATTTTTTTCTTCCTGAAATGAATATATATCCATCTTTATCTATCCTAGCTAAGTCCCCAGTATATAACCAACCTTCTTCGTCTAACGTTTCTTTTGTAGCTTCTTCATTATTATAATATCCTAACATTATTGAAGGTCCTTTAGCTAATAATTCTCCTATTCCATTCTCATCTGGATTATCAATTTTAACTTCTAAACTCGGGAATGCTTTTCCTATTGAACCAATTCTTCTAAATTTATCATCTTCTGCTGCAATAACAGGAGAACTTTCTGTTAATCCATAACCTTGATATGTATCAATTCCAAATTGTATAAATCCTCTTTCTGTTTCTGGATCTAATGCTGCTCCACCTGATACAAACAATCTTAAACATCCACCTAAATTATTATGAATATCTTTAAATACTTTTTTTCTTACATCAATTCCTATTTTTAATAATGCTTGTGATATTTTTATACCTTTTTTAACAGCCGGCATTTTACCTTTTGATTCAATACCTTTCATTACTTTTTTATACATGTTTTCAAATAATATTGGAACTGATATCATTGCTGTTATTTTATATTCTTTAATATTTTCACCAATATGTTTAATCCCATCACAAAATGCAATAGTTCCACCTGTTGATACAGGTAATATAAATCCTACTGTACACTCAAATGTGTGGTGTAATGGTAAAAACGATAGAAATCTATCTTCTGTACTTAATTTTATAACTGAAGATATATCATATATATTTGAACAAATATTATCATGTGATAACATTACAGCTTTTGACATTGAAGTTGTACCAGATGTAAATAACATTAGTGCCATTGCTTTATTATCTATTTTAGCTTCTAAAAATCTTTTTTCTCCATTTTCAATTAATTTACTACCTTCTTCAATTAATTTTGTTTGAGATAAAATTCCATTTTCTTCTTCTTTTAAATCCATAGAAATATAGTATTTAAGATTCGTATTCCCTTGTTCTTTTAGTCTGTTCATTACTTCATCATAATTTTTAGTATATATTATTGCTTCAACTTCTGAACGTACAATTAAATTTTCTATTTCATTATTTGGTAATGATTTATCTAATGGTACACATATCCCTGTTCCTGCTACTACTGAAAAATATGATATAGCCCATTCATATCTATTTTCACCAATTATGGCAATTCTTTTATCTTTCAATCCCATTTCTACTAATTTAGTACCAAATGCATCTATTTGATTTCTATATTCTTTATGAGATATTGTTCTAAATTCACCTGGCACTTCTGTTTTAAACATATATGCTGATTTTTCTCCATATAACTTACCTGTTTCTCTCAGCATTTCTTTCATATCATTATATTTTACTGCTTCATAAAATCTTTTTCTCATTATTCTTCCTCCAACTATTTCAAATTGTATATATTTATATTATTATAATTTTTTTACTTACTATTTATTCCATCAATTATTGTATTTTCATATTCTTTATATATTTTCACTATATCTATTTCTTTATCATCTTTTAACTTATATACAAGTGTAGATGCAATAATTCCATATATTTGTGAAGCTATTAATTCAGGATCAGATTTTTTAATTTCGTCTCGTTCCATTCCTATTTTAACAATTTCTTCTATTTTATTAACATATTCAAAAATATGTTTTTTACATTTTTGATTTCTTGCTTCATTTCCTAGAAAATGTGTCAAAAGAATTGTTATTAAATCTTGATATTTCACAACAATTTTTATATGTATTAATACTATTGCTCTTAATTTATCAATGTGATTCTCAAGTTTAGTAGTTTTTATATCAACACTATTTTGTAGTAATTTAATACCTTCTTCTACTAAGAAATTAAATATTTCTTCTTTACTAGAGAAATGATAATATAATGTTCCTTTTGCGACACCAACAGTTGCAGTTATTTCTTCAATACTAGTTGCATCATAACCTTTTTCTGCAAATAATTTCATTGAAGTTTCAAAAATCTTTCTTTTTGTTTTATTCATTTCTAAATCCTTCTTTCAAATTAAAACATTTATTATTTAATTAAAAATAATTAAATTTAATGATTTTAACATGCTTATTATATATTTTATATCGCAATATTGCAATAGTTTTTATATTATATATTTTTTCTGACTACTCATTCAATATTTTATTTTTATACATAAAATGAATAAATAATTAAACCCAATAATCAAATAACTCTTTTTTCAAAAAACAACAAAAATATGACTAAAAACATATTATATTTCAAAATATTACAATTTTATTACTTTAATATATATTATTTACATTTACATTAAATTAATATACAATTAGCTTAAATTAATGTAATAACATTATATTATGTGGATATAATAAAAACGGAGGAAACAAATGAAAAGTAAAAATGAATTAAGTGTAAAAGATTTGAAAATGACATGCAATACTAATTTATTCAAATTTGAAACAACAAAAGATTTACAACCAATTCGTACAGGTATAGGTCAAGAACGTGGAATTAAAGCTCTTGAATTCGGTTTAGAAGTAGATGTTAAGGGTAACAACTTATTTATAGAAGGTCCTAGTGGCGTTGGTAAAACAATGTATACAAAAAACTATTTAAAGAAAATAGCAGTTAAAAAGAAAACACCTTCTGATTGGTGTTATATATATAACTTTGAAGATAAACACTGTCCTGTAGCTGTGGAATTGCCCGCTGGACAAGGTGTTGAATTCAGAGATGCAATGGATGGATTTATAAAAGAAATAAAAAAAGATATTAAAAAAACTTTTAATGCTGATGATTTAGAAAGAGAAAAAACTTTAATCAAGCAAGAGTTTGAAACCAAAAGAAGTGAATTGTTAGATAAATTAAATGAAAATGCAGCCAAATATGATTTCCATGTTAAAACTGCTCAAAATGGTATATATATGATGCCTATCGTAGACGGCAAAACCGTTGAGGAAGACGAATTTGAAAAATTAGATGAAGAACTAAAACAAAAATATGAAGAAAAATCTGTATTGGTTCAAGAACAAATTATGGATACTATTGGAAAAATAAAAGAAATAGAAAGAAAATCAGATAAAAAGCTTTCTGAATGGCAGTCAAATATTGCCTTATTAACAGTTAATGTTCATATTAATTACTTAAAAGGAAAATACAAAAAGAACAAAAAAATAAATAAATTTTTAACAGATATAAAACAAGATGTTTTATCAAATATATCTCTTTTCCTAGAAGAACCAACAAAACAAGAGCAACCACCAAATCAACCACCTCAAATGAGAAAAATTGACCCTTGTTTAAATTATAGAGTTAACCTATTTATAGATAATTCTCATAACGAAGGTGCTCCAATTATAATGGATTCTAATTATAATTTCCAAAACATATTTGGTAGTATGGAATATGAAAATATATATGGTTCATTAAAAACAGATCACACTATGATTAAACCTGGATTACTTCATAAAGCTAATGGTGGATATATTATGTTCCAAGCAAAAGATCTTTTAACAAATGGAATTTGCTATGAAGCCCTAAAAAAAGCCTTACGCGTAAAAGAATTAAGTATTGAAAATGCTGTTGACCAACGCTCTTCAATGGTACTAGTTTCTTTAAAACCAGAACCAATCCCATTAAATGCTAAAATCATATTAATTGGTAGTGCACAGATTTATCAAACACTTTTAGCAATGGATTCTGATTTTAGAAAATTATTTAAAATAAAAGTTGAATTCGAAGATGATGCATTAATTAATTCTGAAAATTTAAATAAATTAGCTCAAATAATTCATGGTTTTTGTGAGTATGAAAATTTACCACATTTAGATAAAGAAGCAATGGGTAAACTAGTAGAACATGCTTCTAAAATTTCTGGTAGCAGATCAAAACTTTCTACTAGATTTGATGAATTAACACAAATAACTGCTGAAGCAGCAACATGGGCTAAAATGGCTAAATCTAAATTAGTAACTGCTGAGTATATTAATAAAGCTCTTGCCGAAAGAATTGAAAGAGTTAAAAAATATGATTCAAGATATTTAGATATGATAAAATCTAATTCTCTATTAATTAAAACGTCTGGAAAACAAATTGGTGAATTAAACGGTTTAACAGTTATGACTATAGGTGACTACACTTTTGGAAAACCTGCAAAAATAACAGTAAACACGTATACTGGTAAAGCTGGTGTTTTAAATGTTGAAAAAGAAATTGAAATTTCTGGACCTTCTCATTCTAAAGGTGTTCTTATCCTTAGTGGTTATTTAGGAGAAATGTTTGCACAAGATATTCCTCTTTGCTTAACAGCTAGTATATGTTTTGAACAATTATATAGCGGTGTCGATGGAGATAGTGCTTCAAGTACAGAACTATATGGATTATTATCTAGTTTATCTGGTTTACCTTTATCTCAATCTATAGCTGTTACTGGATCTGTAAATCAAAAAGGTGAAATACAACCAATTGGTGGTGTTAATGAAAAAATTGAAGGTTTTTATCAAATTTGTAAAATGAGAGGTTTAGATGGTTCTCATGGTGTAATGATTCCAATACAAAATGTTGATAATTTACAACTTTCAGATGAAATAATAGAAGCTGTGAAAAATAAGAATTTTCATATTTATGCAATAACTACTATTGAAGAAGGTATTGAAGTTTTAACGGGAGTACCTGCTGGTAAAAAAGATAAAAATGGCAGATTCCCTCAAGGTACAGTAAATCATTTAGTTTATGAAAAACTAAAAAAATATGCAAAAATTTCAACTAGTCAAATCTAATTGATAAAAGACAGTATTTATACTATACTGTCTTTTGTTTTCTTTCAACAAATATATAAACTCTATAATATATTTTTAAAACTCATTTTATATTTTTCATTAACATGATTTAATATATATTTACAATTTTCAATTTCTACTTCCATATTATCATATTGTTCGTTTGCTATAAAAACACTAATATTTACCAGATTTGTATCTATATTTTCAATTTCATTATGTTCTAAATATAATGTAAGTATTTTAGAATTATCTACCCATACTTGTTCTAATTCATTGAATATATCTAATAGTTTTTTCGTTTTACTATTTCCTTGGTTATCTTCTTCTACATCTATTTCTTCACTCAATTCTTCCAATTTCATTTCTAATTGTTTTATAGATTTTTCTGTAAATCTTTGTGCAAAATAGTTGGTTGTAATAACAATTATAATTATAGTTAAAATAATTGCAATTTCTTTTTTCATTTAATAACATTCCCCTCATTATGTTTATTTTTTTCTATTTTATAAATTTTATGTTTTATTTAATTTTTGATAATATATCTCATTCATATTATCTATTGTAACAACTAATGCTTCTTCTGGTTTTAACCCCTTTTCACTTAATTCTTTTTCTAACCATTGTACACTTTTACCTATTTTTGTGAGGTTATCATTCATTATAACCCCATCAATTACAAGATCATATGATATTCCTTCACTATCAGTTACAATCCCTAAATCTTCAAGCTTTACAACTCTCTTTGATGATTTAACTACAATAGTTATTTCTCCATTTGTTTCTAATATTGCATATTCAATATCAGCTATATTATTTATGTCCTTTCCTCTAAGTCTTTCTTGTAATTCATTAATTGTAAATCTTTCTTTTTTTAATATTTTTTGATCTATAACTCCTTTTGATATTAATATAGATGGCTTTCCGCAAATTATTTTTCGTAATTTGATACTTTTTAAATTAATTATAGAAATTAATATATGCATTAATAACAAACCTAATATAGGAATAATTCCATTGAATATTGATATTCCTACTTCCTCCATAGGTATTGTTGCTAAATCAGCAATCATTATAGAAATCGCAAATTCAAAAGGTTGCAATTGTCCTATCTGCCTTTTCCCCATTAACCTCATAACTATCAATACTATAATATACAAAATAATTGCTCTTGAAAAAATAATTAACAAATTGTTCTCCTTATACTATATATTTCATATTTTTATTCTAAACTATTTGAATATTTTTATACTATTTTAAAAGAATAAAATTAATTAAAAACAAAAAATTAAAATATATTATTAAATATTGAATAAATATTCATCTAATACTCATAATAGTAATATCTATCACTACATATTTAAATAAATCAAGGAGGTTTTAATGATTAATATACATATTAACAATAGAGGTGGCATTATTTTGGGTTTATTATTTAGAATATTTACATCATCTTTATTATTATCAATTACTGCACTTTTCACTATAGGATTTTCAATTTCTTCAATCTGGTCTTTACTTTTTGCTGTACTTATATTAACTATTTTAGATTTTTTATTAACTACTTTTTTTGGTTTAAAATCTGTTCCTTTTGGTAGAGGTCTTGTAGGTTTTATCTTATTTGCTATTTGTTTATATATTCTTAATTTTTTTGTTAACGGTTTTACCATTTCTTTAATAGCTGCACCATTTGCTGCTCTGATTTATGGAATTATTGATTACTTATTTTCTTTTTAAAAATATATAATTAAAATAAAAAACAAAAACTACAATACATAAAACCGAAAAATAAAAAAATAAAATATTAAAAAAATGAAAGATTAGTTTTAATCTAATCTTTCATTTTTCATTATCTACTATTTTATATTCTATGTTTATATTTTAAATTTTGTATATTATTTTTTATCTACAATTTCACTTTGTTTTTTATATATAGAATTTGATTTAATCACACCTCTTACAGATGATAATGGATATATATTAGTATTTTTCCCAATAATAGTTCCAGGATTTAATACACTTCCACACCCTACTTCTACGTTATCTCCAACTATAGCTCCGAACTTTCTTAAAGCTGTTTCTATAATTTCTCCATCATATTTAACAACTATATTTGTTTTATCTGATTTAACATTAGAAGTTAATGCACTTGCACCCAAATGTGCTTTATATCCTAAAATCGAATCACCTACATAATTATAATGTGGAACTTGAACATTATTAAATAATATTACATTTTTTAATTCTGTAGAATTTCCAACAACTGCATTTTCTCCAATTATTGCATTTCCTCTAATATATGCTGAGTGTCTTATTTCTGCATTATCACATATTATAACTGGACCAACTATTTCAGCAGTTTTTGCTACTTTGGCTGTTTTTGCTATCCATATATTTTCATTAATTACATTATACTTTTCTTTGTCTAATGTATTTCCTAATTCAATTATATATTTACTTATTTTTGGCAATACTTCCCAAGGATATGTACTTTTTTCTATTAAATCTTTTGCTATTGTTTGAGATAGATCAAACATATTTATACTTTTATAATTTTGCATATTGCCTCCTACTAATTCATTTGTTTTTCCCAATATTTTTCATATAATTCTTTGGCTGTTTTCGGACTATCAGCACCTTCTTTATTTTTAACTGGTGCAAAATCTTCTTCTCTTTCTCCACGTAATAATAACATATTATCAAATAGTTCAAATGCATCAAATATAAATGATTCAAACTTATATGAATTAGGTTCTTCTGGAATAATTTCTTTCAAATTTTCATCCATATATGAATTTTTCTTTTTAGCAAAATGATACATTAATACTTCTTTACTTATTTTTTCTATAGCATCTATTGTATACAAATTACACATTATATGAGATTCTCCATATACTAAGTGTCCCTCTTTATTAACTTTTTCTGCCATCTTTGTTGGTAATTCTGTATATTCAATAACACCAGGATGACCATTTTTTTTGCAAAACACTCCTACTTTTTCATGTGGATGTAATTTAGATACAGTTTTAGCAGCTATTTGCATCTTCTTATGCTTAGCCATTCCTAAAAATAATGTATCAACCATTTTAACTAAAACGTTATCTACACCACCAATAAAAATCCACTTAATCCCATCTTCTTTCATTTTTGCAAGTGCTCCACTTGACCTAAGTGATGAGTATGTACCACCATTTCCGTCTGATGCTTCTTTTATTTTTAAATCTTTACTGATTAAAAATTTACCATTAATATCTATTAGTGGCATTTCATTTTGCATGAAAATAGTGACAAATTTCTTGTCATATCCAAAATATTTATGTTTTTCTAAAAATTCTACTGTAGCATCGTTATTCTCTTTGCTAGTCATTATATACCATGATATTTTTGCACCCAATTGTGCTTCTGCTATTTTTAAATTATCTACTAATATTTCAAATAAATATTTTCCTTTACCATATATATCTAATTTAAAAGTTCCTTTTGGTCCTACATGACCTAATCTAGTTCCTTGTCCTCCTGCCATTGTAACAACTGCATATTCCCCATCACGGATTATATTTTCACCAATTTCAGTATATTTTACTATTTCTTCTTCAGATAATTTTGCTTTGTCATAACATTTTAATTCTTGTATTTTATCTGCTTTGATTTCAACTTCTTTTTTTGTTGTCTCATATAGTTCTGCCATCAAATCAAAATTTATATTATTTATTTGTTCTACTAACTCTTCATTGTATTCTGTCTTTTGTAATAAACTTATAATGTGTTCTTGGTTATTTTTTGTTAATATATCTATCATTTTTTTGTTTTTGTCCATTATAATTTTTCCCTTCGAATTCCATGTAATAAAATTATTCTATCACAATTTAATTAATCTAGCAAGGTATTTTCTAAACTTATTCACTGCTAAATATGAGTATTGCTAATATATTTTATTCAATCTGGTATATTTTTGCCACTATCCAAATATATATTAACTAAAGTAATTTTGTACATACAGTAATCTAGACAAATTAGTATATGTCTTATTACTTATATTTAAGGAGGTATATTGATGGAAAACACAAGATTATATCAAGACATCGCAAAAAGAACAGAAGGTGATATTTATATAGGTGTTGTAGGTCCTGTTAGAACAGGTAAATCTACATTTATAAAAAAATTTATGGATTTGTTAGTTATTCCAAATATTGATAATGACTATAAAAAAGAAAGAGCAAAAGATGAACTTCCACAAAGTGCTAGTGGCAAAACAATAATGACAACAGAGCCTAAATTTATTCCTAACGAAGCAATTGAAATAACTTTAGATAATAATTTAAAATTCAAAACAAGATTAGTTGATTGTGTAGGATATCTTGTTGATAATGCAATTGGATATTTAGAAAACGATATGCCTAGAATGATAAAAACACCTTGGTCTAATGAAGAAATTCCTTTTGAATTAGCAGCTGAAATTGGTACAAAAAAAGTAATTGAAGAACATTCTACAATTGGTATGTTAATAACAACTGATGGTACAATTACAGATATACCAAGAGAAGATTATATACACGCTGAAGAACGCGTAGTATCTGAATTAAAAGAATTAAATAAACCATTTATAATATTATTAAATTCTTACGATCCTACTTCTGAATATACAATGAATTTAGCATATGATATGAGTGAAAAATATAACACTACTGTTTTACCGATAAATTGTCAATACCTTACACTTGATGATATAAACAATATTTTCTCTAAAATGCTTTATGAATTTCCAGTTGAACAAATTAAAATTAAAACACCAAAATGGATTGACAGTTTGTCAAACGAACATCCATTAAAAAGGAAATTATATACTCAAATAAAAGATGCTTTTAATGATGTTAATATGTTAAAAGAGATTTCACATTGTATAAATACAATTAAGCAAACTGATATTATTGAAAAAACTGTAATAGAAGACATCCAATTGGGTTCTGGTACAATTAATATTGAAATAAGTTTAAAAGAAGAATTATTCTATGAAATTTTATCTGAAATAAGTGGTGTTGATATATTAAATGAAGGTGATTTATTTAGCACTTTTTCTACATTTGCATTGACTAAGAAAAAATATGATAGAATTGCATCTGCTCTTGAAGAAGTAGAAGCTAAAGGATATGGTATCGTAACTCCATCTATAGATGACCTAGAATTAGCTGAACCAGAAATGATTAAACAAGGTTCGAGATTTGGTGTTAAATTAAAGGCAACAGCCCCATCTATACACTTGATAAAAACTAATGTAGAGACTGAAGTATCTCCAATAGTTGGATCTGAAAAACAATCGGAAGAACTTGTTAATTATTTATTATCTGAATTTGAAAGCAATCCTAAAGAAATATGGAAATCTAATATATTTGGAAAAAGCTTGCATGAATTAGTAAATGAAGGATTACAAACAAAACTTTCTAAAATGCCTACTGATGCTCAAATTAAACTTCAAGAAACTTTAGAAAAAATTGTGAACGAAGGTAGTGGCGGACTAATTTGTATAATATTATAATATTATACTATTATACTTTTAAAAAGATAGTTATGAAAGAAATTAAATTTAACGATATAGAAATTTATAAATTAATTATTATTCAACCTATACTAGAAAAAAGTCACTTTATTTAAAGTGACTTTTTGATTATGATTATTTTTACTATTTACTTTCTTTTCTCTCTTGACGATTCATACTTGCTGCTATTCCACCTCTTCTAGCTCTATCATCAATATTTCTGTTAAGTTGTTCTCGTACTTGTCTTAATAATCCTCTTTGATCTTGCATTCTAACAAGTTTCCGTGTTATATCATGCCAGATGGTCGATTCACACACACCAAATTTTTCAGCAGTTTGCTTTAATGTTGCATTTCTTCTTACAAAATACCGCGCTTCTTTTACTACTTCTTTTTTTAATACCTGTCCTGTTCTTCTTGTCATAGTCATAACCTCCTAAAATTTATACCATTCATTTTACACTATTTATGTAAATTATTCAAGTATATTCAATATAATTCTATATAACATCGCAATTTATTAAGAATATAAAAAAATAGATACTTTAACATATCTATTTTCTAATTCATTTTTCATCTAATTTATATTAATATTGTCTTCCCCATACAACCATTTTTTCTGCTTTTTTACCGCAACATACACATGTATCTGATAAGTTTTCTTGCTCAAATGGTATACATCTTGACGGAGCTCCTGTTAGTTCTTTAACTTTGTCTTCACACTCCTGTGAACCACACCACATTGTTTTAACAAAACCTTGGTTTTCATTCAAATTATTTTCTAACTCTTCTAAAGTCTTAGCTACAGTTGTTTTAGAAATCATTCTTTCTTTACATTCATTAAACATATTATTTTGAATTTCTTCTAATAATTTTTCTAATGTTTCTTCTAAATTATCCAAACTTACTGTTATTTTTTCTAATGTGTCTCTTCTTGTAATTATTGCCTCATTATTTTCAATATCTCTAGGTCCTAATTCTATTCTAACTGGTACACCTTTCATTTCCCAATGATTAAATTTAAAACCTGGTGTATAGTTTTCTCTAGCATCTAACTCTACTCTAAATTTATTTGATAATACTTCTTTTAATTCTGTTACTTTTTCAATAACACCTTCTTTTTTCTGTGCTATTGGAACTATTACTACTTGAATCGGTGCTAATTTAGGTGGTAATTTCAACCCTCTATTATCACCATGTGCCATTATTACTGCACCTATTAATCTTGTACTGATTCCCCATGATGTTTGATAAGCAAATTCTTGATTTCCTTCTTTATTTTGGAACTTTATATCAAAAGCTTTTGTGAAATTTTGTCCAAAATAGTGAGATGTTCCACCTTGTAACGCTCTACCATCATGCATTAGTGTTTCTACAGTATATGTTGCTTCTGCTCCGGCAAATTGTTCTTTTTCTGTTTTTCTACCTTTTAACACTGGTATTGCTAATAAATTTTCTATAATATCTGCATAAACTTCTAACATATCTAATGTAAAATCTTTTGCTTCAGTTTCAGTAGCATGTATCGTATGACCTTCCTGCCATAAAAATTCTCTTGATCTTAAAAATGGTCTTGTTTCTTTTTCCCATCTTAAAACACTACACCATTGATTGTATTTAAAAGGTAGATCTCTCCATGAATTTAACCATTTTGAATACATTGTAGAAAATACAGTTTCAGATGTTGGTCTTATACATAATTTTTCTTCTAATTCTTCTTGCCCTCCTATTGTAACCCACGCTACTTCTGGAGCAAAACCTTCAACATGATCCTTTTCTTTGTTTAATAATGTTTCAGGAATTAGTAACGGCATAGATACATTTTTAACCCCATTTTTCTTAAATCTTTTATCTGCATATTCTTGTATCTTTTCCCATAATTCGTACCCATATGGTCTAATAGCTAAAAATCCTTTTACATCTGTATAATCAGCTAACTCTGCTTTTAAAACTATATCTGTATACCATTGTGCGAAGTTTTCATCTATATCTGTAATATCTCTAACAAATTCTTTCTTATTACTCATTTTTATTCTCCTAATATATATTTTATTCTTGATTATTTTCTGTTTTTTCTTCCCTTTCGGGTTGTTTATCTTCTACCATCAAATCATCTATAACAATTTGTCTATTTTCGTCCATTTTGTATTTTGGTAATTCTGGTAATTCTTTTTCTGATGAATATCCAAACATCTTGAAAAATTCTTGTGTTACTTTATATGACATTGGTTTTCCTGGTAAGTCTATTTTACCAGCTTCCTCTATTAATCCATATTCAAGTAATCTATATACACTTGCATCTGCTGAAACACCTCTTATAACTTCTATTTCGGCTCTTGTTATTTTAGGATTATATGCAATTATTGACAGAGTCTCTAATGAAGCATTTGATAAGTTCGGTTTTGCTCTTTTATCGATCACTGTATATATATATTCATGTAATTCTTTTTTTGAACATAATTGATATGAATCGTTTATCTTTATTAATTCTATTCCTCTATCATTATTAATATATTCTTCTTGCATAGAAATAATAGCATTTTCAATTTCATCTTCTGATATTTCCAAAGCAATTATTAATTCTTTTTTTGTAACTTCTCTACCTGCTGCAAAAAGTATTGCCTCTATTATACTTTTAATTTTATTTATCTCCATTTTTATTTCCTTTACATTTAATGTTACAATTATCACATTTTTTGCTTTATTTGTCAATATATCAATGTAATATATAGAATAATACCTGATATGATAATTTATTGTTTTATTAGAGATTTTAAAATTCAAAATCTTTATATACTTTTTATTTCCACTCACTCTATTTTTTCCATATATTTATATATGTTTTTTAAAATATTTGGTATTGATATTTAATATCTTGTATGCTAAAATATCATTATATTAAAAAATCGCAAAAACTAATAAAGGAGGCATTTATGAGTTATTTAGAAAATGATGAAAATCTTACTATAGTTTCTGGAGATGGTAGCAATTTAAATATATCACCTGTTTATGAACATATAGACCCAGAGAAACCAAAAACAAGTGACAAAAAACCTACTCATATAGTTATTCCAGAAGAACAAACTAATATAGAAAAAAAAGAGACTGATACCTCAGAAAAAAATATTGAAAATGATACTAATAACAATATAAATAATGATGAAAACAGTGACGAAAAAAATGATAATTAATAAAATAAAATGAAAAACTATGATATCTCTTTCATCATAGTTTTTCATTTAATTATTTATTTAATTAATTATTTATTTATTAATTTATTAATTTAATTATTTTATTTAATTATTATTATTTATTTAATCTCTATTAATTCATATTCTGATTTCCCAAGACCTATTTTTACAGCATGTTCAATTTGACTTTTCCAATTTGTAGATGGGTGGCTACATTTCAAATTATCCTCTTCATGCACACCATTACATATATGTTCACCTAATTGGCTATTTTCAAAAGGTTTTTGCTTATTAGCCAAGTCAACACATGCTTTATCTAATGCTACCATATCAAAAGAAGCAAGCATTCCAATATTGGGTATTATTGGTGCATCATTTTCACTGTGGCAATCACAATTTGGTGATACATCACAAATTAAACTAATATGAAATTGTGGTTTTCCTTTTACAACAGCTAATGCATATTCTGCCATTTTCATATTTAATATATCTCCATTTTCATCACCTGCTGATAATATTGCATCAAAATTACAAATTCCTATACATCTTCCACACCCTACACATTTATCGTGATTAATATGTGCAACTCTATTTTCATCATATGTTATTGCATCATGTGCACAAATTCTACTGCATTTTCCACATTTTTTTGCACTTTTGTTCATTAATATTTGGTTTTCCACTACTATGCATTTCCATTTTTCCAGCTCGCGAACCACATCCCATACCTACATTTTTTATAGCTCCACCAAATCCTGTCATTTCATGCCCTTTAAAATGATTTAATGATATAAATATATCTGCATCCATAATCGCTCTACCTATTTTAGCATTTTTAATATACTCACCATTAATTCCTACTTCTACTTCATCTGTTCCTTTTAATCCATCGGCTATTATTACATGTGTACCTGTAGAAAAAGGTGTAAATCCATTTAAATATGCCGCATCAATATGATCTAGTGCATTTTTTCTTTGCCCAACATATAATGTGTTACAATCTGTTAAAAAAGGTTTTCCTCCTAACTCTTTAACTAAATCTGCCACAACTTTTGAATAATTTGGTCTTAAAAAAGCTAAATTTCCTGGTTCTCCGAAATGTAATTTAATTGCTGCAAAATTGTTTTGAAAATCAATTCTTTCAAAACCTGCTAATTTTATTAATCTTTCTAATTTTTGTAATAAATTGTATCCTGGTCTAGCTCGAAAATTTGTAAAATATACTTTTGATTTTTCCATTATTTTTCCTTCTTTCTTTATTCTAATTTTTATTAATTTATCCTACTTATAAATTATATAACTTATACCACTTAATAATTCGCTGATACATAATCGCTTAATATGATTTTCTCTTCTAAATATTTTTCAAAATATTTGGAATCAAGTATTATCTGCTCTTTTTTTAATTTAGTCAAACTTTTAATGTGATATTCTAGTTTTGAAGCTTGTTTTCGTGTTTCAGTTTCCCAATATTTTTCTAATTTCAAAAAATCGTGTTTCAATGTGTATTTAGCGCATTTTTTACTTTTACTCTTATGTTCTTCCATTCTTCTTTGCAAATCTGTTGTAATTCCTGTATAGATTGAATTATCTTTACATCTTATCATATATATATAGTACATAATTACTCTCTTTCTGTTTTGTATTCTAGCAAATATATTTTTTTATTTCAAGCATATCTTTAAAATATATTAATAATCTTATTTGTTTTATATTAAAACTTCATTATATATTATTTCTTTACATTTACGTATATTATAAACACTATTATTGTTATTATTATTTTTTTAAAATCAAATATAATGATAATCAATTTTCTTGTACATAGTGTTCATTTTAGCTCTTTTTTCTTGACATTACTAAAAAAAAAGAATATACTTAACACGTGCATTTCAGAGTATTCATATAGAAATTTTTCTGTAATGTCACAAAACTTTTAGGAGGTCATAAAATGAGAGAATTAATAGAAATCAGATGGCACGGTAGAGGTGGTCAAGGTGCTAAAACAGCTTCTTTATTACTTGCTGATGCTGCATTTAATACTGGTAAATATATTCAAGGTTTCCCTGAATATGGACCAGAAAGAATGGGTGCCCCAATAACAGCATATAACAGAGTTAGTACTCAACCAATAACAGTTCATAGTAATATATATGAACCAGATTTCGTTGTAGTAGTTGATGATACACTTTTAGAGGCAGTGGACGTGACTGCTGGACTAAAAGCGGATGGTGGTATTATTATTAATACTACAAAAACTGCAGAACAATTACAAGGATCTTTAAAAAATTATCAAGGTAATATCTATACAATTGATGCAAGATCAATATCAATTGAAGCATTAGGAAAATATTTCCCTAATACTCCTATGCTTGCTGCAATTATCAAAGTAAGTGAAATAATGAGTGATGAAGCATTATTAGAAGATATGAAATCATCATTTAAACATAAATTTGCTAGTAAACCTGAAGTTATTGAAGGTAATATGAAAGCATTAGAATTAGCATTGAAAGGAGTTAAGAAGATATGATGACAAACATTAATCCAAATACTCCTATGGAGCAAATGACTCCTGGTGGAGATATTTATACAGCTGGTAATGCAAGAGATTTTAAAACTGGAGATTGGAGAAGTTCAAAACCAATATTTATTGAAGAAAAATGTAAACAATGCGCTATATGTTTTCCAGTTTGTCCAGATGACTCTATTCCAGTTAATAAAGAGTTAAAAAGAGAAGATTTTAATTATGATTATTGTAAAGGTTGTGGGATTTGTGCAAAAGTATGTCCTTTCCAAGCAATAGTTATGAAAGGAGAAGATGAATAATGGGAATTAGAGAAAGATTAAGTGGTAATGAAGCAGCAGCTTTTGCCATGAAACAAATAAACCCTGATGTAGTTGCTGCATTTCCTATAACTCCATCAACAGAAATTCCTCAATACTTTTCAACATTTGTTGCAAACGGAAGTGTTGATACAGAATTTATCGCTGTAGAAAGTGAACATAGTGCTATGTCAGCTTGTATTGGAGCTCAATCTGCTGGTGGTAGAGCTATGACTGCTACTTCTGCAAATGGTTTATCTTTAATGTGGGAAATGATTTATATAGCTTCTAGCTTAAGATTACCAATAGTTATGTCCTTAGTTAATAGAGCTGTATCTGGACCATTAAATATTCATAATGACCATTCTGATGCCATGGGTGTTAGAGATGCTGGTTGGATTATGTTATTTTCAGAAAACAATCAAGAAGCTTATGATAACTTATTGATGGCTAACAAAATTGCAGAACATCCTTCAGTAAACTTACCTTTAATGGTATGCCAAGATGGATTCATTACTTCTCACTCTATTGAAAATATTGAATTATTAGAAGATGATAAAGTAAAATCTTTTGTTGGAACATATGAACCAAAACATTATTTACTAAATCAACAAGAACCAATTTCTGTTGGGCCTTTAGATGTCCAACCATACTTATTTGAACACAAAACTCAACAAGCTATTGCTATGAATAATGCAAAAGATGTTATTTTACAAGTTTCTAAAGAATTTAAAGAATTAACTGGAAGAGATTACAGCTTCTTTGAAGAATATATGTTAGAAGATGCTGAAATAGCATTAGTTTGTATGAATTCAACTGCTGGTACAACAAAATATGTTGTTAACAAATTAAGAGAACAAGGAATAAAAGCTGGATTACTTAAATTAAGAGTATTTAGACCATTCCCTGCTGAAGAAATAGCAAATGCATTATCACATGTAAAAGCATTAGCTATTTTAGATAAAGCTGATTCTTTAAATTCTGCCGGTGGTGCATTATTTGAAGATATTACATCTGCTTTATATGTTGAGCAAAAGTTAATACCTACTGTTAACTATATTTATGGTATTGGTGGTAGAGATACAAAAGCAGAACATATTGAAAAAGTATATTCTGACTTACAAGAAATTGTAAAAACAAATACAACTAAAATTACAAATCCATATAGATATTTAGGATTAAGAAAGGAAGGTGAAATCTAATGGCATACAATTTAAAAGAAATTATGGCAAACAAAGATAATAGATTTACAGCAGGACATAGAATGTGTGCTGGTTGTGGTGCACCACCTGTTGTTAATCATATTTTAAGAGCATTAAAAAATGATGATCATGCAGTTATTGCTGCTGCTACTGGATGTTTAGAGGTTTCATCTTTTATCTATCCATATACAGCATGGAAAGATTCTTTTATACATACTGCATTTGAATGTGCTGGTGCTACATTATCTGGAGCTGAAGCAGCATATCAATCGATGAAAAGACAAGGTAAAATAGACAATACAACTAAATTCATTGCTTTTGGTGGTGATGGTGGTACTTATGATATTGGATTACAAAGTTTATCAGGAGCTATGGAACGTGGACATGATATGGTTTATGTTTGCTACGATAATGGTGCATATATGAATACAGGTATTCAACGTTCATCTGCAACACCTAAATTTTCAAGTACAACTACATCTCCTGCTGGAAAAGTTATTCCTGGTAAAATGCAACAAAGAAAAGATTTATCAAAAATAATGATTGCACACAATATACCATATATGGCTCAAACTATTGCACATATGAATTTCAAAGATTTATATGAAAAATCCGAAAAAGCTATATATACAGAAGGTGCTGCATTCTTAAATGTACTTGCTCCTTGTCCTAGAGGATGGGGATACCCAACTGAAGATTTAATGAAAATGAATAAATTAGCTGTTGATACTTGCTACTGGCCTTTATATGAAGTAGTAAATGGCGTTTATAAAATAACATATAAACCAGCTAAAAAATTACCAGTTTCTGAATTCTTGAAACCACAAAAAAGATTTAGTCATATGTTCAAACCTGGAAATGAATGGATGATTGAAGAATTCCAAAAAGAAATTGATTTAAGATGGGAAGAATTATTAAAAATGGAAGAAATCACTAATAAAATATCTGAATAATATATAAATAACTTTTGAATGATATTTATGCATTAGCAATATTTATGTACTAGCTAGTAATATAAAAAATTCCAATAAAAAAAGAGCATAGCTCTTTTTTTATTGGAATTTTTATATAATAACTTTTGCATAATAGATTTTTTTATTTTTAGTTTTCACTATATAAATATTAAGATTATCCATTATACATTCAACAGACTCTATTATATCTGTTTCATCTTCTGAAATTCCATTTTCTTTGTCAATTACAATAAACTTTATTTTTTTATTGATACTAGGAATATCTCTACTCAGAATAATATCAAAATTATTTTCGTCTATTAGTTCAAAGTATTTTGCTGGTACTGATTTACCAAGTTCTGTGATAAAATAATTTTTTTCTCCATTTTCATATGTTACGTTATCCATATTGTAAATATTCCCAACATTAAATTCATTTTTAGAGTTTGTTGCAATCGCTATAATTTTTTTCATTTGTAGTTTCCTCATTTTAATTAAAATTCTCTCAAGTCTATCTCATCATGTTTTGCTAAGGATATTAAATAAGAGTTGTACACTATTTTATCATATTTAACTTAATATTTCAAATTATTTACAATATATTTTTCTTTAATTTCAATCCATTAATTTTACCATTTGTTATATATTTTTAAAACTCAAATAATAAAGGCTCTATAATAAATGTTGGGGTAAAACTTCAGTATTTATTTTTTATCTCTAATAAAGTTAATATATATAGTCATAAAAAAATAGCTAATATATTTTCACATACATTAGCCATTACTTTTATTATTCTTCTACAGGTGATCCAACTGGACAAACAGCTGCACATGCTCCACATGATATACATACTGCTGAATCAACAACAAATATTTCTTCACCTTGTGATATACAACCAACTGGGCAATCAGCTGCACATGCTCCACATGATATACATGTATTTTCAATTTTGTAAGCCATCTTATTCACCTCCTTAAATGATCACAATAAAATTTATTCAATTTTATTTGGCTTCTAATTTTTTTAATTCTTTTAATTCTCTAGCATCTATCTCTTCTTTTTTTTCTACATTTTTAATTATCTTAACATCAGATGCATTATATTTTTTATAGAAAAAACCTTCCCCGTCTCTAAACTTCACTCTCAATCTTTCTTTAAGTGTTTCTATAGAGTCTACTTCACCTTCTCCATCTTCTGTTTTTACAAGCGCACCTAGTTTTGGTAGTCTTTGTATTTTTTCTTCATATACTTCATTTTCATATTTTAAACAACACATTAATCTACCACAATTACCTGATATTTTTGTAGGATTTAACGATAAATTTTGTTCTTTTGCCATTTTTATTGATACTGTTTCAAAATCATTTAAAAACGAACAACAACATAATTCTCTTCCACAAACACCATTACCTCCTAGTTTTTTAACTTCATCTCTAACACCAATTTGTCTTAATTCTATTCTTGTTTTATATATTGAAGCTAAATCTTTTACTAACTCTCTAAAGTCAATTCTTCCCTCTGCCGTAAAATAAAATAAAATTTTACTTTTATCAAATTTAAATTCTACTTCTTTTAATAACATTTGTAATTTATGTTCTTTTATCTTTTTAATACATATATCCATTGCTTCTGCTTCTTTTTTCTTGCATTCTTCATATTGTTTTCTATCTGCTTTGTTAGCAACTCTTATTACAGGCTTTAATGGTTCTTTTTTATCACAATGACAAATTTGTTTTAATTGTACTATTTCTGCATATTCTATCCCTTGTGTCGTTTCAACAATAACCGCTGTACCAATTTGTAATTGTAATCCATTTTTATCAAAAAAGTATATTTTCCCTGTTTCCTTAAATTTAACACCTGCTACTTCTTTCAATTTATTTCCTCCCACATTCTAAAAAGCATATTATCTATACACATATCAAAATTCATATTTTGTTTTAGTTTTCTTTTTGCTTCTTCCACTATTTCTATACAATTTGCATATCTACTATTTTCCTTTGCTTTCTCTAGTATTACTACATTCATATATTCTAGTATTTCATAAATATTTTCTTTTAATTCAATTAATTTATTACTAATTTTATAAAAATCAATTTGATTAATCTTATCTAATTCTAATATGTTTTTTTGTATTAAAAAATAGTCTTCTTGCATATCCTTTAGACGTAAAAATTTACCAATACTTCCTTCTGATATATTTAATAGCTCTTCACTACAATTTATATTTTGACAATTATTTTTTACATACATCAAAAGTTCTTCATTTGTTAATTTATTAAAATTCAGTATTGTACATCTTGATTTAATTGTTATTAATAACTGACTAATATTTTTAGCTATTAATATTATTACAGCATATCCTGGAGGTTCTTCTAATGTTTTCAATAAACAATTCTGAGCTTCTTTTGTCATCATTTCTGCATTATTTATTATATATATTTTATCATTTGAAATTATTGGTTTTTCTTGTATTTTTTTTTGTAAATCTCTAATTTGTTCAATTTTTATAGATGTTCCATTAGGTTCTATAAACATATAGTCTGGATGATTATATGTTGAAAATTTGATACATGATTCACAACTATCATTTTCTTCATTTATACATTTTTTTTTATCATCTAAGCATAATATATTTTTTGAAAATTCTTTCGCTATAAGTGATTTACCAATACCTTCTATTCCTTCAAATATATAACTATGAGAATATTTTTTGTTTTTTATTGCTGTTTTCAAACTATTTTGTATTTTTTCATTCCCTAATATATTTTCAAACATCCTCTACCTCTTATCATTTTTATTATTACTCAATGTTTCCCCATTTATCCAATGGCCAAATTCTTGTCGAAACAGTACTCTCAATTTCCTCCAACGGTACACATCCAAAAGCCCTTGAATCAGTACTATGACTTCTATTATCACCCATTGTAAAAACAGTTCCTTCTGGGACTATAAAATCATCAAATCCAGTTTCTCCTAATATATCTGTGACTACCCCTGGTTGTAAATATGATTCTTCAAGCTTTTCACCATCAATATACACTGCGCCTTGCTTTATTTCTACATGTTCACCTGGTAATGCAATGACTCTTTTTATATAACTTCTTTTTCCTATTTCAAGAAATTCTTCTACAAACCATTCCCAAGCTCCTTTTTCCTCATATATAGCAAGCGAATTTTCCTGATTTATCTCATCTTTTGTAAAACTTACAACAGACGGCTCTTCGAAAGTAATTATATCTCCTCTTTCGGGTATTTCCCCTATTGTTCTATCCCATCTATTAAGCCACAATCTTTCTCCACTTAATAATGTAGGATACATTGATTCATGTTGTACAATTGTAGGTGTTCCTACAAAATATCTAAAAAGTATTGCTAATATTAATGCAACTAGTATGCATATTATCCACTCTATAATCTCTTTTATTTTCAAGTTTTCAACTCTCCTTTTCTTACTTGTACATATTATATATCAATTAACTAGTTAAATCAAGATTTTAATTACTGCTTTGTTGGTATTTTGATTACAACTTCAGTACCTTCTCCAACCGCGCTTTTAATATCAATTGTTCCTGCATTTTTATCTAATATTTCTTTTGCTATTGATAATCCTAATCCTGTTCCACCCATTTCTCTTGTTCTTGCTTTATCTACTCTATAAAATCTATCAAATATTCTACTCAAATCTGCTGCTGGTATGCCAATTCCGTTATCTATAATTTTTATATATGCATCATTATATACAAAACCTATATATATATTTATTTCGCCTGCCTCTTTTGTATACTTAATACTATTTGTTAATATATTTAATACTACTCTTTCTATATCATGTTTGTCCGCATAAACAGGAGGTACATCCGCAGTTACAAATGTTTTAACATTCTGATTTTTCTTTTTTATTTCTATCGCTACTTTATCTTGGCATTTTTTTACTAATTCACCTAAATCAAATGACTCTATATTTGTATATTTTTTATTATTATCATACCTAGATAGTGTCAATAAATCTGTAACTAATGTTGCCATTCTTTTAGCTTCTGTTGCAATTACATTTAAAAATTTATCCTGCGTTTCTTTATCATATTCCAATTCTAATAAAGTTTCTGCATATCCCATTATTGAGGTAATTGGTGTCTTTAACTCATGTGATACATCTGCCACGAATTCTTTTTGCAAATTATCTAATTTAACATGTTCTGTTATATCCTGAATAACAGCTATTATTCCATTTGGTCGTTCTTTTTCATCTCTAAATGGTGCAAAAAATACATTCACATGTTTATCTTCGACTTCAATCCTTTGCTCTGTAGATGTCCAATTCTCTAAATATATTATTTTTTCCATATTAATATTTAAATTAAATTTTGAAAATATATCTTCAAAATTTATATCTTCTGGTAATATACTTAAAAATTTTCTTGCCGCAGGATTTATAAGGATTATATCTCCTTCTAAATTAAATGCTATGATTCCATCTGTCATATGTAGTAATATTGTTTCCATTTGATTTTTTTGTGTAGATATTTTATTAAGTTTTATTTTCAGCTCTTCTGTTATAATTTCTAAAACATCTTCATCCATAGTTTTATCTTTATTCTTTTCTCTAATTTTATCTTTGTTCTTATTTTTGAATTCTTCTTCATTTTCTGTTGAATTTGCCTTTTCTAATAACTTACTTATTGGAAATATGACAAATTTTGATGAAATTTTAACCATAACTAGTGCGATAATAATAGCAATTCCTATCACTGCTATAACTATTGTCCATATTTGCTGTTCTAAATTATTTAATTCATCTCTCAAATTATCTGCTGATTGCTTTATATATTCCAATGAACTATACATGTATACACCAAACCCTATTATAGTTAGTATTGAAATTATTAAAAATATTATAATTATTTTGTATTGAGTACTTTTTGACATAACTGCTCCTAACTTTATTTATTAACTAGTTTTTCAATTTCTTCATATATTGTGTCAACAACATTATATGATGCATTTTTTAGTGCATTTTTACTCATCTGTTGCATCTTAAAATCATTTTCTATTACTATTTTTATCTGATCATTTAGTTTATTTTCATCCAATTGGTCATTTTCTATGATTTTTGCTGCACCTAATCTTTGTAATACCTCAGCATTATGTAATTGATGATTATTACTAACATTCGGAAGAGGTATTAAAATTGATGGTTTCCCTATATTTGATATCTCTGCAATTGTCATTGCACCACTCCTACAAATAACTAGTTCCGATGCTCTCATAACATCTTCCATATTATAGATATATGGAAAAATTTTTACGTTTGGAATATTATTTATATTCATCTTTTCATCTTCAAATACATGTTTTATATCGTCATATTGTTTTGGACCTGGTGCCCAAACTATTTGATAATTATCATTCAATTTTTGCTTGATAATTTTAATTAAAGTATCATTTATTGCTTTAGCTCCCTGACTTCCACCAAAAACTAATACTGATGGAATTGTTTCTATTAGACCTAAACTTCTTTTTATCTCACTTATTTTTTCTTTTGAATATTCTTTATTTTCTATTTTAGTTGGTGTTCCAACATATACTGCTTTTTCTTTAGTTTTTAATCTATTTATTGTTTCTTTAAATGATACTAATACTATATCTGTATGTTTCAACAACATTGTTACTGCTTTACCAGGAAAAGCATTACTTTCATGTAACATTGTAGGAATATTTAATTTATGTGCTTCTGATATAACTGCACCACAAATATATCCACCTGTTCCAATTACAATATCTGGCTTGAACTCTTTTATTATTTTTTTTGCTTGACCAAAGCCTCTTAATGTTGCACACATATTTTTAAAATTTCTTATTGAAAGTTTTGCACTCAATCCAAATGCTTCTATTGTTTTTAGTTGATACCCTGCTCTATTTACTAAATCATTTTCTATACCTCGTGTTGTTCCAATAAAAATTATTTCCGCATCTTTTCTTTCTTTTTTAATTTTATTGGCTATTGCTATCCCAGGATTTATATGCCCTGCCGTTCCGGCTGCTGCTATTATTACTCTCATTTTGCTCCTCCTTGTCTATTTTGCGGTTGATCTGGATATATTTAACAAAATACCTACTTCACAAAGTAGTATTACTAATGAAGTTCCACCATAGCTAAAAAATGGTAATGGCATTCCTGTTACCGGCATTGATGCTGTAACTACACCTATGTTAATTATTACTTGTATAGCAACTAGTGCTGTTATTCCAATTGCAACCAAACTTCCAAACATATCTGGAGCTTTCATTGCAATTAAGATACCTCTCCAAATAAATATTGCGAACAGTGCTATTACTATGACACACCCTATAAAACCTAATTCTTCTCCTATTATTGAAAATATGAAATCATTTTGTGGTTCTGGAATATATAAGAATTTTTGCTTACTTTCTCCTAATCCTACTCCAAATAAACCTCCTGAGCCTATTGCATATAAACTCTGAATTATTTGCCAACCATCTCCTGTAGGATTTTGCCAAGGATCCATAAATGTTATAAATCTCTGTAATCTATATGGCTCTAATACAACTGCTAATATCAGTCCTGGTATCCCAACAAATAATCCTGTTCCTATAAAATGTTTTATTTTTGTTCCACCAACTAACATTATTATTAATACTACTCCTAATATTACTATTGATGCACTTAAATGTGGTTGTAATAATAGTAATACAATTATTGGAGCAATAAAAGTTATGTGTTTTACAAAACCTCTCCCAAATTGTTTCATGTCATTTCTATTTTTGTTTATCATTGCTGCATAAAATATTATCATTCCTATTTTCACTATTTCTGAAGGTTGAAACGAATATGATGAAGTTATTTCGATCCATCTTGTAGCTCCATTTATTTCTTCTCCTGTGACAAGTACTAATATTAATAATACTAAAGATACACCATATATCATCCAATAATATTTTTTATAAAATCTGTAATCTATTTTTGATAGTACAAGCATTAATACTATCCCTATTATTGCAAATTGTAATTGTCTTATAAAATATGTATAACTACTTTCTGTTTCCGCAAGTGCTGACGGTGAACTTGCAGATAATACCATTATTAATCCAATTGCTAATAATAATATTGTTATAATCAATAATGTAAAATCAAATGGATTATTCAAAAAACTCGAAAAATTTTTTTCTTTCTTTTTTACTGCCATTTACACACTCCTATCTTTTGAACACATAATTCAATCAACTAATATATTTAAAGTATATTTATATAATTAAAATATATTAGTTGATTTCGTTTTTCTTTTGTATTTTTCATTTTTATTTTCTATTTTTATTTTATTTTATTTTTTCTCTTCATCTTGAATTTTAATTAATTACTTTAATTGTTTATTTTATACAATATAAGTATTTTCCTGAATTTATTCCAATATATATTATATAATTTTCAATCCAATCACACATACAAGTAAAGTTATTAATGTAAATACTGTTACAACTTTATTTTCTTTCCATCCATTCAATTCAAAATGGTGATGTAATGGTGCCATATTGAAAAATCTTTTACCTGTTCTTTTAAAGTATGCAACTTGAATCATTACTGATAATGTTTCTAATACTGGTATTATACATATTATAGGTAATAATAATGGTAATTTTAAATATAATGCTATTGCTGCAATCAATCCACCAACTAGAAGAGAACCTGTATCTCCTAAAAATACTTTTGCAGGGTGTAAATTATACATTAAAAATCCTATAATTGCACCTATTGCTATACTACCAAAAATTGATATTTCTGGCATATTATAATTCACTCCAATAATTGTTAAACAAGTAAGTATTATTGCTGAAACACTTGGTGCTAATCCATCTACACCATCTGTTAAGTTAATAGCGTTTGTAGTTCCTAGTATTACCAATATCGAAAATGGTATATATATATATATTCCTAATTCTACACTTGTTTTTGCAAATGGTATGTATATATCAGTTCCTATATTTTGACCATATATTAAATATAATACGTAAATTATAGATATTATAAGTAATCCTACTATTTTGTATCTTGGTTTTAAACCTTTAGTATTTTTTAATACTAATTTTTTAAAATCATCTATAAATCCAATAAGACCAAATCCTATTGTAATTAAAAATATTGGTAATATCTTATTAGCCAAATCTATGTTACCACCAGATAGTGATATCCCATATATAGTCAATAAAATTATTAACATTGTAATTATCAATATTATTCCACCCATTGTAGGTGTTCCTTGCTTTTTCAAGTGTGTTTTTGGTCCATCTTCTCTTTCAATTTGACCTACTTTTAATCTTCTCAATATTGGTATAATTATTAACCCTAGTATTGTAGAGACTGCGAATGAAATCAACACTACTACTATTTCTTGTTCCATTTTTTAACCCTTCCTTTTTTCTCTGTCTTAATTTTTAGAGATTTACTTATTTATTATCTGTATTAACATTCATTTTTTCCATTATTTCTTTAACTATTATTCTTTCATCATAATCATGTTTTACTCCATTAATTTCTTGATATGGTTCATGACCTTTCCCGGCTAAAAGAATTAAATCTCTTTTTGTTGCCATTTTTATTGCTTGCTTAATAGCTTCTGTTCTATCTACAACTACTTTATACTTACCTTTTGTTTTTTTAATACCTTCTTCGATCTCTTTAACTATTAAATTTGGATCTTCTGTTCTTGGATTATCTGAAGTTATAAATGTATAATCTGCAACTCTTCCTGAAATTTCTCCCATTAATGGTCTTTTAGTATTATCTCTATCTCCACCACATCCAAACACAGAAATAACATTTCCTCTTGTATAACTTTTAACAGCTTCTAAAATATTTTCTAAACTTTCTGGTGAATGTGCATAATCTATCATAATTGGTAATTCTAACTTGTTGTTTACTAATTCTGATCTTCCTGGTACCCTTACTTCTAATAAAGCTTCTTTAATAGTTTCTGCATCTACTCCAAATTTCTGAGCAACACATATTGCTGCAAGTGAGTTATATACACTAAATCTTCCTGGTATTCCTGCTTTTATTCTTTCGTTTCTTTCACCTATTCTTACTTTATAGTCCACATACATATTTGTTATAGTTATATCTTTTGCTAACATATTTGCAAAATTATCAATACCATATGTTGTTATATTACTTTCTGGAAATAATTTTGGTATTTTAACTCCATATATATCATCTATGTTTACTATTCCATTTTTGCACATTTGAAATAATTTCAACTTAGATTCAAAATAATCTTCCATTGTTGGATGTTCATTTTTGCTGATATGATCTTTTGAAAAATTCGTAAATAATACTATATCAAATTCGCACCCTAAAACTCTATTTAATTTCAAACTTTGTGATGAAACTTCCATTACGACAACTTCTATCCCAGCATCTACCATTTCACTAAGTGTTTTTTGAATTTCTAGACTTTCTGGTGTTGTTCTATCACTTTCTCTAATCATTTTCCCATTAGCATATACAGCTATAGTTCCCATTAAACCAACTTTTTTTCCTGCTTTTTCTAATATCTCTTTAATCATAAAAGTTGTTGTTGTTTTTCCTTTTGTTCCTGTAACACCAATAAGTTTTAATTTTTTAGTTGGGTTACCATAGAAATTGCTAGATACTACTGCTAATCCTACCCTACTATCATCAACCATTACTATTGTTATTTCTTCTGGAATATTTAATGATTTCAAATCACATCCTGCCTGTATCATTATGGCAATCGCTCCATTTTTTATTGCACTTTCTATATATTTATGGCCATCTACTGCAAAACCCGTTATAGCTACAAATAGATATCCTTTTTTCACGTTTCTCGAATCACACTCTACTCCTGTGATTTCTATTTCTAAATCTCCTTTGGCTTTAATTCCTTCAAAACCAGCTAACATATTTTTTAATTTCATAATCATTTAATCCTTCCGATTTTAATAATTGATTAAAAATAAATTATTATTTTTAATCACGACTATATTATATATCTAAATGCCTTTTTTGTATAGGTTTTTTAACCATTTTTTCAGTATTTTTAAGCTTTTTATCCAATATTAAAATCATAAAAAGACAAAATAATATTTGAACTAATTTTGTCTTTGGTTTTACATTACTTTTGCATATTACACTTAATGATATATGTATATATTACTGCCTTCATCAACAATAATTCCTGGCTGAGGTATTTGTTGTTTTACTAGAGCAGTAGCAGTATCTAATTCATCATATATCGTTTCTATTACTACATTTAAATTATATTCTTTCATTATTTTTGTAACCTCATCAACTGTTTTACCTAATACATCTGGTATAATCACTTCTTTTTTCGCTTCAGTTTCTTGTGCATTTTTAGAAACTTCCATATATGGTAAAATTTCCGCAAATATTTGACCTGCTAAAGGTGCTGCCACCCCTCCACCTTGATGACCTGCCTCTCCTGTCGGATTATATAATGTAATCAAAAGTACAATTTCTGGATTATCTATTGATGCCACGCCTATAAAAGATGTTACATATTTATTTGTATTAACACCATCTTCCGAAGTTCCTGTTTTACCACCTATTTCATATCCGACAACTCCGGCATTTTTAGCTGTACCTTCTGATACTACTGATTCCATCATACTTAATATTTCTTTGCTCGTTTCTTCAGATATTTCAATTTTCGAACTTTCTACTGGCACATCAATAATTTCACCTGTTTGACTATCTATTATTTGTTTTACAACTCTTGGTTCAACCAAATCTCCGCCATTTACAATAGATGACACAGCTGTCACCAGCTGAATTGGTGTAATTTCAAACCTTTGACCAAAACTAATCGTAGCTAACTCAACTGGACCTACTTTTTCTTCAGCTAAAAATATACTATTCGCTTCACCAGGCAAATCAATTCCTGTGACTGATAACAATCCAAATTCTTCTAAATAATCATAATATATTTCTTTTCCCAAAGTTTGCCCTAGACTTATAAATACTGGATTGCAAGAATTCATAAGTGCTTGCCTAAGACTTTGTGCTCCATGCGGATTATAATATCGCCAACACTTGATATTTACTCCTGATATAGTAATACTTCCATTACAATTATACGCTCCTTCTGTATCAACATCTGCAATTCCTTCTTCAAGGGCTGCTGTTGCAGTTATTATTTTAAAAGTTGAACCTGGTTCATAGGTATCTGTAATCGCTTTATTTCTCCATACTTTCTGCAATTCTGTTGTTTGTTGACTTTGTTCTAAACTCTCCCATATCAATTCTAATTCTTCAGTATATGCATCAAACGGATTATTCAAGTCATATGTTGGGTAATTAGCAAGTGCCAAAATATCTCCATTTTGCGGGTTCATCGCTATTATACTACCACCATCTGTACAAACATTATCAATACATGCTTCTTCTAAATATTTTTCTACAATAGATTGAATTGTATAATCTATTGTTAAAACAATATCATTACCATCAATTGCTGGAACATATATTTCTCCTATATCACCTATTTCAGATCCTTTTGCATCTGTTTGTTTTTGTATATATCCCTTCTCACCATTTAATATTTCATCATATTTTGCTTCAACACCATCCAATCCTTGATTGTCACTCCCTGAAAACCCAATTACATGTGCTGCTAACGTTGAATATGGATAAAACCTTTTTGTGTCTTCATCTATATTTATCCCTTCTGTTATTTCATTTAAAATCAACCATTCTCTTAGTTGATCACTTTTATCTTTAGATACTTTCTTTGCTATTGTTTCAATCGAACTTTTTTTATTCACTTTATCGTATACTGTTTGATAATCTAATTCAAAAATATTTGAAAGTGCTTCTGCCACTTTTTCTTTATCTTCATTTTTTATCGCACTTGGATTTACTGTTATTGTTTCCACAGTACTACTAACTGCTAATATTGTTTGCCCCGTGGCATCATATATTGTTCCTCTACTTGGATTTATAGCTCTATCAAACGTTTGTTGTGCATACGCCATTTCTTTTAATGAATTTCCTTGTATTATTTGTATAATCATTAATCTAATTATTAGAGTAAATAATATAATAAAAAAGACATATAATATATTTCTTATTTTCTTCTTTTCAGTTATTTTCAATTCATTATCATATTCCATAAATACCACCTCATATTATATTTATGAAAAAAATATGCTTTTATACTCAAAAAAACTAACAATCTACTTTTATTTTGTAAATTGTTAGTTAAATATCATATCTATTATTTTTTCTATAAAATTTTTATTTTCCTCTATTATTACTTCTTCTGCAGCCACTTCTGTATAGTCTTTTTTAGGTAACGTTACATATACAGTCTGATTAGTTGTTGCTTTTTGCATTCCTAATTCTTCTTTTGCTTGTTTCTCAATATTACTTAAATTCGAACTATTTTCAATTCCTACTTCTAATTGTTGATTATCTTTTTGCACTACTGCTAATTCAGTTTCTAATTGAGTGATTTCTGAAAATTTTTCATTTATCTGAGAGTTACGATAACTTATGATTAATAGCACACCAAAAATACACATAACTAAAAAAGTCATTTTAAATTGCTTTTCTTTTTGCTCTTTTGTTAGCTTTTTATCCCTATCCGGCATGTTTTTAACAACATGTAATTGCCTTTTTTTCTGCTTTTCTTTCTGTTTTATATTCGGCTCTATTTTTTTAGGACTTGTACTATTCGAGTATAAGTTTCGATCCATAAGTTATCACCACCCCTCTTATTTTTTCTTTTGAAATATTCTTAATTTTGCACTTTTACTTCTTGAATTTTCTCTTTGTTCGTCTTCTGATGCAATTATTGGTTTTTTATTTATTATTATTCCTGATGATTTTTCTTTTGAATTACAAACGCAATACGGTAAATCAACTGGACATGTACATTTACCAGTTTCTTCAATATATGCATTTTTAACCGCTCTATCTTCTAAAGAATGAAATGTTATTATACATAATCTACCTTCACTATTTAGCACCTGTATACTATCTTTAACTGTTTTATATAACGGTTTTATCTCATCATTTACTTCGATTCTAATTGCTTGAAAAGTTCTTTTTGCAGGATGTCCATCTTTTTGTTTTGATCTAGGTATAGACATTTCAATAATTTCTACCAATTCTTTAGTAGTCGTAATTTCTGACATTTTTCGCCTTATACATATATTTTTAGCTATACTTCTTGAAAAACGTTCTTCACCATATTCATAAATTAGATTTGCAAGTCTTTCTTCTTCATATTCGTTTACAACCATTTTTGCTGTTAATTCTTGTGTTTTATCCATTCTCATATCTAAAACATTTTCACCTAAATAGCTGAATCCTCTATTTTTTTCATCTAATTGATATGATGAAACTCCTAAATCTAATAAGATTCCATCTACTTTTTGAATATTTAATTCTTCTAATATTTGCACTATATCATCATGATTCCCATGAACATATTTTACATTTTTAAATTCTTTTAAATTCTCACTAGCTGCTTTTAATGCATCTTCATCTCTGTCTATTCCTATTAAAAGACCTTTCTCTGACAATCTTTTAACTATTTCTTTACTATGTCCTGCACCACCTAGTGTTCCATCTACATATATTCCATCCGGTTTTATATCCAACCCTTCAATACATTCATCTAAAAGAACTGACTTATGTTTAAATTCCACTCTTACACCTCTTACTAAATTCATTTAAACACAAATAGCTGATAATTTAAGAAACTACCAGCTGTGTTGTGTTTAATCTTTTTGTTTTACTTATCTTCTTTAGTAATATCTTCTTTTGTTTTATTTCTATTTATTCTTTAGTACTTTATATTATCTTTTGTACTATTTTTATCTTTTGTATCTTAAAAGGTGTTTATCTTTTGTATTTTTTTAATCTTCTGTACTTTTTTCTTTTGTTTTTTATATAAACTTTTGCAAGTTATATACCAAGCATTGTCATATTTTCAGCTATTTCATCTGCTGAAATATTTTCATCACAGCCTTGCCATGTTTCTTTATTCCATATTTCTACTCTTGTTCCTACACCGATTATTACTGCATCTTTTTCAAGTGATGCTGCAACTCTCAAATTTTGTGGTAACAAAAATCTTCCTTGTTTATCTAGTTCACACTCAGTTGCTCCAGATAAGAAAAACCTTACAAAGTTTCTTGCATTTTTATCCGATAACGGTAATGCTTTTAATTTAGCTTCAAAATTTAACCACTCATTTTGTGAAAATCCAAACAAACATCCATCTAAACCTTTTGTTATGATGAACTTGTCTCCCATATCTTGTCTCAACTTAGCTGGCATTATAATTCTACCTTTTGTATCTAAAGAATGTTCATATTCACCTATTAGCAATTAAATTTCACCTCTTTCTTTTTCAACCACTTTGTACCACTTTCCTCCACCTTGTCTAAATTTTAATACAACTTTTCTTATTTTGCAATAGTTTTATAAAATTTTTTTATTTTTTTATTAAAATTTAACTTAAAAGTTTTTTGACATAGAAAAAAAGTGCTATTTATTATATTTTACAATATTAGTGAATATACTAATATTATATTGACATTACATCAAATCGTAGGAGGTATTTATGGTTATCAAATTAAAAGAATTTTTATTTTTTATTTTATCACCTATCATTCCATCATTTATAATTAGTAGTTTTATTGATTCAAAAGATACATATTCTGGCTTAGTTCAACCTTCTTTTGCACCACCATCCACAGTTTTCCCTATAATGTGGACAATTTTGTATATCTTAATGGGAATTTCGAGCTATATCATTTATATTTCAGAACCACAAAATAGTGAAACTAACAAATCGAGAAAAATAGGTTTAACACTATATTTTATTCAATTATTTTTCAACTTTATATGGACACCTATTTTTTTCGGATTAAATCAATATTTATTATCTTTTTTTATTATACTTTTACTAATTGTTCTTTTATCATTAATGATTTATCATTTTACAAAAGTAAATAAATATGCTGGTTTACTTCAAATTCCGTATCTTTTATGGTTAATATTTGCTGCTATTTTAAATTTTGCTATTTATTCACTTAATTAAATTTGTAACTTATTTTACTGTAGTTTATCTTTTATTAAATTAAACCTTATAAAACATGTAATTATATATATAACTATAATTACATGTTTTACTTTTAATTTATTTTATTTTGTTTTATTCTAATTTTATTGATTTATTGAAAATTTAGTCAATTGTAGTACTTGTTCTACCAGTTCCAACGACATCTTCTTGTAATGATCTCCATGTATTACAGCCAACTATTCCATCTGCAGTCAATCCCTGCTTTTTCTGATATTCCATTACAGCATTTTGAGTAGCAGAACCAAATATCCCATCAAGTCCTCCTGTTTTAAATCCCAGTGTATTCAAGTCATCTTGAAGTATTAAAACATAATTACTTAAACTTCCTCTTTTCAAAACCATATATCCACCAGTAGAACAAGCTGGTGTACCAAACCTTTTATCCATGTGTACCCATGTAGGCGTTAATGATTGAGGTTCTACATATGTCCATATATTTGAATCATATGCTGAATTCCATAGTTCATTTCTTTCTGATGTACTTAATGCTTGCCCAGCATCAAAAGCTGTACCTGCATAATGTTGACTTTGATTTCCATGACCACCTTCCCATGGTCTTTTAAATGCAAAACCCAAAGGTATTGGTTTCCCATATATATATCTTTGACTATTCCATGTTTGCATTGCTCTTTTAGTCGTCCATAAAAGTTCACTATTACTTGACCCTCTAAATTCATTTACTCTTAATGTTCCGTTTGTATTATATGGCATTGATTCATCTTCATTTTTATAATATGTTTCCATTTTATCTGTATCGTTATTATATACTATTATTTTTGTCATACTTACCTCCTTTCACAAATGTACATAATATATAATATGAGCAAATATATTTATATGTTATCTTATATTTTTTGTTACAATTGATATTTATCTATCTGGATATTTTTCACTTATATCTTGTTTTATTTTTTACTTATATCTCTTTTCCATTTATACAAAAGTAAAGACAACATTTAAAATGTTGTCTTTACTTTTCTTTACTTTTCTTTACTTTTCTTTACTTTTCTTTACTATTCTTGGCTCTATAATAAATGATCTCTATAATAAAATGGGCTCTATAATAAAATGTGGCTCTATAATAAATGTTGGGGTAAGACTTCAACATTTATTTTTTTACTTATTTTTTTACTTTTCATTATATTTATATATTAATATTTTTTCTTTTTATATTTTTCTTGCTTTAACAATAACTCTCTCTGAACTATCCTCTGTACATGTTATTAATGTAATTTCTGTTCTACCATTTGTTTTTTGAGTCGTTGAACTATTATCATCTGGAGCTACATTAAATTTATCATATACACTATATTTAACAATATTTCCTTCCATATCGATAATTTCAATTATATCACCTACAACTAATGTTGGTACTTGTCCGAAAAACCTTTCATCCCAATAGTTATGTCCTGCTATACATAAATTTCCAACTTGATTAGGTTCTGCTCCCCAATCCTCATTCAAATCTGGACCCCAAAATTTTATCGGTGCTGTTTTTAATAATTCATCATCCTCTGCTTTAGTATTTAATTCTCCGTCTAATATTGGATAGTATACTCCTATTTTTGGAATACTTATAATACCTATTGTCTTATAATTATATCCATTAAATGTATGTATAATTTGAGAAGGATCTTCTTGTAACATATCTTCTTCTGTTTTATTTAAAAGTTCAAAAATTTCTCCTTCTGTAGATGAATTTATTTCTTCATTATCTAATGTTGCTACTAATACTTTCCCTGTTGTTGTTGTATTATCTACTTCAACATTAATTTGCTCCAATATTTCTCCTGACACTTCTGCACTTTTGTTTTTATCATATTCAGCATAAATATATACAGAAATTAGCGAAACCATTATAAATATTGATAAAAAGAAATTAAATTTATATATTTTCTTTTTTCTTTTCAATTCTGGTGTTATATATAATTTTTTTGTTACCAATATTTGATTCATACTAATCTCCTTTCTTTATCTAATATAATTATATCATATATTTCTAATCATAAACTTATATTCTTTTCTATACTAATTTAGAAATATTTGCAAAATCTTGAATAGTTAATTTTTCTGGTCGTATATTTATATCTAAATTTAATTTTTCTAATATTTCTTTACCAACTTCTTTATTTTCAAATATATTTGTATTAACTAAAACATTTAATAATGTTTTTCTTCTTTGTGTAAATGCTTGTTTTATTATTTTAAACATCTTATCTTTATCTTCTACATCTACAATATTGTCTGTCCTAACATTTAATTTTATTACTCTTGATGTCACTTCTGGTTCTGGAATAAAAGAATCATTTGGGACTACCAATATACTTTCTGAATCTGCATAGAAATATACAGTATGTGTAATAGCTCCTGTCTCTTTATCTCCTGGTATCGCTATCAATCTATCTGCAACTTCTTTTTGTATCATAACGGTTATACTTTTTAAATCTAACCTCTCTTCAAGTAATTTCATTATTATTGGCGTTGTTATATAATATGGTAAATTTGCTACTACCTTTACATTTTTTATCTCTTCATTATTATTCTTATTATCTGCAATTAATTGTTTTAAATCTACTTTTAATATATCTTGATGTATTAATTCAAAATTTTGATACAATGAAAATCTTTCATTTAATATTTTTAACATTTTTTCATCTAATTCTATACATATAACTTTTCCTGCATTTTCTAACAATTGCTTTGTTAATGTACCTAAACCTGGTCCTATTTCTATTACTAAGTCATTTTTAGTAATTTCACTATTGTTAACAATATTGTCAACTACATTTTGACTGATTAAAAAATTTTGTCCTAAACTTTTATTTGCTTTTATATTATATTTTTTCATTAGAAACTTTGTTTCATCATAAATATTAGTAATTTGATTCATTTTATCTCCTTTTCTACTATACTATTATATTCTATTTTATATTATTTTTCAATAGCTATAAGTATTTTAAAATAGTATCAAACTTATTGTGCTTAATATTTAAAATTCTCAGTATATACTCCTTTACCTATAAAAAAGATTAATCTGTTAATCTTTTGAGTTAGCATTGATTTTTTAAGCTTTTTAATATACAATACTTTTAATTAATTACAAAAGAGGTGTTTAATGAAAAATAAAAAATCGAAAAAAGAAAAAAAGTCTAATGCATCAAATAAATCATCAAATAATTTGATACATCATATATATAAATTACATAAATCAAAACAGGTAAAAACAAAAATAGAAACAACCAAAGAAGAACATAAAAATACTTTACTTTTGGAGACCGAACAAAACTCAAAAGTTATAAAGTTTAATACATCCACTTCTAGTCGCAACAGAATGATTGCTATTGCTATTGTAGTCGCTTTATCTTTTATATATCTAATTTTTAGATTAGCTTATGTACAGTTCGTTACAGGTGAAGAGTTGACGAAAGAAGCTTATCAACAACAAGCTATAAATCAAATTATAAGTCCAAATCGTGGAAATATTTATGATTCTACAGGTGAAACTCTAGCAATAAGTGTTCCTGTAGATACAATTACTATTAATCCAACTAAATTAGAAGGTGATAATGACGAAGAAACAAAACTAATTCAAGAAACAGTTTCTACTGGATTATCTGAAATATTTGATTTAACATACGAAGAAGTTTATGATAAAGTTACTAGTGGCAATAATGTTGAAACAATAGCTCAAAAAATTGAGAATGATAAAGTGAATGAATTAACAACTTGGATGGAAGAAAATGATATTTCTTCTGGTATCAATATTGATGAAGATACTAAAAGGTATTATCCATATGACACTGTTGCTTCAAACTTAATCGGTTTTGTTGGAACTGAAAATCAAGGTTTAGCTGGATTAGAAAATACATGGAACGATATTTTAACTGGAACTCCTGGTAAAATAGTAAGCTCTCAAGGTAGTGACCAGCAATTAATTCCAAATACAACTGAAACTTATGTAAATGCTGAAAATGGTAGTGATATTACACTAACAATAGATTTAAATATTCAATCTATTGCAGAACAATATTTAAAACAAGCTGTAGACACATATGTTGCAGAAGATGGTGGTAACGTAATTATAATGGACCCACAAACTGGTGATATTCTTGCTATGGCATCATATCCTGATTACAATTTAAATGATCCATTTACTGCTATTTCGGATTTAGGGCAAGAATTTAAAGATGAGTCAATTTACAGAATGTGGAATACACGTTCTGTAGCCGAAACGTATGAACCAGGTTCCACTTTTAAAGTTATTACTTCTGCAATAGCTTTAGAAGAAAATATTACTGGAACAGATGTAGCTAATGACTTTATATGCACAGGATTTGAAGAATTCGAAAATGTTTATGGCGGACCAAGTACATATATTAGTTGTTGGAGTACAGTACCACACGGATCTCAAACACTTAGAGATGCTTTAGGTAACTCGTGTAACCCTGCATTTATGCAACTAGGAGAAAGAATTACAACTCCTGTATTATATAAATATTATGATGCTTTTGGATTTTTCGATTCAACTAACTCATCACTATACGGTGAACAATCAAGTATTTTCTTAGCTGAAAGTAAAGTAGGACCTGTTGACGAAGCAACTATGTCTTTCGGACAAGGTTTAAACATAACACCACTTCAATTAATAACTGCTATATCTGCAATTGCAAACGATGGTGTCTTGATGCAACCTAGAATAGTTGATTCTATTACTAATACAGATACAAAGGTTGTTACTGAAATGCCAATTCAAGAAATAAGACAAGTTATTTCAAAAGAAACAGCCGATGAAGTTAAATCACTTATGGAATCTGTTGTTTTAACTGGTTCTGGTGGAAATGCTGCTGTTGAAGGTTACACTGTAGGTGGAAAAACAGGAACATCTGAGGATTTATTAAACCCTTCTGATAAAGATGATTATATATCATCATTTGTTGCAATATCTCCTGTTGAAGATACTAGTGTTGTAGTGTTATTAACACTATATGAAGCAACTTCTGATTACGGATATCATGGTGGACAAATTGCAGCACCTACTGTTTCTCAAATGTTAACTGAAATATTACCATATTTAGGAATACCATCTTCTGTTTCTAATACAGAGCCGGATAATTTAATAACTGTTCCAAATATTGAAAATAAAACAATTACCCAAGCAAACCAAATACTACAAGATAGCGGATTGAATACAAAAATTTATTCTGATACTGATCATGATTCAACTCTAGTAGCAAGTCAAAATCCTAAACCAGGTTCTTCGCTTCTACCAGACTCAACTGTTTTCTTATATGGAGAAAATAACAATATTTCTACCTCGGTAACAGTTCCTGATCTTTCAGGAAAAACACTTTCAGAGGCTACTGTTCTTCTAGAAAAAGCGAACTTAAATGTATATTACGAGGGTACCGGTATTGTTACTAGTCAAGATTACGAGAAAAATTCACTTGTTCCTGAAGGTACAATTATACGATTAACATTAAAGCCATCTATTGAAGGTGGATATTAAAAATACAATTCAAAATATATAATATATTATATAAAAAAGAATTTATACTATTTTGTATAAATTCTTTTTTTATTTATTATTACAATAACATCATAGCTATAATGTTATTGTAACTTCTTATTTCTAATAATCTTTTATTTTTTTAATTACATTTTTTATACTTATCTCTGGAGTTGAAGCTCCTGCCATTATCCCTATTTTTTTGATATCTCGAATTAGATTTATATCTAATTCATTTTCATCTTCTATCAATATTGATTTTTCACAATTTTTACTAGCTATCTCATATAATTTTTTAGTATTAGAACTATTTTTTCCACCAATAATAATCATTACATCTACTTCTTTAGAAATTTTTTCTGTTTCGCTTTGTCTAACTTCTGTAGCATTACATATTGTATTTTCTACTTCTAGTATAATACTTTCTTTCTCTAATCTTTCTTTTAAAACCTCTATTATTGTGTTGAATTTTTTTACGCTGAATGTTGTTTGAGATAAAATTACAACTTTTTTCGAATTAGCATTTACTATTGTATCTATAACATTATCTATATCCGATTCATTTTCGATATTAACTGCATTTTTCCCACAATAACTTATTGTACCTATATTTTCAGGATGCGCTTTGTTACCACAAAGCAGAATTAAATATCCTTGATTTTCATATTTTTCTGCAATCTTATGGATTTTTAAAACCATAGGACATGTATAATCTTTTAAAATTATTTTGTTTTTTTCTGCATATTCATATATTTCCTTTGCTACACCATGAGCTCTTATTATTGTAATCCCTTTTGTGTCTTCTATTTTTTCTATGACTTGCATTCCTTTAGCTTCCAAATCTTTTGTAACAATCTTATTGTGTACAATTTCGCCTAAACAATATATTTTTTCTCTACATATAGATATATCCTGATTAGCACTTTCTACTGCTCGTTTAACGCCATAACAGAATCCTGCTGTCTTTCCTAATACTATTTCCATTTTTGTCTCCTTTTACAAAAGAAGACATCAACTTGATGTCCTCTTAGATTTATTACTGTATTTTAATTACTTGATGATATGTAATATCCTACACCTCTTTTAGTTATTAATATTCTAGGTGCAGAGGTATCTTTTTCTATTTTTTCTCTAATTCTACGAACTGTAACATCTACTGTTCTTATATCTCCATAATATTCATATCCCCATACTTTTTCTAATAATATTTCTCTTGTAACAACTTGTTCTGGTTGAGTTGCTAGAAATTTTAAAACTTCAAACTCTCTTAGAGTTAAATCAATAATTGCTCCTCTTACTTTAACTTCAAATTTATCTAAATCTAATTCTAAATCTCCTACCAACAACTTGTTTTCTATTTTTCTATTTTGAATATTATCATCTTTTAATATATTTGTATTTGAATTTACCACTTCGACTTTTCTTAAATTAGCTTTAACTCTTGCCACTAACTCTCTTACACTAAATGGTTTTGTAATATAATCATCAGCTCCTAATTCAAGACCTAAGATTTTATCAATTTCACCATCTTTTGCTGTTAACATTATTATTGGTATATTTAATACATTCTTAATTTGTTTACAAACTGTTAAACCATCTAATTTAGGTAACATTATATCTAATAAAATTAAATCTGGTTTTTTCTCCATTGCAATGTTTACTGCTGAAATACCATCACTTGCTTCTATTGTATTATATCCTTCTTTTTTCAAATTATATACTAATATGTCAACTATAGGTTGCTCGTCATCCACTATTAAAATTGTTTTAGCATCTTTATTATTAATCTCTTCCACAGAAATTCCGCCCTTCTCTATTAGCCTTATTTTTATAGTATACTTATACCATATTAATTATTAATATACAAGTTTTTTTACTAATTTTAGTAATTTTATCATATACTTCAATATCGTGTTTTATTACTAAATTATTTTCTCAATTATCGCCCCACCTAACAAAATATTTTCTTCATCATAAAAAACAACTGATTGTCCAGATGTAATTGCTCGTTGTGGTTCTTCGAATACTACTTTTATTTTATCTTCTTGCTCTTGGTATATTTTAACTTTGGCTTCTTTTGACCTATATCTTATCTTAGCATAACATTCTAAATTATTTTTAGCTAGCTTTTCTACATTCCAGCTAGGTTTTATTGCTATTAACTCTTTTTTATATAAATCAGATTCATCACCAACTAGCACCTCATTTTTTTCTTTATCTAATTCCAAAACATATAGTGGCGTTTTATACGCTATACCAATTCCTTTTCTTTGTCCTATTGTATAATTTATTAAACCTTCATGCTTTCCTAATATCTCTCCGTTTTTATGAACTATATTGCCTTTTTTAGGTCTGAAATTGGAATTTTCTCTGACAAATTTTTGATAATCATTATCTTTTATAAAACAAATTTCCTGACTATCTTTTTTCCTCGCTACATTAAGACCACTTAATTCTGCAATTTTTCTAATTTCTTCTTTTTCCGAATAGTTTTGTAAAGGAAATATCAATTTATCGATTTGATTTTTTTGTATAGTATACAAGAAGTATGTTTGATCTTTTTTAATTTCATTAGCTTTTTTTAATACTTTTTGATTATATTTTTCTGAATATCCAATCTTAGCATAATGACCTGTTGCAATATATTCACAATTCAGTTCTTCTGCTTTTTTACATAACAATCCAAATTTAATATGTTTATTACATTCTACACATGGGTTTGGTGTCCTCGCATTTTGATATTCACAAATAAAGTTATTAATAACCTTATCTTTAAATGTTTCTTGAAAATCCAATACATGATGTTCAATATTTAATTTATCACAAACTCCTTTTGCATCTATTACAGCATTATTAGATTCTTCTACACTATTCCACAACACAAAAGTACAACCTACTACTTCATAACCTTGTTCTAACAATAATACTGCAGATGCTGAGCTGTCTACGCCTCCACTCATTCCCAATAATACTCTCTTTTTCTTCATCTTCTTTACCTCCTCTCCTTGAAAATTTTTTATTATTTATTATTTATTCTTTATTTTTTTATTTTTTTATTTTATTACTATTTTTTATTCACTTTCGTCAATGCTAATATGAACATCTTTCAATTGTTCCTCACCTACCATTGAAGGTGCTTTCATCAATAAATCTCTTGCTTTTTTATTTTTTGGAAATGCTATAACCTCTCTTATATTTTGCGAATTTGAAATTAGCATAACAATTCTATCAACACCTGCAGCTGCTCCTGCATGTGGTGGTGTACCATATTCAAATGCTGTATATAGCGCTCCAAATCTTTCTCTTACATCTTGTTCTGTATATCCAGCTATTTCAAATGCTTTTAACATTATTTCAGGATTGTGATTTCTTACTGCTCCTGATGCCATTTCATATCCATTACACACCAAATCATATTGGTAAGCTGTTATATCTAACGGATTTCTTTCTTCCAAATCTTTCATTCCACCTTTAGGCATTGAAAACGGATTATGACTAAAATCAATAGTTCCTTCATCTGATAATTCATACATAGGAAAATCGACTATGAAACAAAATTTATATACATCTTTTTCTATTAAATCTAATCTTTTACCTAACTCTATTCTTACTAATCCTGATATTTTTTGAGCTTTTGTAAATTCATCTGCAACAAAAAATATTGCATCATTATTTTTCACATTGTATTCATTCTTCAATTTTTCTTGAATTTCTTCTGTTATAAACTTAGATATCCCACCTGCTATTTCTCCTGTTTGCTCTACTTTAATCCATGCTAACCCTTTAGCACCAACTTCTTCAGTTATTGCAAATTCATTCATTTTATCGAAAAATTTTCTTCCTTGTTCTGCTCCGTTTGGTAAAACAATCATTTTTATTGTTTTATCTTTAAATGCATTAAATTCTGTTCCTATAAATAATTTTGTTATGTCTTGAATTATTAGTGGATTTCTTAAATCTGGTTTATCTATTCCATATTTCTCCATAGCTTCTCTATATGGTATTCTTACAAATGGTGCTTTATCAACTTCCCATTCTGTAAATTGTTCAAATGTTGTTGGTATAACCTTTTCAATAATTTCAAATACATCCTCTTGTGTTGTGAAGCTTGTTTCAAAATCAATTTGATAAAATTCACCTGGTGCTCTGTCTGCTCTAGGATCTTCATCTCTAAAACAAGGTGCTATTTGATAATATTTATTAAATCCAGACACCATTAATAATTGTTTAAATTGTTGTGGTGCTTGTGGCAACGCATAAAATTCACCTGGATGTAATCTACTAGGTACTAGAAAATCTCTTGCTCCTTCTGGTGATGAATTTGCAAGTATTGGTGTTTGAATTTCCGTAAAATCTAATTCATCCATTTTATTTCTTAATGTTTTTAATATTTTTGATCTTAATAAAATGTTATTGTGCAATTTTTCGTTTCTTAAATCCAGAAATCTATATTCTAATCTTAAATCTTCTCTTACTTCTTGATCTTTATTTATTTCAAATGGAAGTATATTTTTAGCCTTACCTAATATTTCTACTTTTTTAGCTATTACTTCTATTTCACCTGTTTTCATTTTCGAATTAATACTTGCTCTTTCAACTACATTACCTGTTATTGATATACAACTTTCTGTTGTTAATTGTTTTATAATTTCTTGAAATTCTGTGTTTACAATTATTTGAGTTATTCCGAATTCATCTCTTAAATCTATAAATGTCATTCCTCCCAAATCTCTGATTTTTTGAATCCATCCTGCTAATTTCACTTCTGTTCCAATATCATTTATATTTAAATCTCCACACGTTTTTGTTCTATACATATTTTCCTCCAATTTTATGTTAAATCTATTATTAAATAATATAATATTTTGTTCATAATGTCAAGGTTTTCAATCTCTTAAAAACTTTAATCTCATAGGATTTAAGTCTTTCTTCTTTCTTTTAATTTTATTGAAAAATATTCAAAATTTTATTGCAGTTTTTAACTTTTAATGTTATTATATTGACTATGATAATTTAAACGGATTAAAGGATATAAAAGAAATGGATATTTTTGATTTTTATGACAAAACTAATCTAAAATCATACAACCTAGATAAAACAATGCAATATCAATTAGGTATGTTAGATAGATTAGATGTCTTTACAAGGAGACATTCTGAAAATGTGGCTGATTTAACATGTCGTATTTGTGAATACCTTCATTGTACAAAGGATTTTACAGAATATGCTACAATATGTGCATATTTACATGATGTTGGTAAACTATTTATACCACCTCATCTATTAATAGATTCTTTTTCATTAACTGAAAAAGAATTCGAAATATTTAAACAACATCCACAAATCGGATACGATATGGGAAAAAAAGATGAAAAATTAAGACCTTATTTAACTGGTGCTTTATATCATCATGAAGCATTAGATGGTTCTGGTTTTCCTCAAGGATTAACAAAAAAAGACATACCATATGAAGCACAAATTATAGCTGTAGCGGATCAATATGATTATCTTGTTAGTGGGAAAAAATATACATCACATCAAGGTATTTCTAGTACATTGAAAGATTTCATTAAACAACCTCAATCAGAAACTATTGTAGAAGAACATACTTTATCTAAAATGGCTGCAAAAACTAAAGATGGAAAATTCAATCCAGTTATCGTTAAAGCTTTATTTAAAGTTATCATAGACAATATTGAATATGAAATATATTGCACTAATAATTATATATCTGATTTAAAAGATAGTTTAAAAAGATGTGCAGAAATCGAAAAATATAGAGAAAAATATTTTTCTTCAAAAAATGAAAAAGAGAAAAAATATTATTTAGAAGGTGTTAATATATTATTGAAATATAGAGAGACTTTTGAAAATTTTGAAGAAATTCACCAAGATTATAAAAATGCTTTAACACTAAGAAAAACTGTTATTGAAAATTTATATAATGAAATCAAATTAATTAAACAATTGAAAAAAGAAATATAATGATAAAGATAAACTTAAAGATAAACTTAAAGATAAACTTAAATATAAACAATATATTTTAAGACCCACTTAAAAGTGGGTCATTGTTTTATACAAATATATTTTATTGTCATTTTTACATTTCATCTAATCCAAAGCTTACTCCTAAAGCATTATTAATTTTACTTATTGTATCAATGTTTTCAATATGCCCAATTTTATCTTTAAGTCTACTTTTATCTATTGTTCTTATTTGCTCTGTTAATACAACAGAATCGTTTTTCAATCCACAAGAAGTAGAATCAATCTTTATATGTGTAGGTAGATTTGTTTTTCCTGTTTGTGATGTTATTGCAGCTGCAATAACTGTTGGACTATATTTATTACCCATATCATTTTGTATAATCAAAACTGGTCTTATTCCACCCTGTTCTGACCCTATGACTGGACTTAAATCTGCATAAAACATATCTCCTCTTTTGATTTGCATATTATTCACTCCTAATGTTACTAAATTGCCAAGTATATTTCATGCACTTTAATTCAAGATGGATTTATTATCAAATATTAAATTCCACCTTATCATATAATATGTCTGTAATCAAATTTTTGTTAGTATCATATATTTCTAATCTTACTGGTAACCCTGTCGTTTTACTTATGTACAGTTTGTTATCTTGATTTATTAAAATTATTTCTTCTTCACTTTCAATAAAATTCATAACATTAGAATTAGTGTATTCATGTATAAATGTACTTAAATCTATTATGTTTTCTTTAAAATTTGTTAATTCTTCAAAACTAACTCTTAATTCTAATTTAGCATTTTCCATTATAACTTCACCATTAATATTCTCAATTGTTATTCCTTCTATTTCTTTTGGTTCTAATATTTTTTGTTTGTTTAATTCATTTTTAATATATGTTTGTTCAATTTTATAATAGTTTTCATTTTTATTACTAACAATTCTTACATTGGCAACTAGATTATATGATCCAATGTTTAAAACATTATTTATAATATCTTGACTACTTATATTATTACCTAATGATTCATTTTTAAACTCATTCATAAAAATTTTATTTTTCATATAAAAAAAACATATTAATATCATTATACTAATTAAAATTATCACTATGCTTCTCATTAATTTGGTTTCATTTATACCTATTTTTCCAAATGAATTACATAACTTATTTATTTTTGCATCTTTTTTTACTGCTCTATATCCATTTACTTCTTTCGGTTTGTTATTTTTAAATATTTTACTTTTTAATATTTTACTTTTCAAATTACTTATTTGACTATTTATTTTTGATATCTTACTAAAATTTATAACTTTAAAATCTATTTTTTTCATATCCACATCCTATAATTAAAATAGTAGATAGCTTTTAGTCTATCTACTATATCTTATTTATATATTTTTAAAATATTCTTCTAAAGCATTTATCAATTCTATTTTTGTATCTATTTTATTAACTTTTTCTCTTAACTCTGCTGCATTCGGTAATTTTCTTGTATAACCCGAAATATGTTTTCTCAATTCTTTTACTGCTATTTCTCCGTTTTCCGCAACTGCTATTTCAATATGCTCTTTCATTACTTCAAATCTCTCTTGATTAGTTGGTTTATCACAAACTTCCCCTGTTTTTAAATATGCTTCAATTTCCCTGAAAATCCACGGATTTCCCAAAGAAGCTCTTCCTATCATTATACCATCGACACCTGTTTGTTCAAATAACTTTTTAGCAGCTCTTCCATCTATCACGTCACCATTTCCTATAACTGGAATACTTACAGCTTCTTTAACTTTTTTAATTATATCCCAATCTGCTTGACCTGAATAATATTCACTTCTTGTTCTTCCATGTACAGTTATAGCTGCGATTCCCACTTCTTCTGCTATTTTCGCTATTTCCACTGCAACAATACTATCATTATCCCATCCTTTTCGTACTTTCAAAGTCACAGGTACACTAGCATTTTTTATAACAGCTTCCATAATTTTTCTAGCTTTATCTAAATCTGTTAATAATCTACTTCCATCTCCATTTTTTACAACTTTAGGTGCTGGACATCCCATATTTATATCGATTATATCTGCAAACTGACTTACATATTTTGCTGCATATCCCATTGATTCTTCTTCACTACCAAATATTTGAAATGCAATAGGTCTTTTTTCACCTTCTGTATTTAATAATTTATTTGTTTTTTTATCATTATAGAATAAAGCTTTTGCACTTGCCATTTCCGTATATACAAGTCCTGGATTAAATTTTTTGCAAATACTACGAAAAGGCAGGTTTGTTATACCTGCCATTGGAGCTAATATTAAATTATTTTCTAATTCCACATTTCCTATTTTTATTTTTTTCAAATATTCCATTTTCAATTTCTCCATCTATTTAAAAAATATTGTTTTTTGTCTTTTACTACTTATATTTAATAATAATCCTATACATATAAAGTTTGTTATTAACGAACTTCCTCCATAACTAACAAATGGTAAAGGTACTCCTGTTATTGGTAACAATCCCATAACCATCCCTACATTTTGTATAAAATGATATATAAATACACCTGATATACCTGCTGCAATCAACATACCACTTTCATCTTTTGCTGTTTTTGCAATGTATAGACTGTTTGATATTAAATATACATATATTAATATGACACTCCCTGCAACTAGAAATCCCATTTCTTCTCCAACAACAGAGAAAATGAAGTCTGTTGTTTTAGGATATAAGAAACCTAATTGTGTCTGATTTCCTTGTAACAATCCCATTCCTGTCAATTGACCTGATCCTATTGCTAACTTAGACTGAATTATATTATATCCCGCCCCCCTTGGATCTGACTCTGGATTTAAAAATATATCTATTCTCGTCACAGCGTGATCTGGTAATACAAATAAATATAATATTGGTACGGCAACAATAATTATTACTATTGTTGCAAATATATATTTTTTATTTATCCCTGAAATAATTATCATCATCGCAACTGCTACGGCGAATGCCATTGCAGTACCATAATCTGGTTGTATTACTATTAATAATACTGGTATTCCAATAACAACTGATAATATTAATAAATTCAATGGATTGTTAATTGCATTTTTATTTTTTTCTTTCATTTTAATGATTACATATGCAACAAAAAATATAATTGCTATTTTTGCAAATTCACCAGGTTGAAACGAAAAAAATCCTATATCAAACCAACTTGTAGCACCATTTATTGGTGTTGTAAACAATACTGCTATTAACAACACAATTGTGGATCCGTAGTATAACGGTGCATATCTATATAGTTGTTGATAATCTACTATTACTACAACAATCATTATTACAATACTAACTACCAGCCAAATTAATTGTTTTGTAAACTCATCATAATTTGACTGTGCTGTAGCTGAAAATAGCGCAATTAAACCTATTATACTAAGAATAATTGCAGCTATCAATACCTTCCACTCGACATTTTTTAATTCACTTTTTCTCATAAACCACTCTTCTTCTTTTAAACTTCAGACTTAACTAATTTTTTACTGCTAATATCTTCCGATTTCTCTTTATTGGTTTTCAGTTTTCTTCCTTCTTGTTTATTTACTGCTTTTACTTTTTTTACTGTTTTTTCAGATTTTATATCTGAGGTAGGTTTCTTAGTTGGTTTTTTTTCTTCTTCTTTTTTTACTGTTGCTTTTTTTTCCTCTTGTTCTACCTTTGAACTTTCTACCTTTTTATCTGATTTTTCTTTTTTAACATCAGGTTTACTCACTTCTTTTGTATTATTACTTTTTTCAGTAAGATCAATTTTAGACTCTTTATTATTTTTGTCTTTTTTAGAATTTTTATTTTCTACTTGTTTAACATCTTCTTTATTATCTTCTAATCTTTTATTTTCTTCTACTTTTTCTTTTTGATGTACTTCAGTATTTTTTTCTGTTTTATTGTTAGTTTTATCTTTTTTAGTATCCGTATCTTTTATTTCATCTTTTAAATTTAAGATTGGAATATTTGCATATAATGCTGGTGCTCCGTTACTACCATCACCATTTTCTTTATTAGTTAATCTAACATCTATTGCTGTTTCATCTATTTCTATGTATTTCTTTATAACATCGATTATTTCTTGTTTCATTAATTCTAAAAAGTCTGCTGAGACATTTGCTCTATCTTGCATTAATACTAGATGTAATCTCTCTTTTGCAGTTTCTTTAGAGCCACATTCTTTGCCACTTGATTTTTTGTTAAAATTTTTAAAAAAGTTAGTTATATTTTCAAACATGACTTTACTTCCTTCCATCTAGTTTATCTTTTAAATATTCTTTTTAGCCTTGCAAAAAAACCTTTTTCTCTACCTGGTACTGTTACTTCTATTTTTTCACCTAAAATTCTTTTGGCTATTTCAATATATGCTTTACCAGATGGAGCTTTTTTATTTTGAATTACAGGTTCTCCTTTATTTGTTTGTGTAATTATGTATTCATCATCTGGAACCACACCCACTAAGTCTATAGCTAACAAATCAACGATGTCGTCCACATCCATCATTTCGCCTTTTCTAACCATATTAGGTCTAATTCTATTTATAACTAATTCTGGATTTTTAATTTCTGATGATTCTAATAATCCAATAATTCTATCCGCATCTCTAATTGCTGATATTTCAGCAGTTGTAACTACTACAGCTCTATTTGCTCCTGCAATAGCATTTTTAAATCCTTGTTCTATTCCTGCAGGACAATCAATTAAAATATAATCAAATTCATCTTTTAATTTTCCTACTAATTCTTTCATTTGTTCTTCATTTACAGCGCTTTTATCTCTTGTTTGGGCAGCTGGTAATAAGTATAACTCTTTAAATCTTTTATCTTTTATAAGTGCTTGTTTAAGTTTACATTTTTCTTCTACGACATCGACTATATCATATACGATTCTATTTTCTAGTCCCATAACGACATCTAAATTTCTTAATCCTATATCTGTATCAATTAGTACTACTTTTTTTCCTTCTAATGCTAAACTTGAACCTAAATTTGCTGTTGTTGTTGTTTTACCTACTCCACCTTTACCTGATGTAATGACTATTACTTCTCCCATATTTTCCTCCTTAGGATTTTAAAAAACACTTTATTAACGACTATATAATACAACGAAATGACCAAAAAGTCAATTAATTTCAATTAAAAACTGAAAAAATAAGAAACATTTATTCTCATTTTTTCAGGCAACAAAATAATATCATTTTTAATTCATCAGTATCAATTACAGACCTTATACTTGCATGTAACATTTCTTCTGGGCTCATATGTTGTATATCTAATATATAACCATTAAAATATGCTAATTGTCTTATAAATTCTCTAATCGTTCTACCGTTTCCATCTCTAAAAGGATGTAATACATTCAATTCTGCCATATAATACGCTAATTTTTCAGCTAGTTTTTCTTTTTTATATCCATTCAAATAATTTTCTTTTCTTAATTCTTCTAAAATTCTTTTTAGTTCGTCTTCTATGTACTGCCAATCTGCAAAACTAAAATTTCCTTTTGCTATATTTTCATTTCTAAACAAACCGCCAAAATAATATATATCTTCAAACAAATATCTATGTATTTCTAAGAAATGTTCTATATCAAATTTACCTATTTTTTCGTTTTGTCTTAAGTCATATAACTTAATTATTACTATTTTTCTTTCAACATCCTCTAATTTTTCGTTATCTTTAATATCAAATTTATTCCTAAGAACATCAGTATTTTTATAACAATAAATTGAGTTTCTAGCTTCATACAAGTCACTCATAACTTTACACCCCACTTAATAAAAGAATTTTTATTACTCTTTTATTTATATATTTACTTTAATATATTCTATCATCTGGTTTATTGTCATTTCATGGTTATAATGTTTTCTTAAAAGTTCAATATCTTCACTTTTTACTTCCATATTTTCTATTGCTAAATCTGCTTTTAAATTAGCAATATCAAATTCAAATTTTTCTTCGTTTGACATTAACTCCTCCTAACTCATATCTATATTATACCATATTTTGACTTTAATTAACATACTTTAAGGAAAAATAAAAAATATAAAATAAGAAATATAAAATAAAAAATAAGAAATATAAAATAAAAAGATTAAAACTTTCATTTTAATCTTTTTATCTTTTAATCTTTTTATCTTTTTATCAAAATCTAAAAACCACTTATTTCTGGTAACCATAAATGATGTCAATTGTTGATAATACATATATAGTAATTGCTATAATTACTATCGCCATATTACCACTTCCTATTTTTTATCTATTATATTATTTTATTTTGTTCCTGTTGATTTTTTTCTATATATTTATTATTAACCACGTCTTCATATGGTACTTTTTCTTTCAATTCACCAGCTTCAATCATTATATCTTGTAATCTATCAAATGCTTCTTGTGATAAGTATGGTGTATCACTCCATGCATCAATATCTATATAACTCTGTATTGATTTAATTAAAATTTCTTTTTCTGTTGATGGAAAAAATTCTTTTATTAATTCTGCTATTTCTTCAGCAGAATGTGATTCAACCCATTTTTGACCTTCATATATCGCATCAGTAAACTTTTCTATTATCACTGAATTGTTTTCAATATAACTTTTTTTGGCAAAATATGCTGTAAATGGTACTTCACCTGCTGCATTACCTACAGATGTAAGTATATATCCTTTTTCTTGCATTTCTGTCATAGATGCTGTTGGCTCAAATAAAGTCACATATTCTGCGTCTCCACTGGCAAACGCGCCAGCCATTAAATCAAATTTTATACTATCATCTAAATTAACATCTGTTTCTGGATTTATACCATTTTGTTTTAGCACATATTCAAATGTCATATATGGTACGCCTCCTTTTCTTCCAGGAATTATTGTTTTACCTATTAATTCTTCCCAATTAAATTCATCTGAATTTGATTTTCCAACTAAAAAAGAACCATCTTTTTGAGTTAATTGCGCAAAAACTTGAGTATAATCGTCTTTTCCTTCATTATATACGTATATTGAAGCTTCTGGTCCTGCAAAACCAATATCACACTGTTCTGATAAAACAGCTGTCATAACAGTATCAGCTCCTTGCCCTGTAGTCAATTCTATTTCCAGTCCATTGTTTGTAAAGTATCCATTTTTAATAGCGACATACTGTGGAGCATAAAAAACTGATCTTGTGACTTCATTTACTTTTATATTTGTTAAATTTCCTGATAGTTCTGATGTATTAAATATATATTTATTTAATACCAATAATATTGCTGCCATTATTATAACACCAATTGCTACTGTAACTATTTTTTTCAAAATTATCCCTCCTACTTAAATTTTTTAATTTTTAGGATAAATTTTTCTAATCCAATAACTGATATATACATTACTCCAGCTATTAAACCTAAAAGAATTATACTTGTCATTACTAAATCCAATTGAAATACTTGACCACCATATACTATCAAATATCCTAAACCTGCTTTTGAAACTAAAAACTCACCTGAGATAACTCCAACTAACGATAATCCAATATTGACCTTTAAAGAACTTATAAATGTTGAAATATTAGATGGTATTACTATTTTTGTTAATATCTCTATTTTATTGGCATTAAATGTTTTTGCCATTTTTATTAAATTTTTATCTGTATTTAAAAAGCCATTTAAATTCTCTAACACTGTCACTATTAAAGAAATTGCTATTGCCATTACAATTATTGCTTCTGTTCCAGCACCTACCCATAATATTATTATCGGTCCTAATGCAACTTTAGGGAGACTATTTAATATAACTAAATATGGATCTAAAACTTTTGATATGAATTTTGAATACCATAAAATGATTGCAATTAATATTCCTATCAATGTTCCTAACACAAATCCAATAACTGTTTCATATACTGTTACAAAAATATGATTTAGTATTTCTCTATTGTTAAAACTAAACAATGTTTCCATTATTCCAGATGGACTACTTGTCATGAAACTATCGATTATATTATATTTTGCTAATAATTCCCAAGATATTAATAATACAACTAATAGACTTATTTGTGTAAGATATATTAATACTTTATTCCTTTTTTGCTTTTGTAAATAATCTTTTCTATCTTTTGAAATTTTATTTTTAATCATTAGAATTAAGCTCCTTCCACAATTTATCAAAATAAATGCTAAATTTAGAATTTTGCCTACAATTCAAAGGTGTCCTACTTGTTTTGTCAAACTCTATGTTTACTATATCCATGATTTTTGCTGGTCGTTTGGTTAAAACAATTATTTCATCAGACATACTTATTGCTTCACTAATATCATGTGTTACCATTAATACCGTTATTTTATCTTCCTTAAGTATTGAATATATGTCATTTGTTACCATTATCCTTGTTTGATAATCAAGTGCTGAAAAAGCTTCATCTAAAAGTAATATTTTAGGTTTTATTGCAAGTGTTCTGATTAATGCAACTCTTTGTCGCATCCCTCCTGATAACTCAGATGGATACTTGTCTTTAAACTCAGATAATTTGTATTTTTCAAGCAAATATTTAACATATTTTTTATCCTCTTCCGTTACTTTTCTTTTTATTTCGATTCCAAGTAAACAATTATTAAATATTGTTCTCCATTCCAACAAACAATCAGTTTGTAGCATATATCCTATTTTTTCAGATATCCCCTCTACTAACTCATCATCTATGTATATTTCACCATTGCTTTTTTTCTCAATTCCTGCGATTATAGAAAGTAATGTTGACTTTCCACATCCACTTGGTCCTATAATACTAATAAACTCAGATTGTTTTACATTGAAATTTATATCGCTTAATGCTATAACTTCACTATCCATACTCTGGTATATTTTACTTACATTTCGCACTTTTAGTACATTTTCCATTACATCCTCCTATATAATTTATCCTTATATATTTTATGTAATCTAAATTAAAATGTTAGTATTATTTTACATTTAAGAACAATAATATTATTGTTCTTATTTATATCTTAATAATCTTATTCCTTAATATTTATTAAATGTATCTCGTAAATCTTCTATTAATAAATTATCATTTATTCTTGTTTTTTTATTCATTATACCTTTCAAAATATATATGTATTTTAATGTATTTTCTTTTTTAAATAATTTAAAAATATTTAATATCAATACATCACTATTATTTTTTTCATAATACTTTTTATCTATCATATTGTATTTCATATTGATTTTTTCAATTTCACATTCATTATACATTTCTTCTGATATTTGATTCCTATTTAAATATTGCTTCATTTTTCTATTTTGATGATTTCTTCTTTCATTCCAATTCTCATTACCATAATATATAATAATTGGTATAATCACTGGTAATCTAATAAACATTTCACCTTTACTTTTATCTCTATTGTACCTCATAATATCAATACAGCTATTTGTATTACTGTATATTACCTTATTGGTATTTTCTCTTGTCACTGATATAACAAAAAACAATTCTAAATCTTTTATTTTAAATATTATATTTCTATTTTTTGTTTTTTCTAAATAACAATTTGAATATCTTTCAATTCGTTCTTCAGTTATAGTAATTTCTGGATTCAAATAAAAGTTCAAAAATTTTACAATTTCACCTTTATCCCTAAAAACCACTTCTAATATATTCTTCTGGATTTCTTCAACTATATCATTTTTAAAGCCTTTTTTATCTTTTTCCTCCATAATTATTCTAGCTACATCGTCTGTCTGTTTTTCTTTTGTTTCATTATATATTTCAATATCCTCTGCCATCCTTACTATATTATTTAGTCTTAATGTATGGATACTCTTAATGTAATCACTATATGTAAAATACTTCATTCTTCTCCTTTTTATATTATTTTTAGTCTTATTTTCACTTTTTACTTTTGCTCTCGAGTTTAGATTTTAGATTGAATTTTAATTTAAGATTTTAACTTCCGGATCTTAACTTTGAAATAAATTTTAAGATTTTAATTTTAGTTTTGATTTTAATTTTAACTTTGAAATGAATTTTTTTGTCAAGCTTGACTTTTTGATATATCGTTGTGAATTTAACCATAAAAAAAGAAAATTTGCAATTCTTTCTACAAATCTTCTTTTTTTTCATCAAAACTTATTGTTATTCGACATCATTGAAATATCCACTTATATTTTCTAAATCTTCAAATCCATTTTGTCTATATATATCATATGCTATAATTGCTACAGAATTTGATAAATTCAAAGACCTTAAATCATGTCTCATTGGTATTCTTATTGTATTTTCTAAATTATTTACTAATAATTCTTCTGGTAACCCTTTTGTTTCTTTTCCAAATACAATAAACACTTCTTCCATATCACTATATCGGGGTTCATTATACACATGTTTTCCCTTAGTTGTAGCAAAAAACATATTATTATCTTCAACACTATATTTTTCAAAAAATTCATTTATATTCTTATGTTGTTCAATATCAAGTTTATCCCAATAATCTAATCCTGCTCTTCTTACCGATTTTTCTGAAATATCAAATCCAAGTGGATGTATAAGATGTAGCTTTGCGCCAATTGCTGCACATGTTCTTGCTATATTCCCAGTATTTTGCGGTATTTCTGGTTCAACCATCACTATATTTAATTTCATTTTATACCTTCATCTTTCATTTTTTATAAATATTACTATTAATACATTGAACTATTTATTTAATTTTTGTCTAACATATTCATATAGAATCACACCTGTTGCTACTGATGCATTAAGACTTTCACTTTTTCCTAACATTGGTATTTTTATCTTTTCATCAGATATTTTTTGTATACTTTCTTTGATTCCTTTTCCTTCGTTTCCAATTACAATTATTTTTTTATTATAATCAATATCATAAATACTATTATCTGTTTGTAATGATGATACAACTATTTTATATTTTTCATTTTGTAAAAATTTCAATGTTTTTTCTAAATCTTCACATTCAATTATATTTACTCGTAATATTGCTCCCATTGTCGATCTTATTACTTTGGGGTTGTAGGCGTCTGCTGTGTCTTTTGATACTAATATTTGTGTTAACCCAATACTATCTACAGTTCTTATTATCGTCCCTAAGTTTCCTGGATCTTGTATGTCGTCCAATGCAACTATTATATCATGCTCTAAATTAATTTCATTTGAATTTTTCATTTTATTTATAACTGCTAATATTCCTTGATTTGCTTTAACATCACTTACTTGTTTAAATACATTTTCAGTTACACATATACATTCATATTTTTCTATACTTTCTAATAAGCTCTTTTCTATTTGTCCATTTTCTATTAAATCTTTAGCAATAATTATTTGTTTTATTTCTACACCATGACTGATTGCTTCTTTCACTAATTTAATTCCTTCAGCAATATATTCATTATGCATTTTTCTTTCTTTGCTATCTTTCAATTTTTTTATATGTTTTATAAATTCATTATCTTTACTTGAAATTTCTTTCATTTCTTTCATTTCTTTCATTTTTTCTCCTTTCATTTTATATTATAAATGTTTTAAAAAGTCTGTTACTTCTTTTAAAATCACTCTTTCTTTATTCGATGTTAACTCTAAAGTTATCATATTTTTAATTCCTGGTGAAAATTTAATTTTATTTCCATATCTTTCTACTAACGTTAGTATTTTTTCAGCTAATTTTTCTTTAGCTTTATCATATATAGTAAACACTACTAATTCTTTTCCACCAATACCTCTTTTACTTGATATTTTTTCTACATATCCTAATTTAGCTAAATATTTTATTCGTGCGACATCAATTAAATTTTCTAATTCAGGTGGCATATTTCCAAATCTATCTATTATTTCATCAATTACATTTGCTATATCATTTTCGTTTTTACATAAAGCTATGTTTTGGTAAACTTCAATTTTCTGATTTTGATCTTCTATATATTCCTCTGAAATATAACTTGAAACATTCAAATCAATTTGAACATCTAACTCTTGTTCTATTTCAATACCTTTAACTTCTTTTACAACTTCATCTAAAATCTTACAATATGTTTCATATCCTACATCTTCAAAATGCCCTGATTGTATTTCACCTAATAAACTTCCAGCTCCTCTTATTTCTAAATCTCTCATTGCAATTTTAAATCCAGAGCCAAATTCAGTAAATTCTTTTATTGCTTTTAATCTTTTATCTGCAACTTCAGATAACATTTTGTCTCTTTTATATGTTATATATGCATATGCTTGTTTATCTCCTCTACCAACTCTTCCTCTAATTTGGTATAGTTGAGCCAATCCCATTTTATCAGCATTTTCAACAATAATTGTATTAGCATTTGGTATATCTATTCCTGATTCTAAAATTGTAGTGCATATTAATACATTTGTATCTCTATTAACAAATTCTTCCATTTTAGCTTCTATTTCCTTACCACTCATTTGCCCATGAGCAAATGAAGCTTTTGCTTCTGGTACAAGTTTTTCTATTTGGTATTGTTTTAATTCTATGTCATCAACTTTATTATATAAATAGAAAACTTGGCCATCCCTTTCCAATTCTCTAGTTATCGCCTCTTGCAACATTTCTAAATCATGTTCTAATACATAAGTTTGTACTGGTTTTCTAACGCTCGGTGGCTCATATATTACTGACATATCTCTAACTCCTACTATTGACATATGTAATGTCCTTGGTATAGGTGTAGCTGTCATTGTTAGCACATCTATTGTTGATTTATATTGTTTGATTTTTTCTTTATCTTTAACTCCAAATCTGTGTTCTTCATCAATAACCAATAATCCTAAGTTACTAAACTCAACATCTTTACTCAAAACTCGATGTGTTCCAACAATTATATCGATTTCCCCTAATCTTAATTTCTTTATTATATCTTTTTGTTGTTTAGGCGTTTTAAATCTATTTAAAACTTCTACTTTTATTGGATAGTCTTTCATTCTATCTTTAAATTCTTTATATTGTTGTTCTGCTAAGACTGTTGTAGGTGCCAAATATATAACTTGCTTATTATCCATTACTGCTTTAAAAGCCGCTCTTAGTGCTACTTCTGTTTTACCATATCCTACGTCACCACAAAGCAACCTATCCATCGGTTTATCAAGTTCCATGTCATGCTTAACTTCTTCAATACATCTTAATTGATCATTTGTTTCTTGGTATGGAAATTTACCTTCAAATTCTTGTTGCCACGGTGTGTCTTTTGAAAAAGCATATCCTTTTATTTTTTCTCTTTTTGCATATAACTCTATTAATTCTTGAGCTATTTCTCGTAGATTCTTTTTAAGTTTCGCTGTTGTATTCTTCCATTCTTTCCCGCCTAATTTATGTAGTTTAGGATTAACTGTATCTCCACCGATATATTTTCTAACCATTTCCATTTGATTTGTTGGAACATATAATATATCATTATCTTTATATTTTAATTTAATATAATCTTTAATAATGCCATCTGCTTTTATTGTATTGACACCTATATATATTCCTATACCGTAATTTCTATGAACAACAACATCACCTAACTTCAAATCAGCAAAAACAACTTTTTCTGCCTCTTTAAATTCTGAATGTATCGCTTTTTTCCTTGTTTTTTCTGCGTCTACTAGATTGTCACCTGATATTATTAATTGATTCAAATCATAACATTCAAATCCATTTTCTACTTTTCCTACAGTTATTGTTACATATTTTTCTCTTGATTTAACAATTATAGTTTTATCTAAACTTTCTTCTAATTTACAGAAAATTTCCTTTTCTACTAATATTTTTTCCATTTTTTTAGCTTTTTCTTTATTTTCCAATAAAACATACACTTGTTTTTTTTCATTTAAAGCTTTTTGAATATCTTCGAAAAAAGTATCTATATCATTTTTATAGTAATTTATATCTCTATAATTAAATTTGAAATTTTCTAATTTTCTTTGATTTACATTATCATTTTTTTCCACATAAATCATTTTATGTTCTAATAATTTATTTGCGATTTGTTCATATGTAAATTGATCTAATAATGCCTCTGGAATCATTTTATCTTTTTCTGCTAATGATTTAAGTAAATTATGAGTATCATTTTCTATATTTTTTTCTCTAGCTACTATTTTACTTTCTTCATCAACAACGACTAAATACTGTTTTTTAATATATTCTAATGCATTTGTTGACTCTTTATAAAACAAGTCAAAATATTTGTCTATCTTGCTTACATAATTACCTTCTCTTATTTGTGAAATATCTTTATTAATTATTTCATAGTTTTTTTCATTAGAATTGTTTGCTAATTTTTCCAACTCACTACAAACATAATCAATACTATTATCTAAAATATATTCATGAGCTGGGTTTATTGTAATTTTATCCATTTGTTTTATAGATCTTTGACTTACAATATTAAATGTTCTTATAGAGTCTATTTCATCTCCCCAAAATTCGATTCTAATACCTATTTCTGTTGAAACAGAAATGTCCAAAATCCCTCCACGAACACTGAACTGCCCTCTTCCATCTATTAATTCATATCTAACATATCCTAAATCGACTAATATTTTTTTTATTTTTTCTAAATCATGAATTTGTCCCACTTTAAAATCTAACTGATTTTTGTATAAAACTTCTTTTTTTGGTATTTTTTGCATTAAACTTTCTATAGTTGCTATCACTATTTTATTTTTATTTGTTACTATTTCATTTAATGTTTGAATTCTTTCATATGGCAATTCTTTACTTTCTGCAATATAATCATATGTTACTATTTCTTTTTTTGGAAATCTTATAATGTTATTTGAGAAATACTTCATATTATCGTATATTCTTTTTGATTCAATTTCATTATATGTAATTATAAGTATTGGCTTTTTACTATATTGACTTATCCCAGCCAAAATTTGAATCATTCCCATAGCACTTAAACCCGATAATACTATCGGGCTTTTTTCATTTTCTATATTTTTAATCAAATCAATCATCTTGTTTGATTTTCCTAATTCACCTATTATTGCGTTCATTACAAACTCCTTTTTCTCTGTGTTACTATTATATCATATTTTTATTTAATTTAGAATAGATTTTATTGTATTACTCGATAAATACATTAAATTATTATTATAACTTTTATTATTATAAATTTAAAAAAACAACATTATTATCATAGTTAATTTTTAATTTTAATTGTACACTATATTTCACCATAAAAATGAACCTAAATTATCAGACTTTTTTGTCTAATAATTTGGGTCCACATCAAAAAGCATGTTATTTTGTTTACTTTGTTTTTTTATTTATTCTTTATTTTGTTTATTTATTCTTTATTTTTATACTAATTAATTTATTAATAATAGTAAAAAACCTTTATTTTTCTATAGTTAAACTCTCAAAATGATTATCTCTTTACAACTAATCTATCAATTTTAGATGATACATATTTATCTAGTTTAATCATAAACTCTTCTGAATTTATTTCTTTCTTTGCTACCATTTCTAATCCTTTTTCCCAACTTGCTGTTAATTTAGGATTCAACATATCTGGCATTGATGTACTTACAATATCATAAATTATTTCACCTTTATTGCTTGGCGTTATAATTTGAGTTTTTGTATTTATCTCTATATATTTAATTTTTTCTAATTTTTTAATTATTTCTGCTCTTGTCGCACTTGTTCCAATTCCTGCGCCTTTTATTTGTTCTCTTAATTCTTCATCTTCAATTAATTTTCCCGCATTTTCCATTGCAAGTATTATAGAGCCTGAGTTGTATCTAGTTGGAGGTGAAGTTTCACCTTCTTTTATTTCGAAGTTAGTAACATTTACTTCTTGTCCTTTTTTCAAATTTGCAAGTATTTCTAGGTTTCCTTCTTCTTTTTGTTCTTTTACTTCGCCATTATCTTTGTTATCTTTATTTTTATTTGCTGGTTTTAAAATTTCTAAAAAACCTTCTTCTATACAAACTTTACCACTTGCATTAAACGTTTCTTCTTCTATATTTACAGTAACTTGCACTTTATTATATTTAGCTGGTGGATAAAAAATCGCTAAAAATCTTTTTACAATTAAATCATAAATATTTCTATGTAATTCACTAAGATTTTGATAATTTTCTAAACCTTGCCCTGTTGGTATTATTGCATAATGGTCTGTTATTTTGCTATCATTTACATATTTAGTTTTCAATATATCTGTTGAATATTTCTCAGAAATCATTTTTTGAATATATCCCTGAATTTCTTGATTTTTTGTATTTTTTGCTAATCCATTTAAATTTTTGTTAATTTCCTTAGCAACAGCTGTTGATAAAACTCTAGCATCAGTTCTTGGGTATGTTACTAATTTTCGTTCATATAGATTTTGTATTATTTCTAATGTTTCATCTGGTTTAATTTTAAATCTTTTTGTACATTCATTTTGTATTTCAGCTAAATTAAATAACATAGGTGCATTTTCATTTTGTTTTACTTTTTTCAATTCAGTAATTTTTCCCTTTTTATTACTTAATTCTGCTATCAAGATTTTAGCATCTTCCTCTTTTTTTAATCCTGATTCATTATATAGTTTTGGACTTTCAAATAACCTTGATTTTTCATTAACTTTCCATTCTGCTTTAAATGATGAGTTTTCATCTCCAAATTCTCCATTTATTTTATAGTATTTTGTTTTTATAAAATTTTGAATTTCTCTTTCTCTTGAAACAACCATTCCCAATACACATGTCATAACTCTACCAACAGATATCGAAGCTCTTTCCTCATTTATTTTTTCTGCTAATTTTCTTCCATAAATTATTGATAAAAGCCTTGAAAAATTTATTCCTATTAAATAATCTTCTTTTGCTCTTAAATATGCACTATCTGATAAGCTATCATATTCTGATAAATCTTTTGCTTCTTTTATGCCACGTAATATTTCTTCTTCTGTCTGTGAATCTATCCAAACTCTTTTTTTATTTTTATTAGTTACACCTATCATTTGATCAACCAATCTATATATGTATTCTCCTTCTCTCCCAGAATCGGTACTAACATATACAGTATCAACTTCTTCATTGTTCATTAACATTTTAATAACATTAAATTGATTTTCTACATTTGGTATTATTTCATATCTCCATTCTTTAGGTATAAATGGTAATGTATCTAATCTCCAGAATTTTAATTTTTCATCATATTTTTCAGGATAACTCATTGTTACTAAATGCCCTACACACCATGAAATATACCATTCTTCTGATTCTAAATATCCATTTTTTCTAATTGTTCTAATTTTTAATGCTTTTGCAAATTCCATTGCTACTGACGGTTTTTCTGTTATTAGTAATTTTTTACCCAATTTCATCATCCTTTATATTTTCTTTTATGCGATTCTACCATTATTATTGGTTTTTTTCAATGGTTATTCATACAAAAGAAAAAAAATCAAGATGATAGTACTTCTACTATCATCTCATTTTTTTCATAAACTATCATTGCAGTATCTAACTGTTCTAATATTTCATTTTCTGAAAATATTATTTGAACTTTATCATTTACCTCTGCTTCTTCAAACACTTCTCTGTTATTAATAACAATTTGTTTTCCTTCTACTTCTAAAGTTAGTAAATACTGTGTTGGAGAATATCCAGAGATTAATTCCTGTCCATCTTCACTAACCTCATGAAATATATTTCCATCTTTTTCAGTTTTTTCTAGTATAACTGCATCCATAGTTTTTGTTGGACCTGGTATTTCAATATTATTACTAAAATACGCTCCGATTGGTGAATATGCAACAATTATTGCACATACTAATAGTGTTCCTAAAATTCTTAATGTTCTTCCCATGCTGTCTCTCCTTTAAATTTTAAAATGTCCTGTAACCTACTTATTTTAAGTATGGCTACTTTTTTAATTCTGTCTACTCTATATTATATCATTAATTTTAATTTTTTTCAAGTTTAATCATATCTATTGTAAACCTATAAATCATATTTTTGTAAATTGTATATTCTTTACACTATTATATTTCCAACTTTTTATAACTTTTACAATATAAATTTTATAAATAACCATTATATTATATAATCTTATCCTATACTAAATCTTTATAACACAAATAAAACTGACTCTCCCCAAGTCAGTTATTACTTATTTTTTTGAAATTCAAGCCAAATTCTATTTTTTAAATTTTCTTTTTCCGATATAATCTTTAGTCTAGCAATATGTATGTTTTCACAATTTCTCATATTATTAATTACCACATTAGCTATTTGATTCATAGCAAATGTAATAAACTTCGCTATTTGATTAATATTTTGGTTATTTATTTCAATAATATATATTGGCAGTTCTTTATTTATTGATATCAACAAAAAATTTTCTGTGTTTATTATATTAATATTGTTATCATCCGCTTTCATCGGCATTGTTTTAACTGCTTCTAATACCATCTCATCAAAAACATAATCTTTTATTTTTTTATTTTCAGGCTTTATTGAAAATTGACCATTTGAATTATCTAAAATTTTTTCTTTGATTTCTTCTGGAATAAATTGAAGTATAGTACTTAATTTCAAAGCTCTTTCATCTATTACAAATTTACTATTGTTTCCTGTTGCATCACTCATGTTGTACCTCACATAAAATTATTTATTGGGGAGATTTTAGTAATTTTTACAAAAATTACTTTTTATTTTTTTCATAACTAGTATATCATACTAAACCATTATAGTCAAATTATGTATACTCGTTTTTCTTCAAAGATTACTACTAACTCTTGATATTTTAGCTTTTTTAGTATATAATTCACATTATTAAAAAAATTAAAGAGGTGCGTGTTTTATGGAATATAACTTTATAGAAATAGAAAAAAAATGGCAAGATTACTGGGAAAAAAATAAAACTTTTTTTACTGATGTATGGGATTTTTCAAAACCTAAATATTATGCATTAGATATGTTCCCTTATCCATCTGGGCAAGGACTTCATGTTGGTCATCCTGAAGGTTATACAGCTACAGATATTTTATCAAGAATGAAAAGAATGCAAGGATATAATGTTTTACACCCTATGGGATGGGATGCTTTTGGATTACCAGCTGAACAATATGCTATTAAAACAGGAAATCATCCTGACACTTTTACAAATCAAAATATAGCAATTTTTAAAAAACAATTAAAAATGTTAGGACTTTCTTTTGACTGGGATAAAGAATTATCTACATCAGATCCATCTTTCTATAAATGGACTCAATGGATATTTAAACAATTATTTAATGATGGGCTAGCAAAATTAGTTGAAATGCCAGTTAACTGGTGTGAAGAACTAGGTTGTGTTTTATCTAATGACGAAGTAATTGATGGAAAAAGTGAAAGAGGTGGATTCCCTGTTGTTCGCAGAAATATGAGACAATGGGTTTTAGATATTCCTGAATATGCAGATATATTGTTAGATGGTTTAAATGAAATTAATTGGCCAGAATCAACTAAGGAAATACAAAGAAATTGGATTGGTAAATCTGAAGGTGCAGAACTTACTTTTAAAGTTGCTGATTCTGATAAGTCTTTTAATGTTTTTACAACAAGAATTGATACTCTTTTCGGAGCAACATATTGTGTACTTTCTCCTGAACATGATTTAGTAAAAGAAATTACAACATCTACACAACAATCTATTGTAGAAGAATATATACAAGTATCTGCTTCTAAATCTGATTTAGAAAGAACAGAATTAAATAAAAATAAAACTGGTGTTTTCACAGGTGCTTATGCAATTAACCCAGCAAACAACAAACAAATCCCTATTTGGATTTCAGATTATGTATTAGTATCTTATGGTAGTGGTGCAATTATGGCAGTTCCTGCACATGATATTAGAGATTATGAATTTGCTAAAAAATTCAATTTAGAAATTATTCCAGTTTTAGATGGAGGAGATGTCTCTACCGAAGCATTCACTGGTGATGGACTACATATTAATTCTGATTTTATTAATGGTTTAAATAAAATTGATGCTATAAATAAAATGCTTGAATGGGCTGAAGATAATAAGCTTGGAAAGAAAACTGTAAACTATAAATTAAGAGAATGGATATTTGCAAGACAACGTTATTGGGGTGAACCAATTCCAGTTGTATTCCTAGATGATGAAATGAAGGCATTAGCTGATAGCGATTTACCATTAGTTTTGCCGAAATTAGAAGATTATAGTCCTTCTAAATCAGGAGCTTCACCATTAGACAAAGCAACAGATTGGGTAAATACTACTTTTGAAGGTAAATCTGTTACTAGAGAAACAAGTACAATGCCTGGTTCTGCTGGTTCTAGTTGGTACTTTTTAAGATATATAGATCCTAAAAACAATGATGAATTCGCAAATAAAAAACTATTAGAATATTGGTTGCCAGTTGACTTATATGTAGGTGGACCTGAACACGCAGTAGGTCACTTACTATATTCAAGATTTTGGAATAACTATTTATATAACAAAGGAGAAGTTCCTGTTAAAGAACCTTTTGCCAAATTGGTTCACCAAGGTATGATCTTAGGTTCTAATGGAGAAAAAATGAGTAAATCAAAAGGTAATGTAGTTAATCCAGATGATATGGTTAAACAGTTTGGTGCAGACAGCTTAAGAGTTTATGAAATGTTTATGGGACCTTTAGAAGCTTCTAAACCATGGGATGAAAATGGTATAGATGGTTCGAAAAAATTCTTAGACAGAGTTTGGAGATTATATACAGAATCAAATAAAATTACTGATAAAGAAAACAAAAACTTAGAAAGAGTTTATCATTACACTGTAAAAAAAGTATCTACAGATTATGAAACAATGGGATTCAATACGGCAATTGCTCAAATGATGATTTTTATCAATAGTGTGTATAAGGAAGAAATTTTCCCAAAAGAATATGCAGAAAATTTCTTAAAATTATTAAATCCAATTGCTCCACATATAACTGAAGAATTGTGGAATATTCTTGGTAATACAGATACTATAACATATAGTGAATGGCCAAAATACGAAGAAGCTAAGACAATAGCTGATGAAATAACTTTACCTATACAATTTAATGGTAAATTAAAAACAACAATTAATATTTCTCTTGATGAAGATGAATCTTCAATAAAAGAAAAAGTCCATAAAGCAATTGAATCTAAGTTAGATGGTAAAACTATTGTAAAAGAAATTTATGTAAAAAATAGAATTTATAATATAGTTGTTAAATAAAAAAAAAAGATATACTCTTATTTTCAGAGTATATCTTTTTACTATCTATATTTGTTATCTACTCTTCTTACTCATTTTTGTTATCTAAATGTAATAAATTTGTAATACTATAGTAATACTATATTTTACAAAATGTTATATAATATATAAACATATTATACAAAGGAGAAATTATGAGTATCAAATCTGATCTAAAAAAAGATGGAATAATAGTAACAGAAGAAATAAATACATTACGCGTCAACTCAATGGCCATTAATATATCTGGCAAAATTGTTACTGCTTTCCCTGAATATAACTTAAATCAAAATGATCTTTTTATTAAATTATCAAGGTTGAGCATGTATAAAGCAAAAATGTCTGAAGGACTAGCTGAAGCATCTTACTTTCATAAAAATACATCAATATACTTTAATGATAAAATATCTGATTGTGATCTTGAAGAATTTGCTATTCATGAATGTATTCATTATTTACAAGAAGTTAAAGATAAAAAAAATAATTTAATAAAAATGGGACTTTCTGCATATAAAAATTCAAAACCATCTGGACTAGGAATAAATGAAGCATCTGTTCAACTAATGACTTCTAAAATATTACAATATAAAAAAGAATATGTTAAATATTATGGAATAGGTTTTTATACAACAAGTCCTTCATATTATCCACTGGAATGTTGCTTAGTTAACCAATTGTCATATTTAGTTGGTGAAAATATACTATTTGACAGTACTCTATTTTCAAATGATATATTCAAAAATAAATTAAGTAAGATTATTACTGAAAAGAAATATTTTGAAATCGAATCTTCCTTAGATGCTTTACTAAAAATTGAAGAAAAAATTGTAACATTAAATAATACCATCTTAAGTGTGGAAAGTAGAAATGAAAAAATAGATGATATAATTGATAATATTAAAAAATTAAAATCTGACTTTTCAGATTTATTTATACAAACTCAAAATTTAATTGTAACTTCATATTTTGATAAAACATTTTATGATATAACTAATTTTGAAGAAATTGAAGCTTATAGAAGTAAATTATATAAATTTAAAGACTATATAGGAACAGTTGAAAATTATTCTTTTTTCAATGAATATTATGTTTCTAAAATGGAATTATTAGAAGATTTATATAATATGCTTGAAGATGGTCTATCACTTGAAGAGCGAAACCTTGCTCTAACAGTTCAAAACACATCAATTTTCAGTAAATTATTATTAGCTATAAAAAAATTATTCAAGCCAAAGAATTCACACATCACATCTAATTCTTTTGAAAAATAAAACAAAACAAAATTAAATACTATAAAACAATATACTAAAAATACACAGTCTTATGTAATATTACGGACTGTGTATTTTTCACTTTATATTTATTTTTATTTTGTTTTTATAATTTATACTTTTTACTTAATATTATCTTAATACTTCTAATATATTATTTGCTGCTTCTCTACCATAGTATGACGCCCATGCTACTGTTGCATTTTTACCTATTAAATCTCCACCGCAATAAATATTTGGATTAGATGTTTGATAATTCTCATTAATAACTATATTTCCCCACTTATTTTGTTCTAGACCTAATGTATTAATAACTTCATCTGCCGACGATCCTACTGCTCTTATTACATAGTCCATATCTACTTCATAATTGCTTCCTTCAATATCTACTGGTGACAATCTTGAATCACCTTCTTTTTGAATTAATTCAGTTTTAATTAATTCTACTTTTTCGACTTTAGTATCCCCTATTATTTTCGTAATATTATTTTTAAATAAGAATTCTATACCTTCATGAATAGCTTCTTCAACTTCTATAGCCTCTGCAGGCATTTGTTCTCTTGCTCTTCTATATATTACTTTAACAGATTTTGCACCTAATCTTTTAATTGTTCTTGCACAATCCATAGCAACATTTCCTCCACCAATTACGCAAACTGATTTGTTGGTATAATCTGGATGTAAATTATATTCTAATAACTGATTTCCACCAAACACACCTTCCTTTTCTTCTCCTGGTGTTCTCATTTTTGATGATATATTAGCACCTACAGATAAAAATATTTTATTATATTCTTTTTCTAAATCATTTATATTTAGATTTTTTCCTAATTCTTGATTATATTTTACATCTATTCCTAAACTCAATATTCTATTTACTGTTTTTTTGATGCTTTCTCTTTCTAATCTAAAATCTGGTATTCCATGCATTAACAATCCACCTAAATAGTCATGCTTTTCATATATTGTGACTTTTACTCCTTTTTTCGCTAAAAATGCCGCACAGGTCAACCCTGCTGGACCTCCACCAATTACAGCTACTCGTTTATTTTCAAAAATACTTTCAACTTGCCCTTTAAATATCTCACTTAGTATTTTATCATCAGTAATATTTTGAGAAATAAATTCTTCTATTTTTCCTATCTCTACTGGTTCGTTTTTTATAGCTCTAATACATACACCTTGACATTGTTTCATATGCGGACATATTTTACCACAAATACTTGGCAATACAGTTGTGTTTGACAATATTTCATATGCACCTAAAATATTATCATTTTTAACTTCTTGTATAAATCCTGGTATATCATTTCCTAATGGACACCCTTTCAAACTACATGGCTTAATTTTGCAATTCAAACAAAATTCTACATTTTCTTTAACTGTTTTCATTTTTCCCCCTATTTATATTGTTATATTTCATGTTAACTCTTTTTATTTTCCTTTTTATTTTTATTAGTCAAATCTAATCTTTTTTAGTCACTCTACTGTTTTTATTATTAACCTATTAAATTATTATAATTTTGTTTTAAATCATTTAAAAACTCTATTTTTTTCGCTTCATTCAAAACTATTTTTGACACTTCATCTATTATAACATATTTTATAGACCTTTTTTCCATCATTTGACCTTTTAGTTTAATAAAATCAATTTCTTTCCCTAAAATTTTCTTAGCAACAGTTTCGCCCATTAATATTATTACGGTTGGTTTTATTAAAATAATTTCATTTCTTAAATAATTCAAACATATATTTCTTTCATTTTCTTTATTTTTCAAAAAATTATTTCTACATTTTAATAAATTTGTATAATAAATTTCTTCTGAATTTACTCCTATAATTTCTAACGCTAACTTTAAAAGTAGACCTTTATTTCCAACAAAAGATACTCCTTCTCTCTCTTCTTCTGCTGTTGGTTCATTACCTATTACAACTATTTTAGTCTGTTTTTCTATTATATCACTCTCATTACCAATATTGTCTTTATACTCATTACCAATACCTCTATTCCAACTTGGAACTACTACTCTTGCTCTATTTTTTGATAATGTACAAGCTCTACATTTTTTTATATTTTCCTCTAATTCATCTAACTTTTCAAACATTTCTACAACCTTTACTCTTTTTTATTATATTTTAATAGAATTTTAATTTCTATTAATATTCTATTTCTACTTTCAACATTACACTTATATTTAATTTTCACCTTTAATTTTTATTATCGCTGTATTTAACATATATTCTATTTTTTCTACTCTATATGAATGTATTTTATCAGAATTGCAAACACTACACAACTTACTATCTATTATATTATTTTGTTTCACTCCCATATCAATCAATAAATTAATATTAATCCCTATTGTATCTATATTCCATTTTAAATCTTTTTTTGTCTCGATAATACTTCTTTCTTTGTTTCCATTCAAAATGTCTCCAAATTCATTCTCAAATAAATCTTTCACATCTTTTTCTACTTCAAAATGACATTGTCTAATACTTGGACATATACATACTAATATATCTTTAATATTACAATCAAAATCTTTAATCATTTTTTCTATAGTTCTTTTTACTATTTTTTGTAATGTTCCCTTCCAACCAGAATGAACATTTGCAATAACTTTCTTGACTGGGTCATAGATTAGAAACAATATACAATCTGCATTTGTTGTTGACAAAATTATATTTTTTTGATTAGTAATCAATCCATCTATATTTTCATACATTTCTTCATTCAGATCTGGCATATCTTGATTAACTTTATTATTTACAATTTCTACATTTGCACTGTGTTTCTGGATTGGTTTAATAACTTCAATATAGTTTTCTTCTATTGCTCCACAAATTTTTTGATATTCTTTTTCTAATTCAATTTTTTCCTTTTTAAAATTTCTATCCAAACCAATGCTATATGCATGACTTATTTCTGGATATTTTAATAATTTTCTAAATTGTATATATTCTACTTCTTCTTTTTTTATATGTATTATATTTTCATTTGACAAGTCTTTCATAAATTCTCCTATCTGCATTTTTATATTTTATCAAATTTTAAGTTAATTTAAAATATTTTTTTATATAAATTACAAAAAGAAGCCAAATCATGGCTTCTTTTTTATTATTTAGTAAATACTTCTATTAGTTTTTCTTGAATATCTTGTGGAATACTATATCTCTCATGAACATTTAGTACAAAAATATTTATTTTCACTGGTTCTTGTTTTAATTCTGGCATTATTACACTTAACTCACTTACTGTTCCGTTATTGTCAATGATATATACTGGCTCTGTTTCTTTATATAGTATAATTTTACGTTTAATACTATCTATATATTCAACATTTCCAAAATTCCCAACAATCTCATTTATTTTATCTTTAAACTCAAGAATTTCTTTTTGATTCATAAAACTTTTAGAATAAATTTTATCACTTTTACCTAGTATAATTTTCGCCAAGTCATTTTGCTCTCTATCAGAAGAATATATACTTGCTGTTTCTACCATTTCAACAATCTTTTTTTCAGATATATTTTTAATCTTTTTTTCTGTAAATTTACAATTTCTTAAAAATTGTTGCAAATGGTGTTCTCTCACTGCATTTTTTTCTGCATAAAAACAATCTTTATATCTTTTTACTCGTTGTTCTAAAAGCCTGACAATGATTTCTTTAACCGATGATTCATAAACAATTCCATACTCCTCATGTATAGCTATTCCGTCTAGTATTTGTTCATAATTTTCACATTTTCCTAGTGTATATATTGAATCTAGTAACATATAATTCATTCTATCAAAATCAACTGTACTACTTAATAGTGGTATAAACATGTTAACAACTGAATCTAATCTTTTTTCTTCTTTACTTAATGCAATTCCTAATGTATTTTTTAATATTTTAATAACTTCTCTTGTTATTTTAAAACCAAAAATTCTATCTAAATCACTTTCAAGTTCATATAATCTTTCGATAGTTATATATTCATGTTTTTTCTTTAGGATATACTCTAGTCCATGTGAACATGCTAAGTGCCCTATATCGTGTGCAAGAAATGCAAGAAATAAAATCTTTTTTTGCTTCCGTGTTATTTTAAAATCAGGATACTTTTCTTCTAAATTTTCAAATAATTTTAATAATAACAACGCTGTTCCTTTTGAATGATTTTCTCTTGTATAATCTTCATGTGGAATTTTTCCATTTATAGGGTATGGTCCCAATTGCGATTTTTCTTTTAATTCACTAAAATATTTCAATTTTAAAACTTCTTTGAATTGACCTAAGACCCGCATTTCACCTAGTACAGGATCTATCCAGATAACACTTTTAATTATTGGTTTTCTCCTCTTCATAGCAAATTCCTCCTGTTTGTATCTACTCAAATATTATATTTTCAACGTTCTACGAAAATATATTAACACATGAAAAAAAGCCAGTCAACTATATATGCATAGTTTTTAGCTTTTATCTCATTTTATTTCTATTTTATCTTGATTATTTATTTTACTTTTACTTTTATTTTAATCTTAATTATTTATTTTACTTTTACTTTTATTTTAATCTTAATTTTAATTTTAATTTTAGCATTATGGTCTCATTAACTATTGAATAAAAGTTAGCTATTTATTTTTTTGCAAACTCAAATGTATCTTCTAAATAATTATATCTATTATTTTTTTGATTTGCATCAAATCCACAAATAGATTTATATAGACAAAATCCACATGCAGTTTGTTTATCTCTTTTAAATGGATATATATCTATGTTACCTTCATATATTTCATTTGTAATTTGTTTAATTGTTGTGTATATATGTTCTTGTAATATTTTAAATTCTTCTTTTGATACACCGTTTGTATCTCTTTTACTTATAGCTCCATCCTTTGTTATTCCTGCTGGTATCATTTTTGATTTACCTGTATTTGATATTAAATTATTATCATTTAATTCAATAATTTTTATATCAGCAACGATTAACCCTCTCATTTTAAAATTATTTCGTATTTTGTCTTCAATTTCTTCTTTTGATATTTTTTTATCGGCTGTTATCATTTGCTCTAACAATGAAAAATAGAATACGCCTGCCGGTATTATATCTTCTTCTTTACATATCGCATCAATATATGTTAAAAGTTGTAATTGTAATCCTGCATATACCTCATTTAACTTAATATCTTTTGCAGATGATTTATAGTCTATGATTCTTACATATTTCCCATCATCTGTTTCTGCTATATCAACTCTATCAATTTTCCCAGTTATTTCGATTTCTTTTCCATTATCTAAATTCATTTTAATTGACTTGTATTCACCGTCATCACCGAATTTTATTTCAGTACCATGAATTTTAAAATTACTTTCTGTAATAGTTTTAATTATATATTTTAAAGATTTTATTACTAATCTCTCTAATCTTTTCACAAGTACTTTATATTTAGCAGTGGCTGTAAATTTATAGTTTTGAATATCTTTCAAATTTTCATTAATAATTTGATTAACAATTTTTGCTATTTCTTCCTCTTCCATATTCCCAATTCCTAAACCTTTTTCAGAAGTATAGTCGAAAAATTGCTCAATTATATCATGCATAAATGACCCTGTATCAAAACTTTGAACTTTTAACTCTTCTTTTTCTTTTAAATTAAGACCATATTGCATGTGATATGAAAAAGGACATCTTCTATATGATTCTAATTTTGATACACTTGTTTTCATTTTATTCCCATATAACTTTTGAATATTGTCTGGTTTTATATTTTCTGCAATATTTGTATAACTTAAAGCACTTATATCATTTTGTAATTTATCTTTCCATTCATCATTCGTATTGAAATAATGATAAACTTGAAACCAAATTTCATCCATTGTTTCATTATTTTTTTCTTTATAAATATTTTCAAGTAAAGCATCATATGTAGATTTTTCATTTATAATCTTGTAATCCTTACTAATTATATCACTTTCTTCTTTTAATTTTGGAAATATATTTTTCAACTTATTTATCATTATTGATGGCCTTAAAGATTTTCCTTCTGGATCAGTTGAAACATATGATAAATTTACCATTTCTTCAGCTATAGAAAATGTTTTATATATATTAAAATTTTCTTCATAAAGATTTTCCATTGTCCCATTAGCAATCCCCATACCTTCATCTTTTAAATATTTTCTATCATTATCATTTAGAAACCCTTCATCTTTTCTCACACTTGGAAATACGCCATCATTTATTCCTATTATAAATGCTACTTTTGTTTTATGACTTCTAGATCTTTCTACATCACCTAATATTACTTGATCTTGGGTTCCTGGTATTTTTGCTAATGAACTATTTTTCAATCCTGTTTTAAATACCTTGATATATTTATCCAATGTTATTTTTTCTTCCCCAAATATATTTACAATCTCACTCAATATTTGAATAATAATATTATAGCTTTCCTTATATTCTTCTTTAATTTCAAATAATTTATTTAATTCTAATTCCTCAATTTTTTTAGCTAATTTATATTCTATATTTTGTTTTTGCAAAAATTCATATATAAGTTTAGATATATTTTCAACAGTCCTATTTTTATCAATATCATTTTTCAATTGAATTATTGGTTTTATTACTTTCACTCTAATTTCATTCAATTTTTTTATGTCATACTTTTCTTTTCCAGTTTCATACTTAAATTCATTTTTCCATTTATTAAATTTTATTCCCCAATTTGCTGCGTAATTTTCCAAACTAAATATATCTTCCATATCAATATCTAAGAAACCAAATTTCAAATAATTTATCACAGACTCCATTGATAAATTCGAGTTGATTATTTCAAATATAGAAAGAATATATTGAACTATTATATTCTGATTTAAATCTCTCTTATCATCTATAAATACTGGTATTTGATATTCTGAAAATATACTCCTTACAAGTGATGCATAATTCGGAATATTTTTAGTTATTATTCCAATATCTTTATATCTATACCCTTTTTCTCGTTCCATTTTTTTTATTATTTTAGCTATATTTTCTATTTCCGAATATGCGTTTTTAGCTAAAAACAGTGATACATTATTAACTTGTCCATCATATTTACTAGATTTTATGTTTGATATATTTTCACTTAAGTGCTCAACTTCTTTATTTTTAAATCTATAATTTTTTTCTAAAAATACTCTCTCTTCAATTTCAATATCTAAATTTTCAAACAATTCAATTAATTTTGAAATAGTTATTTTATTCGAATGAAATATATCTTTATGTGGACTTACTGTAAAATCAAAATTATTTGTTGTCATCGTTATATTCAGTTGCTTAGCAACTCTTGCTAATTCACCAATTACTTGATATTCTTGATATGTAAAACCTGCAAATTCATCTATAAATATATATGCATCTTTCAGATAATCTAAACTTTTTATATTATTTAATAAAATGTCTAAATAATCTGTTTCTTCTATGTATTTATCTTTTATTTTTTCTTCAAAACTACTATATAATGTTAATACATCTGATAATTTACTTTGTAAGTACTTGTCCTTATCTTCCAATTTTTCTAGTTGCAATGACAAATCATTTATATTTATTCCATGCTTTTTAAATTCTTTTATCAAATTCATGCATAAATCAATATTTTCATCTGATTTATTTAAAAATTTTAAATTTTTATTTTCTTTTTCTAAAATTGAATATATTAACATTGCTTTACCACATTTTGACAAAACTTTTTTATTATTCCCACCTATTTCACTTAATATTCTATGTGCTAGCCTACTAATTGTTACTACTTCTGCATTTATAACGGCTTTACTAGGGATAAATTCCATTAATGTTTTTTCTGCTGTAAACGAAAATTGTTCTGGTGTAATCATAAATATTTTACAATCTTTTTCTTTTTTTAATATTTCTGCTATTTCTAAATAACACTTTTGACTTTTTCCACTTCCTGGTTTTCCATATATAAATCTAACTGCCATATTATCTCCTTACTTTATTGTTAATAATCTCTTTATACCCTCTTATTGTCTCTGTCATTATTTTTTCATATTTAATATGATGCTATTAATTATTTGGTAATTAATTTATTTGTACTTTTAAATTTTACTAAGCCTCTCTTCTCCAATAAAATAAATATTGTTGCGCAATCCCTGCTAAATCTCCAAACTTCTCTTTTGCTAAGTTTTCAAGCTCTGTTTTTTTAACTTTTTTTTCATCATCTTTTTTTATATATAAATCATTCATACCCCTTCTGACCCATACATCTATTGGATAAACTTCTAATCTTTTTAAATTTGAAATTAGTAAAATACAGTCTGCAACTTTAGGACCTACACCTGATAATTTTAACAGTTCTTCTTTTACTATCTCAGTATTATTTTGATTTTTTAATCCTTCTAATATAACTTCTTTATTTAGAATTAATTGTGTTGTTTCATATAATCTGATATCTCTAAAACCTAATCCCAATTTTCTAAATTCTTCAACACTTACACCTCTCAATTGCTCTGGTGTTGGAAATGTATAATATGAGTTATCTTCAAATATTATCTCATTTCCATAATTTTTTGATAGTTTTTCTATTATCCCTTTTATTCTCGGAATATTGTTATTTGCTGATATAATAAATGATATTATCATTTCCCACAAATCTTGATTCAATATTCTTATTCCTTTCCCATATTCGATACTAGTTTTCATTGAATCATCAACTTTTGAAAGTTTTTCCTTTATTTTTTCATAATTTCTATTCAAATCAAAATATTCTTCGATTATCTTTTTAGGTTCATTTTCAAATATACCTCTAAATATTATATCTGAAGATTCTTTTTTTACATTAATAACATTTGCTCCAAATATTCCTGTATAACTTCCATTGTGTTCTTCGTTCCATCTAAAACACTGCCCACAATCAAATATATCTTTCAACTCAAATGATTCTTGTTTTTTCAATACATATTGTTGTATTTTTAAATTTTCTTTTATGTTCTTTACTTCAATATTATTGTCAATTTTATTGTCAATTTTATTATCAATTTTATTATCAATTTTTTTATCAATTTTTTTATTTATTTCTTTATCCATAATTAATTCCTTATTTATTTTTATATACATAGTACTAGCATCATTATATATGATTTAACTGGCTTTTACAATTACTTATTTATAGTATATTCATATTTAATTTGTGGTACACCATCATTTTCTTCATCACAATCCACATGTATAACTTTTCCTCCCATTTTTTCATAAAAACCTTTGGCATTATCATTGAATTTATGGCATGAAATATAGAATCTTTGAATATTTATTTTTTTCATATGTTCTACTGCCATATTAAATAATCTTCTACCTAATCCGTTATTTTGATATTCTTTTTTTATATAAAATAAACCTATTTCATATGTATATTCTCTGAATCCTCTCATAGGCTTTCCGTATTCTATGTATCCAATTATATTATTATAGCTCTTTAAAGTAGGATCAACAACAACATATAAATTCATATCCATATTATTAATTATATCTTGGAATTTTTCTTTATTTTTAACATAATCATAATTATTTATCTTTTCATCACTATATATTCCTCTATATGTTGTTTCCCATATTTCTTTTTTAACTTCCGATAATTTCATTGCATCTTCTTTTTTAGCTTTTCTTATAGACAACTCATTATTCATTTTATTCCCACCTTATATATTATACTTTATAATTTTATTATATCTATTTCAATATATCTTTTCAATATTTAATAAATAATTATACTTATTAAAACTATATTTCGTAAATATTTGGTTTTTACTACTTCATATGATATAATATAATTACATATTTTATTTTAATGATAATGAGATATTTCTTATTATTCTACTTCAGGAGGATTTTTATGAAGACAGACAGGACAATAAATTTCAAACTATGGTTAACACTATACTGCTCACTCATTTTTATAACTTTATTTTCAACAGTATTTGCAATTTCACATTTCATACCATATAATGATAATTTAGAAGAAACACCATCTAATGTGAATAAATCAGAAACTCAAATTATTACTGAAAATGGTTATAAGCCTATTTCAAAGTACATTGACAATGATATAACATCATTTATTGTATATAATATTGAGTCAGAAAAAATGTATATTTGTTCACTTAATGATAATGATAGTTTGAATTTAGTACCTATCCTAGACTTATCAGATTCTCAGCTAATATATGAATTTGATATAGAAAATGAGCTAACACTTGGTTAGCTCATTTTTAATTTAAAATTATTTTTTTAGTTTAATACTATAAATTTTTATATTTATATATATATTTATAGTATTACTAATATTTTTATCTAGCTCTTATATTATTTTATTTACTACATTAAAAATAATAGAGCTGCTAATAATATACTTAGAATTCCAGATAATCTGATTCTTTTTGTCAATATTTTTATATCCAAATCAGCATTTCTACTATTTGGTTTAGCTTTTTGTTTTTCAGCAACTTTTTTTGCGAATATTAAATAATATACTCCTATTATCGCTAAAACAAGTTGACATATTATTACAATAATGTCTAATGCTATTATCAATCCTTCTGATGCTTCGTTTACTCCCATTCTCTCTTGATCCTTTCTTTTGTATTTTAATATATTTTATATCAAAAACAAAAAAACATCAAGTCCTACTTATATATTTATTTTATTTTAACATTATTCATTTTTTGTTTTAAATCCTAAACCAACAACTTCTCTTGAATTTGTTACAATTATAAAGCTTTTAGAATCTACTTTTAAAGCTGCTTCCTTTATTTTAGAAACATCTGATCTTGGTGCTGCAACCATTAATATCAACTTATCTTTTTCACTATGCATACCTTTACCATATAATCCTGTAACGCCTCTTTTAATTGATTGCTTTATTTCTAATGCAATCTTTTCATTTTTATCTGATACAATTATTAACAACTTAGTAAAATCAACCCCTTCAAAAACCAAATCTATTATTTTACCCATTATATATATTGTAATTGCTGAATACATACCAATTTCAATTTGTTGGAAAAAAAATACATTTAAACTTATTACTATTATATCTAAAACTACAATAGCTTGTCCCATTTGTATTCCTGGATAATATTCTTTCAAAATATATGTGCTTAAATCCGTTCCTCCTGTTGATGATTTAGATTTCAACAGTATTGCAGTACCAAGTCCTATAACTATTCCTCCATAAATGCATGCTAGAAATCTATCATTTGTTAATGAATCAAATTGACTAAAAAAATCGATAAATATTGATAAACAAATTGTCCCTAAAATTGCTTTTATAAAAAATATTTTTCCTAATTTAAAAATTGCCATAATAAATAACGGTACATTTATCACCATAATTGCTGTTCCCATTGGTATATTTAACAAATAATATGTTATTGTTGCTATCCCAGAAACACCTCCAGAAGAAAGTTGGTTTGGTAACAAGAATAAAGCAACTCCTATCCCCATTATCATAGCACCAATTATAGTTCCTATTACTTGATAAATTATATTTCTATAATTTATTTTTTCTTTTTTCTTTTTTCTCTCAATAATATTTTCATTCATAAAATCACCTATATTACTATTATCTGTAATATAGGTGATTTTATTCTAATATTATTCTTTTTTTGTTCTTTATCTATTTTCTCTTTTTATGTTTAATTCATTATTTTTTTCATATTTTAAATTTTCGCAAAATCTTCTGCTTTTTTTAATATATCTAATTTCATTTTTCCTTGTTTTATTTTTTCATCTTGTTTCACAAATATATCAACATTATATAATTCTTTTAATTTTAATATATTTTCTTTTTTATGTCCTATAACATTATTTACATCTTGTGGATTTACATTTATCTGAACTTGTAAAACTTTATCATTTAATTTTTTAATTTTACTAACAATTGCATCATACCATAAACCAGATTCAACTAACTGCCTAAAAGCTGGATGATATGGACCCGCTACAACTGCACTTTTTTCATCTTCTGGCGTTGTTATTTCATCTGTACTTTGTAGCCCTACTCTTATTATCTCTATCTTTTTCGAATTAAACATTGCTACTAATTCTTTTGAAATTTCTACTGCCTTTACTAGTGGCATAGGATTATATTTTTCTTCTTCAAAGTCTTTTTGTAATTGAGTATCTTTAACTACTAATACTGGATATATTCTTACCATTTTAGGTTTTAATTTTATGATTTCTTTTGCTGTTTTTATTTCGTCTTCTCTTGTACTTTCTGGAAGTCCTATCATCATTTGATGACCTAACTTAATTCCAAAACGCTTAATCAATTTAGACGCATTTTTCACATCTTCAAATGTATGTCCTCTGTTAATTTTATCTAATATATAGTTATTTGTAGTTTGTACACCTAATTCTATTGTTTTTACATTGTATTTTTTCATTTTTTTCAATATATCTTTAGTTATCCCATCTGGTCTTGTTGAAATCCTTATACCAGAAATCTTATTTTCTTTATCTTTAATATATTCATTTGCCACTTCTAATAATTCTGTTTGAATATTTTCATCTATTACAGTAAAACTTCCACCATAAAATGCAATTTCAATATTTACATTTTCTGATTCAATATACTTTAAATAATCCTCTATTATTTTTTTCATCTCTTCTTTTGTAATATTTTTTTTCGTTCCACTTATAGATTTTTGATTACAAAAAACACAATCATTCGGACAACCTAAATGTGGTACAAATATTGGAATAATATATTCTTTTTTCATATTCACTGTACCTTTCTAGTTAATTTTTTCTAAGGCTTCTTTTGCGGCATTCATTTCTGCTTCTTTTTTGCTTTTTCCTCTTCCGTATGAAAGTATTTCTCCATCACAACATAATTTTGTTTCAAATGTTTTATTATGATCTGGTCCATCTTCCTTTATTATTTCATATTTTATTTTGACATCGCCATTTTTTTGCAATTTTTCTTGTAGTACCGTTTTATAGTCTTTTGATCCAACATTTTTAGTTGCTATATTTATTGTTTCATCTAAGTTTTCTTCTATGAATTTTTTAGTTGGTTTCATTCCTCCATCTAAGTATATTGCTGCTATAATTGCTTCAACTGCGTCTGCCAATACTGCTGGTCTATACTTGCCTTTAGACTTTTGCTCAGATTTCCCTAAATATAAGAAATCACTAAAATTATGCTTTTTTGCTATTGCGTAAAGACTACTTTCACATACTACTGCTGCTCTAACTTTAGTCATCTCTCCCTCTTTTAGTAATTCATATTTAGTATATAACATTTCACTTGAAACATATTCTAAAATACTATCTCCTAAAAACTCTAACTTTTCATTACTCTCAGTGTTATTATCATTTGCATAAGATGTATGTGTTAATGCTTTTTTTAATAAATTTGTCTTTCTAAACGTATATCCTATACTCTTCTCTAGCTCTCCTAGTTTCATCTATTCACCTCTTTTCACTACATATATTATATACTATTTTGTATTTTTTTCAAGATAATTTTTCCATTTTTACTACAAAATTTCCTTATTTCGATTAAATAATCTATTTTTTTATTAATATTATAGACATGTTTTATTTGTTATTATATAATTAATTTAATAGATTATTTTAAGAAAGAGAGAATTGCAATGTCAAATGATAATGGAAATTTATCTGAAATATTTAGAGAACTCCAAGAAGTTAGAGAACTAAGTACAAACAAGAAGGCATTTAAACAATATCAAAAACAGCAAAAAGAACTAAAAAAACGCAATAGTCAACCTGAGACAAGTGAACAATATATTGTAAATGGCAGAATCCAAAAAGAAAAGATGCCTAAAAAACATCCATTTAAATTTACTAAAAGAGAAAAATCTAATACTCCAGATTTACATTTATCACATGTTATATTGGGAGGAATTACTTTATTGATTGGATTTACTGTTCTTTTTCCAGATGTAGGTGCACTAAATACAAGTTATGCAAAAGAAACTTCTGCTATTGATACATCATATGAATTAAACAGACATAGACTAGATATCGAAGAAACATTAAAACAAAATGTAGGTAATATAATTATAAAAGAACAAGTAATTGAAGAGAGATCTTCTGATTTCGAAACTATATATACGGATAATGCAAAATTACCTAAAGGTGAAGAATTAATTACGCAAGAAGGTGTTTTGGGTAAAGATACTTTGACTTTAGTAAAACATTATCAAGATGATATTTTATTAGAAGAACTTGTGTTAGATAAAGAAATTAATATTGAACCAATTGATAAATTAATTGATTTAGGGACATCGGAGTTTTTAGCTGATAATAGTGTACATATCGGAGATACAATGTATGTTAAATCAACAAGTATTCTTTATTCAGAATCAAATTCAGAATCAAATCCAATTGCTGAAATTTCTGAATATTTAGATGTTCAATTAATAGATTTAATTGATGAACAATGGTGTAAAGTCTCTTTTAATAACCTTGAAGGCTTTTTAGAAACTTCGACACTAACTTCTGCTTCTGCTACTCCAAGTATTACTGAAAAAAATAGGATAGCAAAAATATTATTAACATTAAATATTGATTTACAATTAAATAAACCAAGTGGATTCACATTAACTGACTTTGAAAAAATTCTTACAAATTTATCTAAAGATGTAAATAACGTATTTAAAGATAACTATCAAGTTTTCTATAATGTAGAACAAAAATACAATATAAATGGTATAGCTTTAGCTGCAATAGCAATACACGAAAGTAACTGGGGGACTTCTGAAATAGCGGAGACGAAAAATAACTTATTTGGATATGGATCATATGATGATACACCTTTAGAATCTTCATTTGAATTTGATACATATGCTGATGGAATTGAAACAGTTGCAAAAAGTCTTGTAAAATATTACATAAATCCTCAAGGTACTATGATTTACAATGGTGAAACAGCATTAGCTTGGTACTATAACGGGCCAACATTAGAAGGTGTAAATACTAGATATGCTACTGATGAAAATTGGTACACAAAAGTGTATAGTCATGTGGAGGATTTATACTCTATAATGAAATAAATACTATAGGAGGAACAAATGAAAAAAATACAATTAAAACGACCAGTATTAGTGTTTTTTCTATTAATAATCGCTATTTTAATAGTATTTTATATATATTCTGATGTTATAATTTCAGATTATATTATGAAAAATAAGTTTTTAAATGATGTACTTTCAATTTCTGATGAAAATCAGGAAACAATATTTAGTGTTCAAAAAGTAACTTATTATTCTAGTGCTAGTGCTATCGAGTCTTCACCAACAGATCCTTTAAAAGGTGTTGACATCTATCAATATACTGATATCACAATTCAATTAGATAATTTAATAAGTAGTGATGACTTGAATAATATAAATACAGTTCAACAACTATATATTGATAACATAGAAACAGAAACAATTACTGGAACTAATATTTTAAATTATAAGAATAATAGTGATTTTGGAACACTAAAACTTTTAGAGCCTGCTGAAAATAATAGAATTGACTTTAATATTGTTAATTCTAATTCTGAAAATGAAATAGTTGATTATTCAACACCCACATTTTATACTGATTGTTCAAACCCAATTACTTTAGGCTTTATTAATACAGATTTAGCAAATAATTATACACCTACAGATATTAATTTAATAACTTATTCTGGGAAAATATTACAGGAGGCTAATATCCCATTAGAAAATTTGAATACAAAAATTAAATTTAGTATTAATATTATTAATAATCAAAATGAAAAATTTACGTACAATGTTGATTTAGATGTTAATCTAGGTCCAGAAGATTCTGGAATATATACTGGATACGTTTATAGAACAATGGACACAGAAGGTGATGAATATAACTTTATAAAAGGTTTAATATAAAACCAACTAGTAAATAACAAAATTAAAATTGAAACTAATACTATACAATAAAAAAAGAGAGATAATAACATATTATTTCTCTTTTTTTATTCTCTTTTTATCTTTGTGTTTTATTGTTTACTTAATTTACTTTTTACTTAATCTTTTTTTACTTTTACATTTTTTCATATTTTCTAATTTCAAATTAACTTTTGCCTCTACTTTTTATAAATAAAAATAATTATTTATTCCAATAAATATTCCCCAAGCTATTTTTTCTTGATATTCCTGTTCTTGCAATAACTTTTCTTCTTCTGGATTTGACAAAAATCCACACTCAACAATTGATATAGGTATCTCTATATTTTCCATAATATATATATTATCTAGTTTTAATATTTCTCTTTGATTTTCTGGATTTATTGAATTATTTAAACTACTTTGTATAGACTCTGATAGTTTTTTACTATTTTCGTTATTTGTATTATAAAAACATTGCCATCCAGAATATGAGGAACTTTCTGCCTTGTTTAAATGAATACTTACAAATATATCTGCCTGAGAATCATTACCTATTTTCACTCTATTTTGTAGGTCTGAATTTTTCTTTTCTCGTATTGTATCTTTATCTAATTCATGTATAGAATTTTCATCTGATCTTGTTAAAATAACCGTACATCCTGATTGTTCTAATAATTTTTGTACTTGCAATGCAATTTCTAGATTAATTTCAGATTCCATCACTCCACTTTCTGTTGATGCTCCATAATCAGGTATTCCATGACCTGCATCAATAATTACAGTTTTACCAGTAACAGGTGTAGCTGCTGTTTTAATTATTTTAATATCTTCATTCATATTTAGAGTTTGAACTGAAAAAGCTAGAAATCCAACTATTATGCAAACTATAATCAATTTGATTTTTTTACCATCTACAACAAACATAATACCTCCTATAAATAGTTTTCTATATTGTAATTTTCACATAATCACCTTTTAAATTATATGATTTACTAATTATTTTATTCTAACAAATAAATTATTTTAAGTATTACAGACGTAAAAAAGATACTTGCTATTTACAAGTATCTTTTTTCTGTTTTAGATGTATTTTTTATTTTTTGTTATTGATTTTCTCTTATCAATTGCATAACTACTTCCTAATATTGTTTTAGCTGCATGTTTCACTTGTGCTCCAACTTCTCCTATTTCAAGTATATTATCAAATCTTTGTCCTTCATCAACTACAACTCCAATAGATAATGATGTTAATGGGAATTTTTCTATTATTCCTCTCCTATTTTCAACTTCTATAAATCCTTTTTTCAAATCTTCTGGTGTAAAATACTCTTTTATATGTTTATCAAAATATGCTAATATAGTTTGACAAATTTCTTCTGGTTCTATTCCTGGCATTACAGCAACAAAATCATCACCACCAATATGTCCAATAAAGACATCTAGGATATTACTATATTGGAATGACTTCAATATAGATTCAGCTGTAAATTCAATTATTTTATCACCTTTTAAGAATCCATATACATCATTATATGCTTTAAAATTATCTAAATCTAAATATAATACACAATATGATTCATTTCTTTTAATTCTCTTCTTAAGTTCTGCATGTATTTGAACATTTCCAGGTAATCCTGTCAAAGCACTTACTCTTCTATTGCTTGTCAGTAATCTACTTAAGTTTTTTACTGTATGATACAAATAATCTTCATCAACTGGCTTTTTTATAAAATATTCTACTGATTCCTTTAATACATCTAACCTATGTTTTCTATCAACATCAGAAGATACAACTATAACTGGTGTAATTGTATTATCTTGATCTTTTCTGATTCTTCTACACAATTCTACAACATCTACACCTATACAATCTTCGTTAATAATTATTAATGACGGTATGCTCTTAAGTGCTAATTCAATTTGTTCAGTTTTCACACCTATAAATTTACAATCATAATCTTCTTTAAATAATTCTCTAAATACTAGTAGTGATGTTGGATCATCATCAATAATATAAATTTCTTGTGCCATTTTATTCTCCTATCTTTTGTTATTTAGTTTTTAATTATACCTTCTTCTGTATGTTCTATGTCTTTTTCATTTATTACTGTTATTTTTAAAGTATTTTCTCCAGATTTTAATGAATATGTGAATTTAGCTTCTTTAACTCCATTTAAGTCTTGCTCTAATTTATCAGTTTCATTAGCTACCATTGAAATACTTTTTAGTCCTAGTTCATCTGAAATTGTTATAATTATCATATCTTCATTTTCTGTATCTCTTGCAATTTCTATTAATGGTTTTTTAACACCTTCTACTTCTTGTTGTTTTTCAGCTGTATTATTTTCAATATCAACTGCTATAATAGTAATTACATTTATTCCTTCTGGTATTTCGATAAGTTCTTCGGCTTCTAACGCATTAATTTCTATTTTAGTTTCTTCCTCTTCTCCCCATCTATATGTTATATATGAAATCTCTTTTTCTGATGTCATACTAACCTTTAGATCTGAACCTTCTAATTTAAAATTAATATTTATATTTTCAGCAACTGTATATGTTTGTACATATTCTGATACTTGCCCATTTACATCTGTTGCTATAAGTTTTAATTTGTTTGTTCCACCCGGTATTTCTATTTGTTTTTCTATTTTTTTATTTTGGTTAACTGAAATTTCTATATTTTCACCATCATTCCAACTATATACTATACTTGATAATCCAGCTTGATGTTCTATTGTTAAATTTAATTTATTTTCAGATGCTTGTGCTACAGTTATTGAAGGTTTCACCTCTGTAGAAGAAGCTATTGAATCTTCGTAAATTGTATATATTACCTTACCAACCATAAATAGCGCTACAATTATTGTTACAATAGCAAAAAATTTAATAATTTTTTTAATTTCTATTGGTCCATTATTTCTATTATTTGGTTGCTTCATTTTTTTAGTATTTTTTACTACATTTTCTGTGTTTCCAACACTCAATATTTGATTCACTATTTCACCTCATTTTTCATATATTTCAAATTATATCATAACCATTTTTCAATGTAAATATTTTAATTATATTATTTTTCTACAATCTTTTTAATAATAACTTTTAATAATTACTTTTTATAGTTATTTTTAATTAATATTATTTTTAATCAGATAAAAAAATAGAGCTATAACATACTATTTCTAGTACATTATAGCTTTTTATTAGTTTTGTGCGTAAGGTAACATAGCAATGTGTCTTGCTCTTTTAACTTCGATAGTTATATCTCTTTGGTGTTTAGCACAAGCTCCAGTTGTTCTTCTTGGTAATATTTTACCTTTATCATTGATAAATTTTCTTAATTGTTCTGGATTTTTGTAATCTAATACAAAGTTTTTATCACTACATAATGCGCAAACTTTTTTTCTTTGTTTTCTGAATCTTGGATTGAAATCCTCATCATAATTATTATTTCTTCTATTTTGTTTTTTATCAGCCATTCTTAATTTCCCCCCTAACTATTAAAATGGTAGGTCATCACTTGAAGACATTTCAAAATCTGAACCCATACTTCCAGGAGCTGTGTTTCCGAATGTATTTTCGAATGAACCTGTACTTGCATCTCCATCTCTTCTAGAATCTGCAAAATATGCTTCTTCAGCTACAACCTCTGTTATATAGTGTTTTACACCTTGGTCATCATCCCAAGTTCTTGTTTGAATTCTTCCTATAACTCCTACTTGTTGACCTTTCTTAAAGTACTTGCTGCAAAATTCTCCTAATTTACTCCAAGCAACAACATTTATAAAATCAGCTTGTCTTTCTTCACCTTGTCTTGCAAATCTTCTGTTTATTGCTAAGCTAAATGAAGATACTAAAGTATTATTTGTTTGTGTATATCTTGTTTCTGGATCTCTTGTTAATCTTCCCATTAATACTACTTTATTCATACTTATCACCTTTCTCTACTTTAAATAAAAGTCCTGTTATTTATTTTTATTTTACTGTTTATTACTAAACTTCTTTTCTAACTACGATGAATTTCATTACATTGTCTGTAATTCTGTAAATTCTTTCTAGTTCTGTAATTGAATCTGGTTTTGCTTCAAAAGTGAATACTACATATATTCCTTCTTTTGATTTATTGATTTCATAAGCTAATTTTCTTTTACCCATGTTTTCAACAGATTCTACTTTACCGTTTTCATTAATTAATCCTGTAAATTTTTCTTCAAGAGCTTTAACAGCTGTTTCTTCTAAATTTGGATTAACAATGATAATACTTTCGTATTTGTTCATTATTTTCACCTCCCTTTGGATATATAACCTATACTTGCTGTATAAGTAGAGATTTAAAAATAGGTTCTCTATTTTCAAAACACAATTATTTTACCACATTTTATATGTTTTGGCAAGTGTTTGAGATTTTTTATTACTTAAATTATCAACATATATTTTATTCTATTATTTAAAATTGACTTTCATTGAATTAAATGATATTGTTTTATATTATATAAACAAGAAAGGATTCATTATGCTTAAAAATTTTTTCACTGCAAATAAATTAAAAATATTAGCAATATTACTAATGTTACTTGATCATGTTATCGCTGTTTTTATTCCTATAACAAGTCCTGAATTAATATTACTAAGAATGCCCGGAAGAATAGTAGCTCCTATAATGTGTTTTTTTATTGCTGAAGGTTATCATTATTCAAAAAATAGAAAAAGATATCTATCTAGATTAATATTATTTGGTGTAATTTCTCATATACCATTTGTATTAGCTATAGGGTATGGTCTTTTTGAAAAAACAAACATAATGTTTACATTAGCTTTGGGATTAATTGCCTTAATTTCTTTAAAAAATAAAAATTTACATTTAATTTTCAAATTATTTATAACTTTTATTTGTATATTATTATCAATATTTTGTGATTGGGGATATATAGTTGTACTTTGGATTATATGTTTTGGATTACTTCAGGAAAACGGAAGAAGAGCTCAAATTTTAGGATTTATAGCAATCTCAATCTTTGCTTTCCTTTTACCAACATACCTTCCTATTGCACAAATACCCGGTGCTATTTATTACTTAATTTGTTATTCTGGGATATTTTTATTAATACCGTTACTGTTATTATATAATGGTAAATTAGGTAAGAAATCTAAAATTATATCGCTAGGTTTTTATATTTTTTATCCATTACATTTAAGCATAATATATTTACTAACTTTAGTCATTTAAAAACATATAGCATATATTAGCAAATAATTAAAAGTTATATATACAATTAAGAGATTTATTAAAACAAATAAAAAATCAGTACTCCTGTACTGATTTTTTATTTTCATCTTATTTATTTTCATCTTATTTATTTTCATCTTATTTATTTTCATCTTATCTATTTATCATTTTATCTATTCATCATTTTATCTATTTTAGGTATGTATATTATCTTCTATACTATCTATTATTTAATGACATAGATAATAATTTTGATATACCACTTTCTTCCATAGTAACACCATAAACCGTATTAGCTACTTCCATTGTACCTTTTCTATGTGTAATTACTAAGAATTGAGTATCTTTTACAAATTTCTTTAAATATTCAGCATACCTAAATACATTAACATCATCTAACGCAGCTTCAATCTCATCTAATACACAAAATGGAGCTGGATTTATTTTTAATATTCCGAATAGTATAGCTATAGCAGTTAATGCTTTTTCTCCTCCTGATAATAGGGTCATATTTTGAAGTTTTTTCCCTGGTGGCTGAACATTTATATCTATTCCGCACTCTAATATATTTTGTTCATCTGTAAGAGTTAATTTTGCACTTCCTCCACCAAATAATTCACTAAATACTTCTCCAAAATTTTTGTTGATTATTTCAAATTGATCTTTAAACTGTTTTTTCATTGTTTCTGTTATTTCAGAAATCATTTTTCTAAGTTTTGCCATAGTATCTTCTAAATCAACCCTTTGTTCACACATAAAGTCATATCTTTCTTTTAGTTGTTGATATTCTTCTATTGCATCTACATTCACACTTCCTAATTCTTTAATCTCTGTTCGTAGATTATTTACATTTCTTTGTGCTTGTGCAATGTTTTCTGGCTTTTTATAACCATGAGTATTATTAGGTGTTAATTCATATTCTTCCCACATTTTATTAATAATATGATTGATATCTTCTTCTGTTTTTATTTTTTTCATTTCAACTTTTACAACTTGACCTTTTAAGTCTTCAATTATTAAAAATTTTGCTGATAATTCTTCTTCTTTTTTTGATAAAATTTCATTATTCAATATTCTATCTTTTTTTAATTTTTCTATAATTGAACTACTATTATTAACTTTTTCTTCAATTAATACTATATTATTTTTAGTATTTACTATTTTTTGGCGTAATTGTGAATTATCAACTTCGATTTGACTGATTTGTTTCTGCTTATTTTCTCTGCTTTTTACAGAATTTAAAATATCTTGATTTATTCTATCTTCTATCTCTTGAATAGACATTTCATTTTCATCGAATGAAGATACTGATATTTTGAGGTTTGTTATATCAAAATTTAAATCATCAATATATTTTTGATTATCCTTATTTCTTTCCACAAATTCATTAACAATTGTTGATAAATTCTCTACTTCTTCATCTAAACGTTGAATTTCATTAGTGATTTGTTTTTTATTTTCTTGCGAATCAAATATATCCTTATCTAAATTTTCTCTTTCATCTTTAATTCTCTTAATTCTATTTTCTAATCTTGAAATATTTTCTTCAACAGCAACTAACTTTTGCTTCTCAATTGCATGAACAATATCTATTTCTTGTAATTCTTTTTCAAACGCTTGTCCTTCTTCAAAAACATCTTCAATCGATTTCTCAAATTCTTCTTTTTCAGAAATTAATTTTTCTAACTTTTTCTGAATTTCACTAATACTTTTTTCAAGTTTTTCTATTTCTTTTCCTCTACCTAATATATTTACTGTTTTTTTCGATACTGATCCACCTGTAATTCCACCTGTAGCATTAATGATATCGCCTTCCATAGTAATTATTCTAAAAGAATATCTATTTTCTTTAGCCACTTTTATTGCAGTTTCCATATTATCAACTATCACTGTTTTACCCAGTAAGCTTAATATTATTTGTTCATATTTTTTATCAAAATTTATCAAATCACTTGCAATTCCTATATATCCTTTTTCATTTGTTTTTACATTATCTATTTTTCTACCTTTTATAGATGTAATTGGTAAAAATGATGCTCTTCCTAAATTTTTATTTCTCAAATGTTCTACTAATCTTTTGGCATCATCCTCTGAATCTGTTACAATGTTTTGCAAACTCATACCTAAACACATTTCTATTGCAGTTTGATATTTTTCTGGTACTTCAATAATATTTGCTATAACTCCGTGCATACCTTTTCCTAGTTCTTTTATGTTTTCGCAGTCTTTCAATAAGTCTTTAACACTTTTAATATATCCTTCTTTTTCTTTTTCTGTTTCTATTAAAAATTTTAATTTTGAATCTTTTATTCTTTTTTCCATTGATAATGAGTTTATCAAATCGTCAAAAGACTTGATTTTTTTATTAGCTAATTGTTTTTCTTCTATAGTTTTCTCTATATTAGATACTATTTTATTTCTATCGTTTTCAATTTTATAGAAACTTTTAGCAATATCTTCTTTTTCTAATCTACTACTGTCTAATTCAGAGATATCTATCATTAATTCATTTTTTATTTGATTTTTTCTTTTTTCTGAATTTTGAATATTTATATCTTGTTTATTTATCTCACTTTGTTGTTCATACTTTTTATCAATATTTACATCAATTTTATTCTTATATTCTTCTATTTCTTTTTCTTCATCTGAGAGTTTTTCAGTTAATTTACGTAATTCATCTTTTTTCTCTCTTAATTCTTTATCAAATTTTTCCTTGTTTTGTTTTAATAACTCTTTTTTCTCTTTCTTAGATTTTATTTCATTATCTAATTCTGCTTCCTTATCTAATAATTCTTGTGTTTCTGTTTGAAGTCTAATTTTATTTTCTTCATTATTTAGTATTTTTGTTTCATCCACACTAATAGATGAATTTAATATTTCTATATCTTTTTGACTTTCAAAACCTAAATTTGATATTTCTTCTACTTGATTTGTTATTTCATCTATCTTGATTTTCAACTCTTCTTTAAGCCTTTGAATCTCATTTAATTTTTCTTCTTCGTCTTTAAGTTGATATTTATATATTTCTTCTGTTTTTATAATTTCTTCTAAATCAATTTTATATTTTTCAATATTGTGTACAAATACACCAATTTCTATATTTTTAAGTTCCTCTTTTAACATCAAGTACTTTTTTGCTTTTTCTGATTGATTTTTTAATGGATCTATATTTATCTCTATTTCTGATAATATATCATTTATTCTAAGCAAATTTAATTTAGTATGTTCTAATTTTTTTTCAGATTCTTGTTTTCTCGTTCTGAATTTTACAATTCCAGCTGCTTCTTCAAATATGTGTCTTCTGTCTTCTGATTTATTGCTTAGTATTTCATCTATTTTACCTTGTCCGATTATTGAATAACCATCTTTTCCAATTCCAGTGTCCATGACCAATTCAAGTACATCTTTTAATCTACATGGTACTTTATTTATATAGTATCCTGTTTCACCACTTCTATATATTTTTCTTGTTATTGTCACTTCCGAATATTCTATTGGTAAAGTTCCATCTGTATTATCAAAAATTAATGATGCCTCCGCAAATCCTAAAGATTTCCTATTTTGAGTACCAGCAAATATTATATCATGTGATTTAGCACCTCTCAATGACTTCATACTTTGTTCTCCGAGTACCCAACGAATACTATCTGCTATGTTACTTTTACCTGATCCATTTGGACCAATCACTGTTGTAATTCCTGGTTTAAACTCTAAAACAGTTCTATCTGCAAATGATTTAAATCCTTGTAATTCTAATCTTTTTAAATACATTTTAAATTCCTCACTATATAATATTTTTCACATACTATGTAGTTTATACTATTCTTAGTTATTTGTAAAGATTTATGCTAATCAAATTTGCTTTCTGCAACAATTTTCGCCATATTATATATTAATCTTTGTTTTTTTGGATTACATGTTATTAAGATTTCATACAAATCTTTATCTAAGTAATTGTGGGACTTACTAGAAACTCCAGCAACCAGATATTCCATAGTAACATCTAGAGCAAAACTCATCTGTGCCAATCTAGTTAAATTTATTTTATCTCCTCTTTCCACTCTACTTATATATCCACTCGCAACATCCACAGCTTCTGATAATTCCTCTTGTGTCCATCCTTTAGCAGTTCTTGCTTGCTTAATTCTTTGTCCAATCAACTTATAATCTATATACATATCAACACATCCTTCATAAGTAAATATATCACTACTTAGTTTTAGTTGTCAATATATTTTATAGAATATATATGTAAATTTTTATTCTAGCATTTGTTTTCTTATCTAACTTTTAGTATTCTTTAATTTCACTCATAAAATAAATTCCAAATATTGTCTTTTGCTTTTTATCAGTATATTAAAATGAAAAAAAACTACAATTTATTATCAAATAACTTGTAGTTTTTTTCATATTATTTTACCGTTTAAATTTTAAATTTTAATTTTTTATTTTTAATTTTATATTTTTTATTTATTGTTTTAACTTTCCACTATTTTAACGAATATTGAAATTCACCATCAACTAATTTACCTATATATATTTCAGTTGGATTAGCCTTGTTATATACATATATATTATCAGTTGAATTTCCTGATATAAAACCATATTTCTCATTAATTTTATATCCATCTATATACATTAAATCAACATATACAGAATCTTTTTCATAATCAAAATAGTCCGTGTGAACAGTTTCTCCTGATTGTTTTATTCCTGAAACATGAAATATATTATGTGTTGTCTCATTTATTATATATATATCTTGTAACTCTGTTAATTTTTCATATTCATCATTTTTCCATTTTTCGTAATCAAAACCATTATTTAATGATAGGTTTTCTAATGCTGATAAATCAATTATATAAAAATTACCTATATCTGTTTTCGAACTAATTGTTGTTATATAACTAATATCCACACCTCTAATCTTTCCAGTTACAGGATCTATAATCGTATATAAGCCTTTTGTTTTATCGACTGGTATAGTACCATATTCAGCATAATAGTTTGTTATTTTTCCTTTTAAATTTGATATATCTGATTGCATTTTTTCAACAGCTTCACTATCAATTGCAAGATCCACATTATATATTATTGTAGTTGATAATATTAAAATAATCACTATCGTCAGTGTTAGCGCCATTAGCGTTATCCCACTATCTTTTCTCATTTGTTTTCCCATAAATTTCTCCTTATGTTTCTTTTACCTTAGTTTACTATTTATTTTCTTATTTTTCAAGCATTTTATGCATTAATTTATACATTTTATTTTTTTTCATATATTTTTTGTTTTCAATAATATGTACAAACCATAAAAAAATTATTATTAAAATATATGATACATTATAGTATACGAAAAATACTAACATAAAATATATTGTAATTAAAATAATCATTATCCATGACAAAATATTTAGTATTTGATCTGCTTTTTGTTTACCATATTTCAAATGCAAAATTCCTTTTATTATACGACTTCCATCTAAAGGGTATATAGGGATTAAATTAAAAATTAATAGTAATAAATTTGCATATATAATACTATTTTGAATTACTGATGTTGTATCCATAAATATAGATGATAATATAATTACAAATACATTAGTCAAAGGCCCACCTAAAGCTACGAAAATCTTTTTTAACACTAACACATTCCCTTTTAATATCTTTTCATTATAATCATCAATATTTAGTTTAAATTGGATATTCGCTCCTAAAGGTATTATCTCAATTTTCTTAACTTTCATACCTAGAATCATTCCAACTATTAAATGCCCTACTTCATGAATTATAGCAAATATTAACATTATAATATATATATTTAGTTGATTTGTAATATAAAATAAAGCTATCATACATATTATTTTCAAATCTATTTTAACACTCATGCATTTCCTCCTTTAAAACTCTAAAATACTTTCTGGGTTTACTATTTGCTCAGATATTCGTATTTCAAAATGTAAATGAGGTCCTGTAGAATTTCCTGTTGATCCTACTTCTGCAATTTCTTGTCCTTGTGTTACAAAATCACCAAGTTGAACATATATATTCTCACAATGTGCATATATTAAACTTACTTCACCTATTTGAATTTTAACATGTTTCCCATAATCTCCTTGATCTGAAACTAAGACAACTTCTCCTTCTGTTGAAGATACTATCTTTGTTCCTGTATTTGCTGCAATGTCAATTCCTGTATGATCTTTTGGTATATCAGGATTTGTTGTTTCTCTATATCCATATCTTGATGTAATAACACCTTCTAAAGGCTTTATAAAAGATATTGTTTCCTTTATATCAAGTATCTTTTGCTCTTCTGATGTCAATGGAATTTCTTGTACTGTATTGCCACCTATTTGATTCTCATTATTATTCAAATTATCTTCTGTAACTATATTTTCACTATTATCAACTCCTTCATTTTCATTATTATTTTCATTATTATTCTCATTTAAATTTTCATTACTACCATTTGATTCTATATTATCTTCTTTCTCCTCTTCATTATTAAATATAGCTTTATTATATTTATCTATTTCATTTTTTAAATTATCATATATTTCATTGAAGTTTAAATTTGTTGACAATATTTCATTTGTCTTATTAAAAATATCTGTATAGATTTTCCCTTCTTCAGTTTTAATATTCGTCAAAACTATATATATTAATATTGATATACAGACTTGTACCACTAATTTTTTAATTATTCTATTTCTTATACTTTTAATATTTTTCATATTTTTACTATTGTTAATACTTTTATCTAATCCTAATTCCTCTTTATATCTTACTTTAGAATCATAGTTCACATTACTTTTTCTTCTTGTATAAATTTCCTCAGCTCTTCTAATTCTATCTTCCACACTTATAGTTCTTTCCATATTTCACCTCATAACCACTTTACTAATGTTTATGATGAAAAGACCTATTTTATTACTTTTATTCTTAACTATATTAGATTATATAATTTTTAATTAACTAATATTATTACAAACTGAATTATAGCTATTGCTGTTAAAAAATATGAATATGTTTTTAACCTAGACATTTTCTTTTCTCTTTTCAACTTATTATTTTTTTCTTCCAACTCATCGATATATTCTGTAATTACATTTTCAACTTCTTTTAATATATATTCTTTCTCATTTCCAGCCTTTTTTTCTTTTTTATTTTTAATCACTAACATATTTTTTTGAATATTATTTAATTCTTTAACCTTCTGTGGTGACTTCATCACAACTATAGCTTCTTTTATAATATTAGATGGCAAATTTTTAATAATCAACATATTTCTTTGTTTTAATTCTTCCATAAACAACCTCCACAACTTTATATGTTTATTTTTTACTATTTTTCCATTTATATACAATTATCTATTTTTTTATATAAAAATATAAAGAAACAAATTATACTATTATAATGTAACCTACTAAGTAGATACTAAATAAAAACAAAATAGAAATATATGATAAAACAATTTACATTTTTATCTATATTTCTATTTCGATTAAATTAATCAATTTCTACTAACTTTTCTAATTAAAAAACTATATTCCTAATGTATATGGGTTAATTTCGCTCCCTGTTCCTCCTGTTATCTGGATTGTGGATTTTAGAGTTACTACTGGGACTAGACTACAAGTGTCGCTGTAGGAGTTAGAGTACTTGTCCGAGTTCCAATAGTAGAGACTACTATCGCTTAGATCAGGATCTGTGTAAAAATAGCTCATATAGCGCACATCGAAACGGCTATTATCAGAGTCAATGTAGTCATCGCGCGAGGCCAGCCATACATTATCTCTAAATCCCTCGCCATACCCTATCGCTTCTAGTGCATTGTAATCTGTTGAATAGTTATTATCATCTGTTACTCCTGATACTATATTATTCCAAGACGTTGGCTGCGTTATCGTATTATTAGCTGTTGGATTACTTGGCAAACTTCCTAAACTTCTCGCTTTACTTGCATATGTTGTGTTTATATATTTATATGATGCATCATTTAATATTTTTACTGCATTTTTGTAATCGTCTAATCCTTCTAATGTTATATCTTCTGTTGGTACTAATGGGATTATTTCTACTGTACCATCATCATATTCATGTAATATTATCCATTTCGTTGTTGCTCCTGATACTCCTGAATCATATGTTACATACTTACCTGTTGTAACGGTATCTGCTAATAGTATTGATTGAGTTGCAACTGTTTTTGTTACAGTTCTAACATTACCTGCTTTATCTGTTAATGTTAGTTTTACAGTGTATGTTGTTCCTGCTTCTAATCCAGTTATTGAATATGTTGCTGCTAATATATTTGAATATGTTTTTACTACTGTACTAGATTTTAATATTTCTAGTTTTGATGTTTGTATTCCTGTATTACTACTTAATACTCCTGTACTTCCTGTGTCTGTTAAACTACTTATTGATACATAAAATGATGTTTGTGCTACATTTGATGTTGCTATTGTTCCATTTGGTGCTACTTTATCTATATTTTGTACATTAAATGATGCTGTACTAGTTGTACTTTGTCCTGTACTGTCTACTAGTCTTGCATATATTGTTCCATTTCCTGTCATTGTTACTGCACTTGTATAATTTCTCCATGTTCCTGTTGTACTTCCTATTTGATATTGTATTGTATAACCTGATGTTGTTGACATTCCTACTGTTACATTTTGGTTTGTTGCTGTTGTTCTACTTGGTGAAAATGTTACATTTCCATATGCTCCTGTTACTGTTCTTGTTGTTTGTTGTTTAGATCTTGTTGTTTCTAACCCTACATTATCTATTGCTTTCACACTTACTGTGTATTCTACATTTTGTTGTAAATTTGTAAATACATGTGATGTACTTGTTTTTGTTTCTGTCCATGTTGTGTTTTCTCCACCTTTTGCTATTCCAAATTGATATCCTGCTATTCCTGAATCATTATCTGTTGTACTTCCACTTACTGTCATTGAATTTGTTGATACATTACTTGTACTTATTGTAAATGGATTTGGTGCTGTTTTATCTATATTAGATATTGTTATACTTGTATTCCCTGCTTCTTCTTCTGTATTATAATATCTTGCATATACTGTTATATTCTCTGTTACAGTTACTGTTTGATTAGTAATTGCACTAGTCCAACTCCCACTTCCTACCTTGTATTCCTTTACATTTCCTGCATTACTATCATATATTATTGTTACTGTTACATTTCCATTAATATATTCTTCTGGTGTTTTACTTATTTGTATTGCCTCATAATTTACTGATGGTAATTCTGGAGTTATTGTACCTCCTCCATTTCCTCCAGTGTTTCCTGATGTGTCTGAAAACTCTGTTACTACTACAGTTACTTTTCTTTCTTCTCCATCAACTCCTGTTACTGTAAATGTATATGTTCCATTTTCTGTTACATTAAACATTACTTCTCCAGCTTTTTGTACTGTCTTTTCTTCACCTGTTTTATCATGTTTTATCGTTACAGTTCCTTGTTTATTACTCTCTACATCTATTCCTATTGTTACTGTATCCCCATTTTTTATCTTACTTGTTGATATTTGTATTGTTTCAAAATCATCTAAGTTTTCTGGATAAAATATTTCTGTTTTTATATTTGGATCTATTGTTACTTCAATTACTATATTATATTCTTTATCTTTTAACCACCCTGTATTTCCTCCTGACTCCCATACTACTATATCATCATCTATTATTCCATCTTCTCTTAATATTCTTTCAATATCATCTAATGATATATCTTCACCATTTTTTTCTAATGTCGCTTCTGATGCTGCTAATTTAACAAAATCATCTAATTCTCCTGCTCTTGTTTCAACTACTGCTTTTTCTGCTTGATTTAATATTCCATTATCTCCTGTTAACAAACTTATTGATACTCCTGCCAATATTAATAGCACTAGTATTGTTATTACTAATGCTATCAATGTTATTCCTTTATTATTCTTTAGATTACTTGTGTGTGTGTGTGTGTGTGTGTGTGTGTGTGTGTGTACTCCTGCAAGGCTTTCATGTTTCATATATTTTACCATATCTTTTTCTCCTTGGTTTCTCTTTTTCATATTATTTTTAGTATATCGTATTTTATATCTTTTTTCAATTATTTTCGACTTTTCTTTTATTACATTTATATTACACGATTCTACATATTGAAACTCGCATCAATATTAATAGCACTAGTATTATAATAAAATGTTCTTATGACAAGTAAAACTATTTATTAAGTAAAATGTTCATAATTAATTCTATTACAATATTTTTTTCTTTAGAATTTGATTGTGCTATAAATAGTGTAACTGCTACTAATGTTTCAGGTAGTATTATATTCTCATTATTTTGTTTTAATATTCCATAATAATTTAAGAAATATATAAATAACATTGCACCTATCCTTTTATTGCCATCTATAAACACATGATTTTTTACTATGAAATATAAAAAATTACAAGCTTTTTCTTCTACCGAATCATAGACATCATTATCTCCTATTTGTTGATATATGTTATATATAATCGATTCTAATCCTTTTTCTCTTTCAACTCCAAATATAGTACTAGTTTCCTTAAAACACATTTTATTAACTATCTTTAAACAATCTTCATAATTAATATTTTTAACATTCTGTGTATTATTACCTTTTGGTTTAATTAATTCTTGATGATCATATTTATCTAATATATCTAGAGCTTTTGTATATTCTGATATAACTTTAAGCATTGCATATCCTTCATCTGTTTTTACTCTTTCGTCTATTCTGCTAGCTATATCTATTAATTTTATACTCTTTTCTAAATATTGCAATCTTTGGTTATTCACACTATAACCTTTAATTAAATATTCTTTTAAAATTTTATTCGCCCATTTCCTAAACTTAACACCATTTTTAGATTTAACTCTATAGCCAACTGATATTATTACATCTAGACTATATAACGTTACTGGCTTGTCTGATTTTGCAATATGCATTTTTTGCATATTACTTTTTACTTCTAATTCTTCTTCCTCAAAAATATTTTTAATATGTCTGGATAATACGGATTGATTTCTTCCAAATAGTTCCGTCATTTGTTCTTGTGTAAGCCACACAGTTTCATCTGTTAGATTAACCTCTAACTTAACATCACTTTCTTCAAATAATATAATTTCATTTTTCATAAACATCACTCCTTCAAACGCATTATACAAACATTTGTTCTTGTTGTCAATATTTCAACACACTATATTTATAAATTTTGAAATCATATTTTTTTAATTTTTATTTATTAAAAAAAGGCATATAACTATATAATGAATTTGTATTTCATTATATTTGTTATATACCTTTTTTTTATGCGCTTTTTAATTCTAATCTTAATTTATCAGCAATCATTGCTATAAATTCACTGTTTGTTGGTTTTCCTTTTTGTGCTGAAATAGTATATCCGAATATTATTTCAACTGCTTCTTGTTGTCCTCTTCCCCATGCTACTTCTATAGCATGTCTTATTGCTCTTTCAACTCTTGATGGCGTTGTTGAGAATCTTAAAGCAATTTTAGGATATAGTGTTTTTGTAATTTGATTTATCATTTCAATATCTCCAATAACCATTATTATAGCTTCTCTAAGATATTGATATCCTTTAATATGTGCCGGTACTCCTACCTCATGAATTAAATTTGTTACTAATGCTTCTATATTTTCTTCTTTTTTTACATTTTTATTTTGTATTTCTATATATGGTACTTTTGTTTCTCTTGCTATGAAATTTACATTTGTTTGGTTTTGTTTGTATGACTTAATTTCTCTTATTCTTTTTATTAATACTTCTATGTCAAATGGTTTTATAACATAATATTCAGCACCTAACATTATCGATTTTTGAGTTATTTTGTCTTGCCCTACTGCTGATATCATAACACTTATAGGTCTTTGATTAATGTCCATTGCATTGATTTTTTCCAATACACCAATTCCATCTAAATGTGGCATAATAACATCTAATAGTGCTACATCTGGATTTTTTTCATTAATTATATTTAATGCTTCATTTCCATCTTTTGCAACTCCTATTACTTCCATATCATCTTGTAGTTCAATATATGAAGATAAAGTTCTGCTAAAATCCTGATTATCATCAGCTATTAGCACTGTGATTTTTTCTTTCATTTGTACCTCCTAAATTACAACTGTAAATTTTTTACAATTCAGATTATATATTGGAGATACTGCATTTGCAATATATTTTTATGTTTTTTTACAAAACATTACTTTTTATATACTTTTGTCTATATATTTTTCAGATTTTACTTCATACTCTATTATATTCAACTCTTTTTCGCTAATTAAATTTATCAATTTTTCTTTATTATCAACATCTACATCTATAGAACATTTTATGTTATCTTCATAAATAGTATTTATTATTTCAATATTATTTTTTCTACAAAAATACTTAAATGTTTCAAATTCTTTATATTCTAATAATATTTCAATATTTTGACCTGGTTTTTTTATAACTTTTTCTGTTTTACTTATTCCAACTTTAGCACTCTCTGAATATATTCTTACCAATCCACCTGCACCGAACATGATTCCACCAAAATATCTAGTTACAACAACTAGTACATTTAATAGTTCATTTTTTTGTAAAATATTTAACATTGGAATTCCTGCTGTTCCTGTAGGTTCCCCGTCATCACTCATTTTTTCTAATAAACTATCATTTAATTTTATTCTATAAGCGCTACAACTATGATTAGCTGAAAAATGTTCTTTTTTGATTTTTTTAATATATTCCTCTGCTTGCTCTTTTGTTTCAATTTTATATACATTTATCAAAAAACGTGATTTTTTTTCTACTATTTCTGTTTGTATATCTGATTTAATAGTTATATATTCTTCCATTATGCCTCCATTATATTAATTTCCCTGCAACATAACCTGTAGAATATGCTATTTGTAAATTAAATCCACCTGTATAACTATCTACATCTAATATTTCACCAGCAATATATAGATTTTTAACAATTTTAGATTCCATTGTTGTCGGATTAATCTCTTTTATTTTGACACCACCACTTGTTATTATCGCTTCATCAATTGGCCTGAAATTTTTAAGTGTTACTTTGAAATTTTTTAATACTTTTATTAAAATATGTCTTTCATCTTTTGTTATTTCATTTACTTTTTTATATTGATCTATATTTGTTTGTTCAATCACAACAGGTATCATTTTCTGTGGTAATAGCTTATCTAAACTATTTCTAAATTGCTTATTTTTATTTTCTTCAAAATCTCTCAAAATTCTATCATCTAATTTTTTTTCAGACAATGCTGGTTTTAAGTCTATTTCTAAAATAATATTTTTATTTTTAAATTTTTCATTTATCGCTTTATATCTAACTAAATGTGCTGAGCCACTTAATATAATTGGCCCTGATACACCATAATGTGTAAAAATCATTTCTCCCATATCTGTATATATTAATTTATTTTTAGTATTATCTTTTACTTTTATTTCTACATTTCTTAAGCTTAATCCTTGTAAATTTGAATAAATGTTTTTTTCATATATTTCAAATGGTACTAATGATGGTCTTATTGTCTCAATATGATGCCCTATCTCTTCTAGCATCTTATATCCATCACCTGTTGAACCTGTTAATGGATAACTTTTTCCACCTGTAGCTAATATTACTTTATCTGCAAAATATTTTGATTCTTTTGTTTTAACTCCAATTATATTTTTTTCACCATTCATAATATTTTCATCAATAATTAGAGATTTTACATTCTCATTATATCGTATTTCTACTTTTAATTCTTTTAATCTTTTTATAAAACAATTTAATACATCTACAGATTTATCTGTTACTGGAAAAATCCTATTTCCTCTTTCCTCTTTTACTTTTAGTCCTTGTTTAGCTAAAAATTCAATTATATCATCATTTGTATACTGGTTGTATGCACTATTTAAAAACACACCATTACCTGGTGTATTTTTAATAAATTCACTCATGTTAAGAGAAGATGTAATATTACATCTTCCCTTTCCTGTGATTAATAGTTTTCTACCTAGTGATGACATTTTTTCTAATAATATTACCTTATTATTATTTTCTGCTGCTGTTATTGCAGCAAGCATTCCTGCCGGACCTCCACCAATTACTATTACTTTCATTTTTTTACCTATTCTTCTTTTATTTTTATATTATTTTTCATCAACTTTCTTTCTAGTTGTTTTTGTTGCTGTTTTAGTTCCCACTTTTTTCACTGGTTCTCTTTTAGTTGTTGATTTTGTCTCAGCTGTTTTCTTTTTAGCTGGAGATTTTTTGTCTACTATTTTCTCAACTTTCGAATTAGTCAATTCTGTCTCAGTCGATGTTTTTGATTTAGCTGTAGTCTTTTTAGTTGTAGCCTTTTTAGTTTTTTCTTCAACTTCTGGTTTTTTATCTTCTTTTTCAACAACTAAACTATTGTCTGTTCCGAAGAAATCATCATTTAAATATCCTATACTTGAAGATTGAGCTTCTTGTATATATCTATCTAATTCATCATCTAAATTTTCTTTTTGTGCTTGTTCTTTTTCTGCTAATTCTTTTTCAAATTTTAATTTTTCTTCTTCTGAAATATTGAATTCACTATCAATCATAAAATCATCTAAAAACTCTATATCATTATTTAATGTTTTTTCTGTTTTTATTTTATTTTCTGTTCCCATACTTTCATTACTAACTATTGATTGATTACTTGTTATCTCTTTATTTATTATTTCTTGATTTTCTACTTCTTCATTTGTATCTTCAAATTCAATTTCTAATGGTTTTTCTAAATCTGAAAAATCAAATAATTCTTTTTCTTCATGGTCATGCTCAGATATTTCTTCATCTATGCTAGGAATATTACCATATCCAAACATATCTGTAGCTTGAGTTTTTTCTTCGTAACTTTCAGTATATACATTTGTATTTATATCATTACTACTTTGACTTCTGTTCATAAAAGTATTTTTTGTTTTTTCACTTTGAATATAATTATTTTCTTCTATATCTTTATTGATATTTTTATTATCAACTACATCTTGATTTCTATTACCTCTTCCAATTGTATTTCCTATAATTAAGATAAAAATTATAATTATTATTAAAACCAACAAAACTGCTACTATTCCCATTTGTATCCCTCTCTTATTTTTCTATTTTTTCTATTGCTTTTATTACCCCTAACTTACCATAATCGTATGTTAATCCACCTTGTAAATATGCTATATATGGTTCTCTAAGTGGTCCATCACAACTAAGTTCTATAGTTGATCCTTGTGTAAATGTTCCTGCTGCCATTATGACTTTATTATCATATCCACCCATTTCAGATGGATAAGGTACTACATTTGAATCAATTGGTGATCCGCTTTGTATTCCTTGGCAAAATTTTACTAATTTTTCTTCTTCTCCTAAATGTATTGTTTGTACAATATCTGTCCTATTTTCATTATATTTAGGTTCAACAATGTAACCTAATATTTCTAATAGTCTACTTGCAAACACTGCTGTTTTGATACTTCCTGCAACAACTGATGGAGCGAAAAATAATCCTTTAAGTAATTGCGTATTTTGATTTAATGATGGACCGATTTCTTTCCCTATTCCAGGTGATGTTAACCTTTCAGCACATAATTCAATCAAGTCTTTTTTTCCTGTTATATATGCACCTGATGTTGCAATACCAGCACCTAAATTTTTCATTAATGATCCAACTGCAATATCTGCTCCAATTTCTATTGGTTCTTTTTCTTCTACAAATTCTCCATAACAATTATCTACCATAATTACTACTTCTTTGTTTATACTTCTTATTTCAGATATTACTTTTTCTATTTTATCTATTGAAATGCTTTTTCTAGTTGAATATCCTCTTGATCTTTGAATTTCAACTAATTTTATATCATTTCTTGATAATCTTTCCTTTATTTTATCATAATCAAAATCATTGTCAAGTAAATTTATTTCTTCATACTTAATTCCAAATGCTTTTAACGAACTTTTACTTGGATTATCATTTGTTCCTATAACACTTTTCAAAGTATCATATGGTGCTCCTGATATACTTAACATTATATCATTAGGTCGTAATATTGCTGACAATGTAATTGCTAATGCGTGTGTTCCTGAAATCAATTGTGTTCTTACTAAACTATCTTCTGATTTAAAAATATGGCTATATATTTCTTCTATCTTATTTCTACCTGATTCATCTATACCATATCCTGTTGAAGAATGCATATGTTGTTCTTGCAAATTACATTCTTGAAAAGCTTTCAAAACTTTCTCACTGTTTATGCTACAAATTTTATCAACATTAAATATGATTTCTTTTATATCATTTTCTGTTTGCTCTATAATTTTTTTTAATTTTTCGTTCATTTTTCATCCTTTACACATAAATGTAAATTTGCCAAAAAGGTATTTCCTTCTTGGCAAATCTTAATTATCTAGTATCTTATTATAGTACATACTTTTTAATTAGTATTACACCAATAGATATTGTTATTAATATTGTAAATCCTACTACATAGTATATTTGTGCTTGACCTGTACTAATTGAAGGTAAAACTGGTGCTGTATCTATGTCGTCTTCTCCTTCTACTTCATTGTCTGGTACTGAATCAATATCTGGTAAATCTAAATCATTATCATCTTCTGATATTTCAGCTGTATTTACCATTAATCCCATGTTGTTTTCATCATTTATCCAAGTTAATAATACTTCTACATCTGCATATTCTCCTGGTTGTAATAATGTTCCTTCTAATAATCTTGTTGATATTACATTATTTCCTTCATCTACCCATCCTGGATTATCTTCTGCTACGAATTTCAATCCTTCTGGAACATAGTCTGTTATTTCTGTCGCATATCCTGCAACATCACCTTCATTATATATTCTAATTGAATATCTGAATTTCAATACTGTTGTATCTAATGAATGTCTATCTAATTCAACTTTAACTATTGGTTCTGGGTCATCATATGGTTGGTGACCAGTATCTATTACTGTTTCCACTCCATTTTCAATTAATATCGCTTGTGTTACCCATTTTCTAAGTGCTAAGTCAAATATTTTTACGATTACTTTTTCAAAGTCATCATCATCTTCTTGTCCTGGAATATATTCTCCTGTTTCATCATCTTTGTATCCTGGTAAATTTTCATCTTCTGGAAGTACTATATTATCCTCTTCTGAATCTCTATCAGTTACAGGATCTTTATCTTCATCTTGATATTCTGTAATTTCTGCTAAATTTGTAATGTTCTCTTCTGTTGGTACATCTTCTTTAACTCTACATAGAATTTGTACTTCTTCATATGATAATACTAAATTACCGTCTGATCCCATTACTGGTTTTTCTATTATATAGTCTTCTAAATATCTAGTTGTAACTGTTCTTCCATCTTCAGAAACTACCCATCCATAGTTGTCATTGAATTCACCATCAACATATTCTAAATGTGGTGGTAAAAAGTCTTTTATTTCTGCTGCATATCCATCTATATCACCTTCATTATATACTCGTAATGTATATACAATGTAGTCTTTTGGTTGTACCAATAAAGGTTCTTTAGTGTGGTTATATTCCGATGTTGTTATCTTATTTCCATTTTCATCTAATTTATTTAAATTTGATGTATCTACTACTGGTGCTCTTGTATATGATCCATCCTCATTTAGTAACATATCTTCATCTAATATTGTTTCATCTGCACTTACAGCAGTTATGAATTTTCTTAACGCAATATCAAATGATTTTACTACTACTTTTTCAAAGTCATCATCATCTTCTTGTCCTGGAACATATTCTCCTGTTTCATCTTCTTTATATCCTGGTAAATTTTCATCACTTGGAAGTACTATGTTATCTTCTTCAGAATCTCTATCAGTTACTGGATCTTTATCTTCATCTTGATATTCTGTGATTTCTGCTAAATTTGTAATTATTTTATCTACTTCAACTCCATCTTTTAACTTACATAAAATTTGTACATCTGCATAGTCTAAAACTAATTCTCCATCAGCTCCTACTGTTGGTTTTTCTATTAATGTGTTTTCTAAGTATCTAGTTGTTACTGTTCTTCCATCTGCTGATACTGACCAACCCAAATTATCATTGAATTCTCCATCAACATATTCTAATTCTGGTGGTAAAAAGTCTTTTATTTCTGCTGCATATCCATCTAATTCACCTTCATTATATACTCTTAATGTGTATACGATATAGTCTCCTTGTTGTACTAATAATGGTTCTTTAGTATGATTATATTCTGCAGTTGTTATTAAATTCCCATCTGCATCAAGTGCATTTAATTTTGAAGTATCTACTTCTGGTGCTCTTGCATATGATCCATCTTGATTTAATAATTTTTCATCTTCTAATATTGTTTCATCTGCACTTACAGCAGTTATAAATTTTCTTAATGCAATATCAAATGATTGTAATACTATATTATCAAAGTCTTCGTCGTCTTCATATTTTTCCCATTCTTCTGTATCTGAATCTCTATCATCTACAGGATCACCGTTCTCATCTGTATCTTCTGTTATTGCTGCTTCATTTCTTATTATATTTCCACCAATATTTTCTGCTGTTACTTTTAACATTACAGATATTTCTTTATATGATAAATCTGCTTCTGTTTTTGTACCATCATTATCTCCAAATGCTGGTATTAAATTAGCTCCTGGTGTTGGTTCATTATCTTTTGATAAATAATCAGATGATATTTGAACTATTTTTTCTCCTGAAGCATCATATACAAAATTTCCCCATAAGTATTTCTGGTTAAACTCTACTGCTTCTTTTTCTTCAGCTGTCAATGTTGTATCTGCATCTAAATCAGCTCCTGTTTTAGATGACCAAATAAATTCTAAACCTTCTGGTATATCTTCTGTTATTTCTGAAGCATATCCATCAATTGTTCCTTCATTATATATTCTAAATGTGTATGTTACTATATCACCTTGTTTTACTAAAACTGGCTCTTTATTTAAATCGTAAATTCCTGTTGTTGCCATAGAACCATCTGGTTTAATAACATTTAATTCACTTACATCTACACCTTCTATTCTTTCAGGTACGTTTTGATTATTTACAGCTACTATTCTTTTGATTAATTTCAAATCAAATTCACTTGTTACTGGTGTAATCATTAATTTCGCTGAAACTGTTTGTGGTTCTCTTGTTGGAATCACAACTGGTTGTTCTTGATTGTTTGTAGAAGAAGCCCATAATGTCATTTGGCTAGTTCCATAATTTATATCAATATCAATTGATATTGTTTGTGCTGTATTTCTTGGTACAGATATATAGAAATTTGTTCCTACTAAATCTTTTACCGTTGTACCATTTGATACTTCAGTTTTTGTACTATCTAATAATTTATATCCTGTTGTTTCTAGATCATTATTTGATACAACAAAATCTATTGTATATGGTATACCATTTTCTTCAGTTATATTAATTGGACCAATTACATAATCTGCTCCGGATATTTCATAATTTAATGTTGTAGTATTTACCTTGGCTGGTGCTGTTACTGTTGATATTGTTTCATAAGTTGGAGCTAATCTAGCTGCTTCAGTAATTAAATAATCGTATAACATATCAGCTTGAGCCATTTTAATTGCTCCTACACTCATCGATGGTAATACATTCGTAGGATTATAGTCTGTCATATTATTATATGTTGTTCCATCTAATGTATATGTTAACCAATCTCCTTTTGTTGTTTGATCATATAATGATGGATTATCATCATAATTTGTATAATACCATAATGCTGATTGTTGTACTGCCAATACATCTGTTATTGATAATTTAACATCATCGAAATTTGCTGGATCAATCCCTGCTGCTGCTAATAAGTTGTCAAAATCTTCTGGTGTAGAATAATCATTTATATACATTAAGTCGAACATTGCCAACATTGCATTGTATACACTTACTCCGTTTTTTGTACCTTCAACTAAACTTTTCAAAACATCATTTTGTGCTTGAATTTGAGCTCTTTCTGTTTTCATATCATAAAAGATATTATATTCTGCTAATCTATCTACATCTGTAAACCCAATTCCTGCTTTTATACAATATATATCTTCTTCTGTTGGGTCATTTGAAGTTAATGACGTATATTCCATTATGTTCCATATTTTAGCTGCAATCGGAGTACCTACTCCATTTGCATTTGGATCTCCGATTCCATACCCCATATCTGGATTTTCTTCTGTCATTAATTCAGTTACACCTAAATATTTAGGATTAGTAGCTATTGCTGCATAAGTATTATTTGTAATTAAAATTATTCCAAAAAATATTATTATTGCTAATCCATACAATACTTTTTTATTTATTTTCATATTTTTTCTCCCTTTCTTAAGAAGTTCCTCTACTATATATTTTACTATATTTAAATTTTTAGTCAATAGTATTTCTGATTATTTTAACGTGCAATTTTTACCTATTTTACTAATACCTACGGGAACTAGATTTTTAAACTGTATTACAATTATATTACATTTCCGCCATAAAATCAACTAATCAGATTTTTTTATCCATATTTTTCAAGTTAATTTAAATATATTTTATGATTTTCTGTAAACTTTTAATTTTTGTCCATATTTCCCTAGTTTTCTATACATTATTCAAAAAAAAATTTCAAACATTATTTAATTTCCAATAATAACTTTTATTATATTTTTCGCTGCTTTTTTCATAATTTTTTATATAATAAATATACTATATTAATACATACTACTTAATTGCTTTTCAAATAATATAAAGAGGTGAATATGCTAACTTATTTTAATAAAAAAAAATATATATTCAAAATACTAAAATTACATTATTTATTATTACCAATTTTAATTTTAATATTTTATTTTATGCTCAATTTTCAATATCGACTCAATACAACTTATGCTAATACATATCTTTCCAATAATGCTGATTCTTTCACACTTCAACCTAGTGAAAAAACTATAGACGATTTAAATGCACTTAATATTAATTCGAATAATTATGTAGTTTTTGATAGATTAAGTAATACTGTTATTTTCGGAAGAGATGAAAATATATCTGTTCCTATGGCTTCCACAACAAAAATAATGACTGCTATAATTGTATTAGAAAATATCGACCTAAATGAGTTAGTAGAAATTTCGAAAAATGCTTCTTCTATTGGTGGTTCTGTTATCAATGTTTCTACTGGAGACGTTGTTACAGTTCTTGATCTTCTTTATGGCCTTTTATTAGCATCTGGAAATGATGCCGCAATTGCACTTGCAGAACATACTGCTGGTTCTATTGAAAATTTTTCAATTTTAATGAATACAAAAGCAAAAGAACTAGGACTTAGCAATACTAACTTTGAATCTCCTCATGGCTTAGACTCTGAAAATCATTTTACTACTGCAACCGAGTTAGCAATACTTAGTGATTATGCATTATCAAATGAGATGTTTTTAAAAATTGTTGGTACAAAACAATATACTATTACTATTGATAATTACACAAGAACTTTAACTAATACTAATGAATTGTTAGGAAATTATGAGGGTATTTATGGTGTAAAAACTGGTTTTACTAATGGTGCTAATAGATGTTTGGTAACTGCTTGTAAACAAGATGATATGGATTTAATTTGTGTGGTCCTTGGTGCTGACACTAAAGATTTTAGGACTTCTGATTCAAAAAAGCTTTTAGACTATGCCTTTGATAATTATAGCTATGTTAATATTTATAATATTATTAATGAAGATTTTAAAAATTGGAAAACTTCTAATTTGGAAAATTTTAATATTAACAAAGGGTACTATAATGAGTTTAATGTACATTTTTATTATAATTTTCCGAATATAATACCAATTAATGATTCTGATGCTTCTCAAATACAAACATCGATTAATGCTACATATGATTTAGTCTCACCACTTGATTTTAAAGACTCTTTAGGAATAATTAAAACAACCTTTAATGAGTCATCAACTATACTATTAAATATATTTTCTGAAGAAGTCATTCTTAAAAAAAATGTTCATAATTATTTGAATGATTTTATTAGTAATTTTGATGTATACTTATCTTTCAATTAGTAAAAAAAAGAAGTGATTTCTCACTTCTTTTTTACTAATTCCATATTATTTGTTTTCTTTGATGTATTCAACAACATCTCCAACTGTAGCTACTTTTTCAGCATCAGTATCTGGTATTTCCATATCAAATTCTTCTTCTAAAGCCATAACTAATTCAACTATATCTAATGAATCAGCTCCTAAATCATCAACAAATGATGCTTCCATAGTTACTGTATTTTCAGCAACACCTAATTGTTCAACAATTATTCCTTTTACTTTTTCTAAAACTTCTTCTGAACTCATTTTCGAGTTCACCTCCTCCCATTTTTCAAATGATATATATTTTGATCATTTTAAATTTTTCATACATCTTTTATATTATATGTTTAATGTTTTGTCAAGTAAATTTATGAAAATTCTTTTTTTTATACTAACAAGTCAAATTCCCTTTGTTTATAGGGGTTTTAGCTGTTTTTTAATTCTTGTTTTTCTCTTTGCTTAGCAAATTCTTCAATCATTTTATCTACCGCTTTATTCTCAACAAATTGTTCTGCTTGAATTAAAGTATATTCAAATAGCTTTTCATCACTACTACCATGAGCTTTTACTATTGGTTTTTTTACTCCTAAAAATAATGCTCCACCATATGATTTATAATCTAATTTTTTAGTAAATCTTTTTATAGCTGGTAAAGATGGTATAGCTAATATTTTATCTATTATTCTACCTGTTAAAGATTCTGTTAATGCTGTTTTAACAAATTTACCTACACCTTCTGTAGTTTTTAAAAATATATTTCCTGTAAATCCATCTGTTACTAGAGCATCTATTTTACCTTCAAATACTTCTCTACCTTCGACATTTCCAGCAAAATTTATATCTAATTCTTCTGCGTTTTCTTTTATTAAATTATAACTTTCTCGAGTTAAATCATTACCTTTAGTCTCTTCTGTTCCAATATTTAATAATCCAATAGATGGATTTTCGATACCATATGTACTTTTTATGTATATACTTGACATTTGTGCGAATTGTAATAAATTAATTGGTTTACAGTTAGTATTAGCCCCTGCATCCACTAACATGAATTTACTATTATGAGATGGTAATATTCCAGCTAAGGCCGGTCTATCTATTCCTTTTATTCTACCAATTAATAGTGTTGCTCCAGTTAATAATGCTCCTGAATTTCCAGCAGATACAAAAACATCACCTTCTTCTTCTTTTAGCATTCTAAAACCAACAACCATTGACGAATCCTTTTTTTGTTTAATTGCAACTGTTGGAGTATCACACATATCAATTACTTCTGTTGTATGTCTTATTTTCAATCTATCTGATATTTGCTCTATTTCTTTATTATAAAATTCTTTTACCTTTTGCCTAATTATTTCTTCATCACCCAATAAAATCACTTCAGCAGAAACTTTATTAATTGCGTTCACAGCACCTTTAATATTAGCATCAGGAGCATTATCTCCTCCCATTGCATCTAATAATATTTTCATTGCTTTCCTCCTAGTTAGTTTATTTGATTATATGTTTAACATATATATTTTATTATTATTTTCATCAAAAATCAAGTATAATTGAATATATTACGAAAAAAGAAAACAATTAAATTGTTTTCTTTTTCATTTATATAATTAATTTTAAATTATTACTAATTTCTTAATCAAATTAAGCTAATATATCAGCAACAACTCCAGAACCAACTGTTCTTCCACCTTCACGAATAGCGAATCTTAATCCTTTTTCGATAGCGATTGGAGTAATTAATTCTATTGTCATAGCGATATTATCACCTGGCATAACCATTTCAGTTCCAGCTGGTAATTCGATAATTCCAGTAACGTCTGTAGTTCTGAAATAGAATTGTGGTCTGTATCCGTTAAAGAATGGTGTATGTCTTCCACCTTCTTCTTTAGTTAATACATAAACTTCTGAAGTAAATTTTGTATGTGGATTTATTGTTCCAGCTTTAGAAAGAACTTGACCTCTTTCGATGTCATTTCTATCAACACCTCTTAATAATGCTCCGATATTATCTCCAGCTTCTGCTTGATCTAATAATTTTCTGAACATTTCAACTCCAGTAACAACTGTTTTCTTTCTTTCAGATGTTAATCCGATGATTTCAACTTCATCAGAAACTTTAACGATTCCTCTTTCTACTCTACCTGTAGCAACTGTTCCACGTCCTGTAATTGTGAAAACGTCTTCTACTGGCATTAAGAATGGTAAATCAACTGGTCTTTCTGGTGTTGGTATATAACTATCAACAGCATCCATTAATTCTTTCATTGGAGCGTATACAGCTTCATCAGCACTTGTTGAAGTTGATTCTAATACGTTTAATGAAGAACCTTTAACTACTGGAATATCATCTCCTGGGAATCCGTAGTCAGATAATAAATCTCTTACTTCCATTTCAACTAATTCTAATAATT